>NZ_JBVJCT010000004.1:76798-97262 GCF_055588305.1 Streptomyces sp. NPDC042002 | reverse complement strand
GGCCCTTTCCTCCCTCCGCGTCCTCGACGTACGTCTAGAACCCCCCCGCACCCCCCCCCCCCCCCCCCTCCCCCCCCCCCCCCACGACCGGGATCTCGCGGCCCGAGGGGAGCCGCACCGCCGGACTGCCGCCGGGCCAGACATGCCAGGCGGCACCCGGCACCGTGCGCACCACGACCGTGCCGAGATAGAGACCGGCGTCGTTGCCGAGCCAGGGCAGCGCCTCGGGGTCGTCGCGCCACAGCGGCAGGAGCTGGTCGAGCGCCACCAACGAGGCCGGGGTGTCGTCCAGTTCGACGCCGACGGCCGCGGCCTGGGAGCGGAGCAGTTCGCACTCCGAGAGCAGCTCGGCGACACCCGCCGGATCGTCCTCGAAGGCGGCGGCGAGTGGCCGGTCCTGCCGCACCGGATAGCGCTTGAGCCACTTGTCCAGGAAGGGGATGTTCATGACCGGCCTCTCCGTGGGGTGTGCGATCACCTGAGCTCCGCGTTCCCGGCATGTGAACAAAACGTAGCTTGCGGCAGTTGATCACAGAAACACGCGAATGGTGACGCCCGGCGGGCCGCCTCCGGGCCTCACCACATTCCTTCCCCGACCGGGCGAGGCGCACCCTCGCCCTGGAGATTCATCACCCCTGGAATTCGACCCGGCATGATCCAGCGCCTGTTGAATTTCCCTCGCGGGGCGCGCGAGGGAATCCGTACGGCGCCCCGCGGAAGGGGAGTTGGCCGTACGGGAACGACGTGCGGTCGGTTGACCGTCCCGACGCCGAGGCCGGTTGGCCGTCCCGACGCCGAGACCCGGTTCACGCGGGCGGCCGACGTGGGAGGCCTGACGAAGCGCTAGACGTCCAGGTCCACGACGACGGGTGCGTGGTCCGAGGCGCCCTTGCCCTTGCGTTCCTCGCGGTCGACGTACGCGTCCTTGACCGCCGTCGAGAACGCCTCGTTGCCGTAGACGAGGTCGATGCGCATGCCGCGGTTCTTCGGGAAGGCGAGCTGGCGGTAGTCCCAGTACGTGTACGGGTGCTCGTACTTGAGGGGGCGCGGGACCACGTCCGTCAGACCCTCCTCGCGCAGGGCCGCCAGCGCGGCACGCTCGGCCGGAGTGACATGGGTCAGGCCCTCGAACGCGGCCACGTCGTAGACGTCGTCGTCCGTGGGCGCCACGTTGTAGTCGCCGAGCACCGCGAACGGCCGGCTGCCCGCCGCGTCGCCCGCCACCGCGGCGCGCAGGGCCTCGAACCACTGGAGCTTGTACGCGTAGTGGGCGTGGTCCACCTCGCGGCCGTTCGGCACGTACACCGACCAGACGCGGACCGGGCCGCAGGTCGCGGAGACGGCCCGGGGTTCCTCCGCACCCTCGTACCCGGGGCCGCCGGGCAGGCCCTTGACCACGTCCTCCAGGCCGACCCGGGAGATCACCGCCACGCCGTTCCACCGTCCCGTGGCGTGCACGGCCGTCTCGTAACCCAGCTCGCGCAGCTGTTCGGCCGGGAACTGCTCGGCGGCGACCTTGGCCTCCTGGAGGCACAGCACGTCCGTGCCGCTGCTCTCCAGCCAGGCCAGCACCCTCGGGAGACGGGCGGTGATCGAGTTCACGTTCCAGGTGGCGATGCGCATGCCTCACAACCTACCGGGCGGGTACGACAACGAGCCCGCCGATCACACTCCGTCCACCCCTTGGCGGCCAGGGCGGGGCGGACGCGTCACGGGTTCACGCGCGGCCGGCTCAGACGTCCGCCGACGCTCCCGGCGCGAGCCGCAGGTGTTCGGAACCGCCGAGAGCGCCGATCTGGTGGTCGTAGATCGGCCGGGCGAGGTCCGTGAGCAGGGCGTCGTGGATGTCGTACGCGCGTTGCGGCTTGACCTCGCGGACGTACTCGATGACCTCGGAGATCTTGTTCCACGGGGCCATCACGGGGAGCATCAGCGTCTCGACCGGCCGGTCGGGGACGGTGAGGGCGTCGCCGGGGTGGAAGACGCGGCCGTCGTCGACGAGATAGCCGACATTGGTGATGCGCGGGATGTCCGGGTGGATCACGGCGTGCAGTTCACCGTGCACCTGGACGTCGAAGCCGGCGGCGGTGAACGTGTCGCCGTGACCGACGGTGTGCACCCGGCCGGGGAAGGCGGCGGAGACCTGCTCCGCCACCGACCGAAGCGTCCAGATCTCCGCCGCCGGGTTGGCCTCCATACCGGCCCGAAGGCGGTCCTCGTTGAAGTGGTCGAGGTGCTCGTGCGTGACCAGGATCGCGTCCGCTCCGACGGCCGCGTCCTCCTCCGTGAAGGTCCCCGGGTCGATGACGAGCACACGCCCGTCCTTCTCGAGTCGAATGCAGGCATGCGACTTCTTCGTGAGCTTCATGGGTCCATCCTCCCCCTTCCCGGCGCCGGGAAGGGGGACCGAGAGGGGTGCTCCCACTACCAGGCTCAAGATCACTCCTGGGGTGTGGTCTCCTCCCGGATGACCTGCTGCGCCACCTTGAAGGCGCTGTTGGCGGCCGGAACACCGCAGTAGACGGCCGTCTGGAGCAGCACCTCCTTGATCTCCACCGGGGTGAGACCGTTGCGCAGGGCGGCACGGGTGTGGAAGGCCAGTTCGTCGAGGTGGCCGCCCGCGACCAGGGCGGTGAGCGTGACACAGCTGCGTGAGCGCCGGTCGAGTCCGGGCCGGTCCCAGATCTCGCCCCACGCGTACCGGGTGACGAACTCCTGGAAGTCCCCGGAGAACTCGTCCGCCGAGGCCAGCGCCGTGTCGACGTGCGCGTCCCCCAGCACCTCGCGGCGCACCTTGATCCCGATCTCGAAGAGATCCGACCGCCCCATGGTCTCGGGCCGTACGGGGGCCGGGGCGATCTCGGCGAAGGGCGCGACCGGCGGCGGGGCGGCCTGCGCGGGGTACGCGGGCGCGGCCTGGATCGCCAGCTGGCCGGTGGACGAGTCGAAGGCGGGCTGCCAGGCGCCGGAGAAGTGCCGTACGAGCAGATCCGTGACGGCGGCGGGCTGCTCCACGGGAACCAGGTGCGAGGCACCGGGCACGACCGCGAGCCGGGCGTCCGGTATCCCGGCGACCAGTGTCCGCGCCTCCGCGGGCCCGGTGACCTGGTCGTCGGAGCCGGCCAGGACGAGGGTGGGCACACCCACCATGCCCAGTTCGGCCCGCACGTCGAAGGCGGCGAGCGCCTCGCAGGCCGCGATGTAGCAGCCGGGGTCGGTGGTGCGCACCATCTGCACGGCCCACTCGGTGATCGCGGGCTGGGCCGCGGCGAAGCCGCTCGTGAACCAGCGTTCGGGCGAGGTACGGGCGATCGGGTCGAGGCCGTTCGACCTCACGATCACTCCGCGCTGCCGGAACTCGTCGGGGGTGCCGAAGCGGGGCGAGGCGGCGATCAGCGCGAGCGAGGCGACGCGCTCCGGACGGCGCAGCGCCAGCTCGATCCCGAGGGCCCCGCCGAACGCGCAGCCCGCGTACCCGAAACGCTGGATGCCGACCCGGTCGAGCGTGGCGAGCAACCGCCCGGCGAGTTCGGCCACCGATCCGGCCGGATACGCGGGGGCGCCGCCGTGTCCCGGCAGGTCGAAACGGAAGACCCGCCAGCTCTTCGCGAGCTCCGGGACCTGCCTGTCCCACATGTGCCAGGTGGTGCCGAGCGAGGGTCCGAGTATGAGGACCGGAGCGTCTTCCGGGCCATCGATGCGGTACTGAAGGGCAGGGGTCTTCGTCTCACTCACCGCCCCACGCTAACTTCCGCGGCCGTCCGGGCGGAAATGGGGCCCATTCGTCCACGTCGCCCACACGGGGTCACCACATGTGTCCACACCGTGTCCGAACCGTTCGGCGGGTCGGCGGGAGCACTCGCGGAGGGTCCGCCCGGCCCGCTCGGCAGGGCCCGGTCCCCGGGCCCGGGAATCCGGTACGCGTCAGAAGTCGTCCGGTGCGCCGAGGCCCGTCAGGGCGCCGACCGGGTCGAGGTCGGGGGTGCCGCGGGGCCACCAGTCCTCATGGTCCGGCTCGGACTCGTAGGCGTACCACAAGCCGTTGCGGCCGAGACGGAGCTGGGCGTGGCCGCGCGGGTGGGTGAGGTGGTTGCGCCAGGGGCGGAAGGCCGGGAAGTCGGCGGCCATCAGCAGCGGTCTGGCCCGGTCGAACCGGCCCGCCGGGGGGTCCCAGGATTCTTCGAGCACGCCGAGCGCGTCGAACCCGCCCTGCCGCCAGGCCGCGACCGCCCGCGCCAGATCGGCCGGGGTACGGCCGGTCGCGGAGGCGAGCGAGGAGTAGAGGGCGCGTGTGGTGGCCGTGAGACCCGATCCGGGGCGGGCCGCGGCGATGCGCACCGCGTCCTGCCAGAGCGTCAGTTCCGCCACGGGATCACGGCCCGAGGTGAGCAGCGCGTGCGCGCGGGCGGCCGCGTCCGTGGCCAACTGGTCCAGCGCGAACGGGTCGGGGCCGCCCGGCGCGCCCGGGTAGGTGGGTGGTTGCCCGGGATGCGCGGGCGGCTGCGGCGGAGCGGGGAGGGGCGGCAGCACGCGTCGCGCGAGGGCGTCGCGGGCGCGTACGCCGGGCAGCGGGGCCGGTTCGCGCTCCTGGGCGGCGCGGGCAGCGCGGGCGGCGTTGCGCCGGGACAGCGCGTCGAGCAGCTCGCGCTCGCCACGGCCGCGCAACAGGAACAGGACGAACGGGTCCTGGTCAAGGAGCCGCGCCATCTGGTAGCAGAGCGCGGCCGCGTGCTTGCAAGGGTGCCCGAAGTCGGGGCAGCTGCAGTGCGGTTCGAGCTCGCCGGGGCCGGGGAGCAGTTCGACCCCGCAGTCGGCGAGCGACTTGGGCACCTCCTTGTCGAGCAGGGCCGCAATGTGTCCGGGGCGCTCGGCGGCGGCGTCGAGAAAACGGTCCCAGTCGTCGTCGGACAGCGTCCGCACCCTGACCTGGACGCGGTACGGCCGCGGCCGGCTGCCGTGCACATACGCCAGCACCAGACCGGGAGTGACGGTGATGGCGTCGACGTACCCCTGCCCGGCATACGTCCGCCCGCGCGCCAGCCGGGCCGCGTCCAGCGCGCCTTGCTCCAACGCCGTGACCCACGCGTTGCCCCACCAGGTCTCCGCGAACCCGCCGGCCTCCCGAACCCGCGCGGGGAAGGCGGGGAACGTACGGCGCAACTCGCCGTCCCGGCCTGGAGATGCCATGGAACGCGGCAGCCGCTCGACGGGGACGGGGGTGACCGGTTCGCCGGTGGTGCGGGCCGGGTCGAGGGGGCTGGCCGACGGGTGGGGCTCGGTGGCCGCCGGTGTCTCCCTCTCGGACACGGGGTGCGCGGGGGCACCGAGTTGGTCATGGTTCCGGTCGCGAGCCGCCTCGCCGATGCCGTCGGCCGGATGGAACGGCTGCCCGGTGTCGGCGATCACGTCGGGGGGCAACCGGAAGGCGGTCGCGAGCAGTTCGCGAAGTTCCCGCTCCCGGGATGCCCGTTCCGTGTTCACCGGGTGCACGGGGGCACGTCGCCCCCGGGCGCCGGCGGAGGACGTCCTGGCGGAACGCCCCCTCGGGCCGACTCCCTTGCCCTCAGCCTCCGTCGCCCGCTCCCCGCTACCGTCCGTACTGTCGGACCGAAGCCGCCTCGCCTCGTCCCGCGCGGCGCGCAACGCCTCGCGGGCGATGTCGCCGGGGCGTGCGCCTCCCGCGGCCTCCGTACCGGAACGGCCGGTCGTGGCGGGCTCGGCAGCCTCCGAACGTCCTGCCGAGGTCTCGGCGGGACGCTGACCCGAAGCAGCCTCGACACCACCGTCGGCTACCGGAAGCAACCCCTCGCGCGCGTCGCGCACAGCACTCGCCCCACGCACGCGAGCACCGGCACCAGCACCAGCACCAGCACCAGCACCAGCACCAGCACCAGCACCAGCGTCCGAACCCGCGTCCGCAGCCGCAGCCGTATCCGTATGCGCCCCGACGTTCTCAGCGTCACCAACTCCGGCGCCCGCAGCCGCAGTCGCGGCCGCCCGTCGCAGGGCGTCGCGGGCCACGTCACTGGGCCGCGCTCCCGGGGTGGACCCCCTTGGGGCCCTTGGGGGCGCCTCGGACACCTGGGGCGAAAGACCCGCATCCGCGTGTTCGTCGGCCGCCGCCGCGGCCTCCCGCGCGGCGCGCAACGCCCGACGGGCTTCGTCGGCGGGGCGGTCTCCGGTCGCGGGGCGAGGCCGCTCGGCGCCGTCGGCCGGTTCGCCGGCTCCGGCGGACGGCACGCGAGGCTCCTCCCCCTCGGTCCCGCTCATGTCGGCCTCCGCAGGGACACGAGGTCCGTGAGCTCGCGGTCGGTCAGCTCCGTCAGGGACGCCTCTCCGGAGCCGAGGATCGCGTCGGCGAGGGCCCTCTTCGCCTCGAGCATCTCGGCGATGCGGTCCTCCACCGTGCCCTCGGTGATGAGGCGGTGGACCTGGACGGGCTGGGTCTGGCCGATGCGGTAGGCGCGGTCGGTGGCCTGCTCCTCCACCGCGGGATTCCACCAGCGGTCGAAGTGGACGACATGGCCCGCGCGCGTGAGGTTCAGACCGGTGCCGGCGGCCTTCAGGGACAGCACCAGGACAGGGGTCGCCCCGCTCTGGAAGCGGTCCACCATGTGTTCGCGCTCGACGACCGGTGTGCCGCCGTGCAGCATCTCCACCGGAACGGCGCGGGCGGTCAGATGTGCCGTGATCAGGCGGCCCATGCCCACGTACTGCGTGAAGACGAGTGCGGAGCCGTCCTCGGCGAGCAGGGTGTCCAACAGCTCGTCGAGCAGGGCCAGTTTGCCGGAGCGGGCGGAGGTCCCCTGCGCGACGGCCCGCACGTCCTCCTTCAGGAACAGGGCCGGGTGGTTGCAGATCTGCTTGAGGGAGGTCAGGAGCTTGAGGACCAGTCCCCGGCGGGCGATGCCGTCGGTGGTCTCGATCGCCAGCATGGACTCACGGACCACCGCCTCGTAGAGAGAGGCCTGTTCGCGGGTGAGCGGGACGGGGTGGTCCGTCTCCGTCTTGGGCGGCAGCTCGGGGACGATTCCGGGGTCGGACTTCTTGCGGCGGAGCAGGAACGGACGGATCAGCCGGGCCAGTCGGGCCACCGCCTCCTCGTCCTCGCCGTTCTCCACGGCGCGCGCGTGCCGGGCGCGGAAGGACTTGAGGGGGCCGAGCAGCCCGGGGGTCGTCCAGTCCAGCAGGGCCCACAGTTCGGAGAGGTTGTTCTCCACGGGTGTGCCGGTGAGCGCGACGCGCGCGGGGGCCGGGATCGTCCGCAGGGCCTTCGCCGTCGCCGAGTAGGGGTTCTTGACGTGCTGCGCCTCGTCGGCGACGACCATGCCCCAGCGCTGCTCGGCGAGATGGGCCGCGGCCGACCGCATCGTGCCGTAGGTCGTGAGGACGAAGCCGCCGTCGAGACCGTCGAGGGTGCGGTCGGCGCCGTGGAACCGGCGCACCGGGACGCCGGGCGCGAAACGGGTGATCTCCCGCTGCCAGTTGCCGAGGAGCGACGCGGGGCAGATCACCAGGGTCGGTTCACTGCGGGCCCGCCGCAGGTGGAGCGCGATGAGCGTGACGGTCTTGCCGAGTCCCATGTCGTCGGCGAGGCAGCCGCCGAGGCCGAGGGAGGTCATGAGGTCCAGCCAGGCGAGGCCGCGGAGCTGGTAGTCCCGCAGGCGGGCGTCCAGGCCGGGCGGCGGTTCCACGGGCGTCACGCCCGCCGTGAGGCGGTCGCGCAGCGTGGCGAGGGCGCCGACGGGTACCGCCTCGACGGTCTCGCCGTCGACCTCGGCGCTTCCGGTGAGCGCGACGGAGAGGGCGTCCACGGGGTCGAGCAGGCCCAGTTCACGCTTGCGGGCCTTGCGGACGAGCGCAGGGTCGACCAGGACCCACTGGTCGCGCAGCCGGACGACCGGCCGGTGGGCCTCGGCCAGGGCGTCCATCTCGGCCTCGCTGAGCGGATCTCCGCCGAGGGCCAACTGCCAGCGGAACTGGAGGAGTTCCTCGCTCTCGAAGAATCCGGTCCCGTCGGTAGCGGACCCGGGCGCGGGGCGCACCACCGCGGCGGCGCTCAGGTCGTGGGCCAGATCCCGGGGCCAGTGCACGGCGACACCGGCCGCGCCGAGCCGGGTGGCGACGACCCCGAGCAGATCCGACAACTCGTCCTCGGAGAGGGCGAGCACATCGGGCACGACCTGTTCGGACAGGCGGTCGAGGGGTGGCCAGACCCGGGCGGCGCGACGGACGGCGAGGGCGGCGTCGACGCGGGCGCGGGGTCCGAAGACCGTGTCGGCGTCCCCCGCCCACAGGGCGGCCGCGTCGACGACGAGGGTGGGGTCGGCGAGGCTGTGCACCTGGACGACGGCGGCGCCCGCTCGCCGCGCTCCCTCGCCGTCGTCGAAGAGCTGGTGGGCGGACAGGTCCAGGCGCAGCGAGACGCGGACGCCCGCGTCCATGCCGGCGGCGACCTCGGCGGCCCAGTCGTGGGCGCCGGTCAGCCGCTGCGGCTCGCGCGCCGCGAAGGGTTTGCCGGAGGTGTAGGGCGCGGCGGGGGTGCGGGGCAGGGTGTCGGCGACCGCGTCCAGGAAGGACCGCATCAGCGCTTCCGGCTCGGGCAGCCGGATCGGTCCCTTGCCGGGCAGCGGGACGGCGTGTCCTTCATACGGAAGGGCCGCGGCGACGGATCGCAGGTGGGTGATGTCGTCCTGGTCCAGCGGGCCCGCGCGCCAGGAGTCGAAGCCGTCGGGAGTGAGCCCCGGCAGCAGGCGTCCACGGGCGACGAGGCGCAGCGCGTGCAGTGCGGCGGCGCCCCAGCAGGCGGTGGCGGGATGCGCCGCGGGGTTCCGCCGGGCCCCGGTCAGCAGGGGCAGGGCTTCGCCGACGGAGAGGGTCAGCGCGGGGACGACACCCCTGCGGACTCCCGAACCGTGCGGCCGTACGACCGTCAGCTCGGTGTGTTCGCGCGCGGTCGCTCCCGCGCGGGTGGTGCCCGGCGACGCGCCTTCGGGGTACTCCCCCGTGGGCGCGCTCTCCCCGTGGTCTTCGGCGGGCAGGGGTTCGCCCTCCGGGTCCCAGAACGCGATCCGCCCCTCCCGGGGGAGCGGCGCGGGCAGGAAGACGGCGGCGAGCCGCACGGAGGGCAACTGGCCGGGAAGCGGCTGCGAGAGCTCCCGGGCCCGGGGATCCGGCGCCGACGCGGGGCGTACCCGTGCCGGCGGCGCCTCCGCGGAAGACACCCGCGCGGTCACCACATCCACCCCGTCCCGCATACGCCCGGTCACCTCCCGCCCCTCGGTCGAATCAGTTGTCTTCGACTCTACGGGCGGGGTCTGACAATCGGCTCCCACGGCCGCGCCGGGCGGGCGCGGACCGGCTGGGCCTGGCTACGGGATCGTGCGCGAGACGACGTACACCATGGGATGGCCGGACTCGGACCCGTTCACGACGATGTCCTGGGTGGGCGCGGGGTCCTTCTGCTTGTGGACGAGCCCCCACCAGGGGCCGGGACCGGTGAACTCCCAGCCGACGACCTTCTGGTTGCGGTCGCTGATGGTGATGTGGTCCCTCTTCAGGGCGGCGCGGGTGGTGCCGACGCCCTTGAAGAACTGGTCGAGGCCCGCCTGGGTGGTGCCGAACTGGACGTACAGCCGGCTGGTCTTCCAGTTGTTCGTCTCGTAGTACGCGACGTCGGTGGAATCGCCGGGGATGGGCACCTGGTAGAGGCGGCGCTGGACGCGCGAGGGCCAGCCCGAGGTGAGGCCGGTCGCCGAGTACTTCTCCTCCTTGACCTTGCCGCTGTTGCGGCTCTGGTCGGCGGAGATCATCAGGTAGCCGGCCGGCACGCCGATGAGCAGCACGATGATCAGCAGGGTCAGGGCGCGGCGGCGGAACTTGCGGCGCGGGTCCTCCGGCGGCCGCTGCGGCTCGTCCGGAGAAGACGACGCCTGACGTGGGAGCGAGGCGGTCACCGTGACTCCTGCCGCGTCGTGCGACGGGACTCGGCGTAGCGCTCGTACCGCTCGTAGCGCTCCACGCGGCGCCGCTTGGCGCGCCGGAAACGGCGGGCGACGAGACGCGCCAGGTCGGCGGCGCCGACCATGCCGGCCTCGGGGCCGAGCTGGGCGCGCGCGATCCGCGCCTCGGGGCGGTAGCCGCGGCCCGTGAGGTGCCGGCGGAAGGCGTCGCGGGCGGGGCCGATCAGCAGGTCGTCGGCCGCGCTGACGCCGCCGCCGATGACGAAGCAGGAGGGGTCCAGGGCGGCGGCCAGGTTGGCGATGCCGACGCCGAGCCACTGACCGATGTCCTGGAGGAGTTCGACGCACATGGCGTCGCCCTCGCGGGCCAGCTCGGTGATCATCGGACCGGTGATGTCGCCGATGTTGCCCTTGACGTGCTCCATGAGCCCGTACGCCACCGGGGAGTCGGCCGCGGCGAGTTCACGGGCCTCGCGGACCAGCGCGTTGCCGGAGCTGTACTGCTCCCAGCAGCCGCGGTTGCCGCACGGGCAGCGGTGGCCGCCGGGCACGACCTGCATATGGCCGAACTCGCCCGCGACGCCGAACTTGCCGCGCTTGACCTGGCCGTCCTCAAGGATCGCGCCGCCGATGCCGGTACCGAGCGTGATCATCACGAGGTGGTCCTCGCCGCGCCCGGCGCCGAAGCGCCACTCGGCCCAGGCGGCGGCGTTGGCGTCGTTGTCGACCAGGACGGGCACCGCAAGCCGCCCGGCGAGACGGTCGCGCAGCGGCTCGTTGCGCCAGGACAGGTGGGGGGCGAACAGGATGCGGTTGCGCTCGGCGTCGACCCAGCCGGCCGCGCCGATGCCGACGGCGTGCACGTCGTGCCGGTCGGAGAGGTCCAGCACCAGCTCGACGATGGTGTCCTCGACGACCTTGGGGCTCTTGGACTTGTCCGGCGTCTCGGCGCGGACCTTCTCCAGGATGTTGCCGTCGGCGTCCACGACACCCGCCATCACCTTCGTGCCACCGATGTCGATGCCGACGGTGGGGACGCGGGGTGCCGTCAGATGGGAACGGCGCTCGCGTGTCCCCACGGTCCGCAGGACGGTGGCCCGCGCGGAGCCGATGGGGGTGCCCCCTGCTCGAGCGGAGCCGAGAGCTCGGGGCAGCGCGAGGTCGCGGTAGGTGCTCATCGCGTCGATTCTGCCCTACGCCGCACCGGGGCCGCACCGTGGAAGCACAGGGACGCGTGTGACCTGCGGGACGCCTGTGGCCGGTCCCGGCCGGCCGGCGGAGCGGTGCGGGTCACGGCCCCGCGTCCCTCGCACGGCACGGTTCTCCAGCTCGTGCCGCGGGTCGTCCGGCTCGCTCGCGCCCGCCTTCTGGCGGGTCGGGTCGTCCAGCATGATCCCGTCCCGGGCAGGTGCAGCTGCCCGCCGTGGTGCCGCGCTTCGGCAGGACGAAACGATCTCCCACCTGGTAGGCGGGATGCGGATTGTGGGTGATGAACACAACACCCGGTCCGGCGTCCCATGCGGCGGCTCCATAGGCCACCTATGTGAGGACCGGACCGGACTGCTTCACGCCGAGCGCGGCGGTGCCCCTGCGAGGAGCCGGCGGCTCACAGCCGAAGAAGCCGAAGGGAAAGCGGGCGGTTCACGGCCGTACGAGGAGCTGGAACTCGAAGGAGTAGCGCGAGGCGCGGTAGATGTGGGTGCCGAACTCGACGGCACGGCCGGTGTCGTCGAAGGTGGTGCGCTGCATGGTGAGCACGGGAGCCCCGGCCGGTTCGCCGAGCCGCTCGCCCTCCTCCGCGCTGGCCGCGCGGGCGCCGACGGACTGGCGGGCGCTGTGGAGGGTGATCCCGGCGCCGCGCATCAGCCGGTACAGGCCGGTGGCCTCCATCCGGTCGCTGTCCAGCTCCAGGAGCCTCGGGGGCAGGAAGTTGCAGAGGTACGCCATCGGCTCACCGTGCGCGAGACGCAGCCGCTCGACCCGGTGGACCTCGCTGCCCTCGGTCACTCCGAGCGCGGCCGCGACCTCGGTGGACGCCGGTTCGACGGCGTTGACGACCACCTGGGTCGCGGGGCGCTGGCCCGCCGATTCCAGGTCGTCGTAGAGGCTGCTGAGTTCCAGGGGGCGCTTGACCTGGCTGTGCACGACCTGGGTGCCGACGCCTCGGCGCCGTACGAGCAGGCCCTTGTCGACGAGGGACTGGATGGCCTGGCGGACCGTGGGGCGGGACAGGCCGAGCCGCGCGGCGAGCTCGATCTCGTTGCCGAGCAGGCTGCCCGGGGTCAGCGCTCCGTGCTCGATGGCGGCCTCGAGTTGCTGCGACAGCTGGAAGTAGAGCGGGACCGGGCTGGTGCGGTCGACGCTGAGCTGGAGCGACACGGTCGGATCCACATCTGGTTTGGCCACGGCTCGAGCGTAGCTCCGGGAGATGTTGACGGGAAGTTGTGAAGTTCGATTGTCCGGACAAACCATTGACAGCATGATGGGTCGACCATCAGTTTGTTCCCATGCGCATCGGACTTATCGGAGCGGGTCGTATCGGCACATTTCATGCGGCCACTCTCAGCCGTCACCGTGAGGTCGGCGGCTCTCTCATCGTCACGGACGCGGACCCCGTTCGGGCTCAGCGGCTGGCGGACCGGCTGGGCGCGACAGCGGCGCCCAGCGTGAACGAGATCTTCACCTGGGGCGTGGACGCGGTGGTCATCACCGCCGCCACTTCGGCGCACGCCGAACTGATCGGTCGGGCAGCACGCTCCGGACTCCCGGTGTTCTGCGAGAAGCCCATAGCCCCCGACCTGGCGGGCACGCTCGCCGCGCTCGCCGAGGTCGACGCCGCCGGAACAGTTCTGCAGATGGGCTTCCAGCGCCGCTTCGACGTGGGCTACACGGCCGCCCGCGAGGCGGTGCGCTCGGGCCGGCTCGGCCGGCTGCACACCGTACGCGCGATGACCTCGGACCAGGCGCCGCCCCCGCCCGGCTACCTCCCGCTCTCCGGTGGGCTCTACCGCGACTGTCTGATCCACGACTTCGACATGCTGCGCTGGGTCAGCGGCCGCGAGGTCGTCCAGGTGTACGCGACCGGCTCCGACGCCGGGCCCGCGATGTTCCGCGAGGCGGGCGACATCGACACCGGCGCGGCCGTCCTCACCTTCGACGACGGCATGCTCGCGACCGCGACGGCCACCCGCGTGAACGGCGCCGGCTACGACGTCCGCATGGAGCTCTCCGGCGAACTGGACCAGATCGCCGTCGGACTGGACGACCGTACGCCGATCGCCTCGACCGAACCGGCCGGACCGCCGCCCGCGGACAAGCCGTGGACGGGCTTCCTGGAACGCTTCGGCCCCGCGTACGAGGCGGAGCTCGCCGCCTTCGTCGAGGTGGTCCGCGGCGAGCGCGCCAACCCCTGCGACGGCCGTGAGGCGCTGGAGGCGCTGCGCATCGCCGAGGCCTGCGAGCTGTCCCGGCGCGAGCGCCGTCCGGTCTCACCGGCGGAGATCCCGGGCGGCCGGCACTGAGGCGGGGCACACCCAGCGCCCCTGATCCGAGTCCCCTCCGTGCGGTCCCTCACCCGAGGAGCCGGGCCGCCGGGGCCGAGGAGCCGGACGGCCGGGGTCCCACCGGGGGCGCCAGCGGTGCGGGTGGGAGTCCTCAAGGGCTGTCAGGTCCGCGGTGATCTCCGCCGTACGCGGCACGGTCGACGCTGCGGGGCGACCGCCTGGCGGTCGTTGTACGACACGGAGTTGACTCACGCGGCACCGGGCCGCTCACCAGCGAACCGGCATACGGCGCACGCCTCGCATCAGCATGCCGGGCAGCCAGCCGCTCGGAGGTCCGTCGAGCGCCAGGTCCGGGCACCGCTCCAGCAGGGAGCGGAGGGCCACTTGGGCTTCGAGCCTGGCCAGCGGCGCGCCCAGACAGTAGTGGATGCCGTGCCCGAAGGCGAGATGCCCGCGGGTCTCGCGCCGGACGTCGAAGCGGTCGGGCGCCGGAAAACGCGCCCCGTCACGGTCGGCCGCGGTGAGGCCGATCATCACCTCTTCCCCGGAACCTATCGCCGTGCCACCGATGTCGAGGGGCTCCGCGGCATAACGGAAGGTCGCGTTCTCCACCGGCCCCTCGTAGCGCAGTGTCTCCTCGATGGCGCCGTCGAGGAGCGTCATGTCGGCGCGCACCGCCGCGAGTTGGCCGGGGTGGGCGAGCAGCTCACGGACCGCGCCGGAGATGAGGTTGACCGTCGTCTCGTGTCCGGCGACGAGGAGCACGAAGGCCATGCCGCGCAACTCCTGCGGCGAGAGCCGGTCGCCGTCCTCCGCGGTGGTGCGGATGAGACCGCTGAGCAGGTCGTCCGTGGGACCCGCGCAGCGCTTGTCCTCGATCAAGTCGCGCAGATAGGCGGCGAGTTGAACGAAGGCCTGGTACTCGTTCTCGGCGCTGGTGGGTGCGACCGTCTCCGTGGACATCGCGCGGAAGGCGGCCCGGTCGGGCTCGGGCACCCCGAGCAGCTCGCAGATGACGGTCAGCGGGAGCGGATAGGCGAACGACTCGACGAGGTCGGCGCGTCCGCGCGGCAGCATGGCGGCGAGCAGCTCGTCGGTGATCTCCTGGATCCGCGGGCGCAGCGCCGCGACCCGCCGGCCGGTGAACTCGCCCGCGATCAGCGTCCGTAGCCGGGTGTGCTGCGGCGGGTCGGCGACCAGCAGATGCTTGCCGATCATCCCTTCGCCGTAGAACGTGACCCCGAGTTTGTCCGCGTCCTTGGCCAGCCGCGGGTCGGCGAGCGCGGCCCGCGCCTCCTCGTGGCCGACGACGAGCCAGGTCTCATGCGAGGCGTCCGGCGGGGGTAGCCGCACCCGGTGCACGGGGCCGAGTGCGCGTAACTCGGCGTAGACCGGATGCGGGTTCTCGTTGAACAGCGCTCCGTACTTCCCCAGATCGATCACGGCTTCCCCTCCCGTTAACCATCGAACGCGCGAGGGTCCCGATCAGTGCCCGTCCTCCTCCAGCATTCCGGCGTCGTACGTCAGCAACGCGATCTGCACACGGTTGTTGAGGTCGAGTCCGGCGAGGATGCGCGAGACGTGGGTCTTGACCGTGGCGACGCTCATGAACAGTTCGGCGGCGATCTCCGCGTTCGAACGGCCCCGGCCGACCGCGACGGCGACCTCGCGCTCACGCTCGTTCAGGACGGCCATCCGTGTACGGGCCCCGGACCTGCGGGTGTCGAGGGCGGAACCCGCCGCGTGCTCCATCAACTGGCGGGTGACGGCGGGCGAGAGCACCGGGTCTCCGGCCGCGACCCGGCGTACCGCCGCGAGGATCTCCGCGGGCGGTGTGTCCTTGAGGACGAACCCGTCCGCGCAGCCGCTCGGTGGCGGTCAGTCCGTCGACACCCGGCATCCGGATGTCCATCAGGACGACGTCGGGCCGGGCGCGGTCGACGAGTTCCTCCACCTCGCTGCCGTCGGCGGCCTCACCGACGATCTCGACGTCCTCGGCGCCTCCCATCATGAGCGCCAGCCCGGCTCTCACCAGGGGATCGTCGTCGACGAGCAGCAGCCGAATCGCAGTCATGACCCCCACCTGACCAGTTCCCCCAGCAGTTCATCGCCCCCGCCGCCCCTGGCCCTCCCCGCTCTCCCCCAGGGTCACGGATTCGCGCGGCCAGGGGACCTCCATCACCCAGGGGCCTCCGCCCCTGACCCGCCCCTCGAACGCCGGAGGGGCTGAGACATCGCGCGCGTCTCTACGGGCTCGGGGCGCTCAAGAAGGGCAGAAGGGGCACGTCAATGCTGCCAGGGGCCCGGGCGGGACGCGGCTGAACATCGCGCGCGGAAGGGCTGTTCGAACCGTCACCCGCCCCACGGCAACCACGCCCGAACCCGAAAGCCCCCGCCCTCCACCCCTCCGTGCTCAAGCCGCCCTCCCGCCAGCGTCGCCCGCTCCGTCAGCCCGATCAGCCCCTGTCCGGACCCCGGAACCTTCGGCACCGGACCGGGCGGCGCGGGATGGGCGACGGTGACGGTCAGACCGTCTCCGGCGGCCCCCCGGACCGTCACCGTGACCTCCGCGCCCGGCGCGTGTTTGCGGGCGTTGGTCAGTCCCTCCTGGGCGATGCGGTACGCGGTGCGGCCGACGGACGCGGGTACGGCGGCCGGGTCGGCGACACGGTTGTCGAGGACGACCTTCGCACCCGCTGAGCGCGACTCGGCGACCAGCCCGTCCAGCGCCGCGAGCGTCGGCTGCGGCCGCCCGGCGTCGTCGGAGTCCCCGGCCCGCAGCACCCCGATGATCTCGCGCAGATCCTGCAACGCCTCGTGCGCGCTCTCCCGGATGACCCCCGCGGCCCGGGCGACCTCCTCCCGGGGTGCGTCCGGCCGGAACTCCAGCGCTCCCGCGTGCACGCTCAGCAGCGTGAGCCGGTGCGCGAGCACGTCGTGCATCTCGCGCGCGATCGCCTCGCGGGCGAGCCGCTGCGCCTGCTCGGCCCGCAGCCCCGCCTCGGTCTCGGCCCGCCGCGCACGGTCCCGCAGACTCAGCATGAGCTGGCGCTTGGACCGTACGAACATGCCCCAGCCGACCACCGCGGAGGTGAGCAGCGCGGTGACGGCGAGGGCGGCGAGGTAGGGCAGGTCGGGGTCGGGCCGCAGCCAGAAGAACGCCGGGAGCAGCGCGATCTGGACGCCCGCGACACAGGCCACGTACCGGAAGGGCCGGTGCACGGCGAGGGTGAAGAGGGCGACCAGACCCGCACCGCCCGCCGTGTTCGAGACCAGCCCGACCGGGATCATCGCGACGGCGAGCCCCAGCGGCCACCGTCGGCGGAGCCAGACGGCCGCACAGGCGAGCGCGCCGATCAACTGGTCGGCGACGGCGAGGCCGTGCGGGATGTCCGGGTCGTCGGTCACGGTGTTCGCGGCCAGGGCACCGATGGCGACGGCCAGCAGGAAACAGCCGAAGTCGACGACCCAGTCGCGCAGGGTGCGACGCGGTCGTCCGGAGGGCCCCGCACGCTCGGCGTCGGGGTCGAGCTCCGCGGCCACGGCCGACGGCAGCAGCCAGCGTCGGCCGGGCAGGGTCGGCGCGGGAACGTCACGCGGCACAGGCACCGGATTGTCACCACTCACGGTCGACAAATCTACGCAGCCGAATCCACCGCCACCTCCTCGCGAGCCCCATCACCGACCAAAGTCGGCCCGCTTCGGACTTTCGTCCGGCCGAGGGCGCGACGCCCCGCGACGCCGTCCGGACATGCCTCGCCCCGCGGCCGGTGTTCCTGGGGGGTCCGCGGGGCGAGGGTCGTCCCATGAAGCGACTGCTGGCGGTACTCGGCTCAGCCCAACGTCAGCAACCGAAGTTGATCAGCTTGAACGTGACGTAGTGGTCCGAGGTGTAGTAGTCCTCCAGGGTCTTCTTGCCGGTCACGACGCGACGGGCACCGCGCGTCGAGGAGCCGGGCGTGATGACCGTGTACTCGTGGTAGTACCCGGTGGACTGGGAGGGCAGGACACCCTCCCGGTTCTGGAAGACCACGCCGTCCTGCGAGTACGGGAAGGGGCCTCCCGAGTCGATCAGGTCCAGGGTGTCGTACGCCTGGGACGGCAGCGCGCCGTAACAGATGCTGCCGACGGAGGCCGCCGCCGCGTTGGCCGGAGCCACGGCGGTGCCGCCGACGAGCAGGGCGGACATGAGGGCCACGAGGGCGCCGATGCGGGTGGTTCGTGGGGGGAATCTCATGCGTCTAGAATGACGCGCGTAGACCGTGACATGTCAATGTCAAGCGAGCTGATTTCTCCCGCCGAGTCCGATGAATTTTCCGGGAGTTAACCTGTTCCGCGGCGCCCTCACACGGCCCCCACAAGCACCCCGGCACCGCCCACCAGGCCCGTCGCCCCAAGACGTTCACCGCCGAGCGCGAAGTCCGCGGGAACGGCCCGAGACGGCCCACAGCGGCTCGGCGAGGCACGACGGGCGACGGGCGACGGGCGACGGGCGACGGGCGACGGGCGACGGGCGACGGGCGACGGGCGACGGGCGACGGGCGACGGGCGACGGGCGACGATACGCCTAGTAACTGCCGTACGTGGGGCGGCCTTCGCGCTCGTACGTGTGGATGGCGACACCCGCGCCGGTGATCGTGCCGCCGGCGTGCCGGAACGCGGTGGGGACGGCGCCCTCGGCGAAGAGGCGGCGGCCCGCGCCGAGCACGACGGGGAAGGTCATCAGGTGCAGGGTGTCGATCAGGCCGAGCGCGAACAGGGACTGGGCCAGCGTGGCGCTCCCGTGTACCTGGACCTCGCCCTCGGTGCGCTCCTTCAGGGCGGTGACCTCCTTGCCGAGGTCGCCGGTGATCACGGTCGTGCCCTCCCAGGCGGGCTCCGTGAGCGTCGAGGAGGGGACGTACTTGGGAAGCGAGTTCAGCTTGGAGGCGACGAGGTTGTCCGGGTCGGTGATCTTCGGCCAGTAGCCCGCGAAGATCTCGTACGTGCGCCTGCCCAGCAGAAAGGTGTCCACGCGGGAGAAACCTTCGGTGACGAAGCGGCCGAAGTCCTCGTCGCCGTAGGGGACGCTCCAGCCGCCCTGATCGAAGCCTCCGCTCGTGTCCTCCTCCGGACCGCCCGGCGCCTGGTGGACTCCGTCGAGAGAGACGAAAGCGGTGAGGGTGAGCTTGCCCATGACCGTGCCTGCTTCCTTGCGGTGGGGTGTGCTGCCATCAGGACAGACCCCACCGGCGCCCGCAACTCATCGGTCCCGGCGGAGTCACCCGGCATCCGTTCATCGGTCCCGCGACCGGCTCCCCCACGCCGGTCGGGAACTCACCCCGCGTCGGCCGACGCCTCGCCTCGCCTCGGCCGACGCCTCAGCCCACGTCGGTCGCGGACGGCTCACCCCACGTCGGTCGAGAAGAGCCCGCCCGTCGGGCCCTGCTTGTCGCCGCCCTGGGCCTTTCTCAGGGCGTTGGCGAGGCTCTCGATGGTGAGGGACTGAAGGATCACCCGTCCGTTGCCCTCCAGGGTGGCCAGCGAGAGTCCCTCGCCGCCGAAGACCGCGTTCATCAGCCCCTGCCGGTTGAGGCCTCCGATGCGCTGGACGCCGTACTGAATACCCTCCTCGAAGGCGACGACACAGCCCGTGTCGACCTCGATGCGGCCGCCGAAGTCGGCCGGGTTCAGGTCGATGAAGTTGCCCGCGCCCGCGATGATCACCGTGCCGTGCCCGGTGAACTTCTCCAGGACGAATCCCTCGCCGCCGCTGCGCCCGGTCCGACCGCCCTGGAAGGCGATGCCGAACTGCACGGTCGACTCCGCCGCCACGAAGGCGTCCTTCTCGGCGAACCACGCGCGCGTGCCGTCGAGCTCCAGGGCGCGCATCTCACCGGGCAGCACGCCCGCGAAACCGACGGTCCCCTCGCCGCCCGTCGAGGTGAAGTACTGGAACGCCAGCGACTCGCCCGCGAGGGCGCGCTGACCCGCCTGCATGGCGGTGCCCACGGCCTGGCGCAGCATGCCGCCCATGCCGCCGCCACCGCCCTGCTGGCCGCCGGCGCCGCCCGACGGCCCGGAGAGCCGCGTCTCCATGGTCACGTTGGTCGTCTTGAACAGGAACTTTCCCGCTTCGCAGTACACGGTCTGGCCGGGGCGCAGGTTGACAACCGCCATCTGCATGGCGTTGCCGACGATTTCTTGCTGAAGAGTCACGCCGAAAGAACGCGGGAGACGGAGCAAAGAGTTCCGGCCCGTCGGGTGACGGGCGGCCCGGTGCGGCGCCGGGCGAACACGGTGTCCTTTGAGGATCTCGGCGGCCTTTGAGGTGCCGTCGTTGTCGAGCGTCGCGATCCGGTGCGCCACCGTAACGAATTCCGGCAAGGGGTTCCTGCATGTCTGCGGTGGCGTTCGCCCCGGCCGGGCCGGGGCGAACGCCGGTGGTCTGCTTGTCGCGGTCGGGTCACTGCCGGGCGAGGTGCATGCGCATCTCGCTTCCGGGGTCGGTGATGAGGTCGCCGGACACGTCGATGGTGACGGTGTGGAGGGTGCCGGTGAACCGGAAGGGGGAGCGGTACTCGGCGGTGACCGGGTGCCGGGCCGGAAGGTGTAGCTGGTGCGCTCCTTGGTGATCTGCGGGCGCTCCACGACCATCCGGGCCAGGGTGCTGCTGTCGATGGGCAGCACCCCGTACTTGCCCGCCTCGGTGTACCACAGGGTGATCATCTCGATCAGTTTGCTGGGGTGGTCGGCGGCGGGGTCGCGGGTCTCGGCGAAGTCCTCGGCAACGTGGTCGAGCTCCCAGCCGTGGGCGTCCAGTTCGGAGAGGGGCTCGGCGGTGACGGGTGTGCCGAAGGGCTGCTCGGCCTCGGTGAAGGAGGTTCCGGGCCACGGGCACACAGCGCGCCAGCCGTCGTGGCCGGTGGCGCGGTGGCGCGGTGGCGCGGTGGCGCGGTGGCGCGGTGGCGCGGTGGCGCGGTGGCGCGGTGGCGCGGTGGCGCGGTGGCGCGGTGGCGC
>NZ_JBVJCT010000004.1:22903-76702 GCF_055588305.1 Streptomyces sp. NPDC042002 | reverse complement strand
GCCGGTGGCGCGGTGGCGCGGTGGCGCGGTGGCGCGGTGGCGCGGTGGCGCGGTGGCGCGGTGGCGCGGTGGCGCGGTGGCGCGGTGGCGCGGTGGCGCGGTGGCGCGGTGGCGCGGTGGCGCGGTGGCGCGGTGGCCGAGCATCTCGAAGTACTGGGTGCGGTGCCGTGTCGGCGCCCCGGGGTCGTCGAAGGTGTGGGCGAAGCCGACCCCGTGCAACGGGGACTGGGTGACACCGTTGACCGTCGCGGGCGGCTCGATCCCCAGCACGTCCAGGATCGTGGGGGTCATGTCGACCAGGTGGGCGTACTGGGTGCGCACCTCGCCGCGGGCCTTGATGCTGGCCGGCCAGTGGACGAGGAAGGGATCGCTGGCGCCGCCGCGGCAGGTCTCCCTCTTCCAGCGGCGGAGGGGGGTGTTGCCCGCCCAGGTCCAACCCCACGGGTAGTGGTCGAAGTGGTCAGGGCCGCCGAGTTCGTCGATCGCCTTGATGGACTTCTCGATCGGCTCGGCGGCGTTGTTGGAGAACTGGGACTCGTTGGTCGTTCCGGTGACGCCGCCCTCGGCACCGGCACCGTTGTCGGAGACGACCATGATCAGCGTGTTGTCGAACCCGCCGATCTCCCTGAGGTAGTCCGGCAGCCGCCCGATCTGGTGGTCGGTGTGCGACAGGAACCCGGCGTAGACCTCCATCATGCGGGTGGCCAGGCGCCGCGCGTCGGGGGTCAGTGAGTCCCACTCCGGGACGTCCGGGTCGTGGCGGGACAGCACGGCGTCCGGGGGTGCGACGCCGAGGCCCTTCTGCTTGGCGAACGCCTTCTCGCGGTAGGCGTCCCAGCCGTCGTCGAACAGCCCCCGGTAGCGGTCCGCCCACTCCTTGGCCACGTGGTGCGGCGCGTGCGTGGCCCCGGTGGAGAGGTTGAGGTGGAACGGCTTGTCCGGGGCAGCCTGCTTCGCGTCGGAGATGAACGTCATCGCCCGTTCCGCCAGATCTTCTGTGAGGTGGTAGCCCTCCGTTTCCCCGGGTGGGTGCCTACGTGGTCAGCCGAGCGGTGGCCGGTCAGTAGGTGGCTCGGGTCGCCGCCCTAGATGTCGCCGACGGCGAACTCGTCGATGGTCGAGCCGTAGCTGGTGACGCCTCCGAGCAGGCATCCTGCGCTGAGTTCGACCAGGCTGCTGGTGGTGCGCCCGCGGGCGCGCGTGGTTCCCCCGGCGAAGGTGCCGGTGGCGATGGATCCGCCCTCCAGGGAGAAGGACTGTGTGTCGCCGCGGACGTCGTCTGGTCGATGACCGTGCGGCTTCCGTCGTTCCAGTTGATCGTCGCCTTGGCGTATCCGGGCCCGAAGGGGCCGGGGCAGGCAGCGGTGAGGGTGGCTTCGATCCGGACCGTGCCGCCGGTGATCTTCGGGTGTGTGGTGGAGGAGCAGATGCCCACCTGATCAGCGCACGCCGACGGCCGAACAGGGAATCTTCACGGTTCGACTCGGGATCTCCGCACGCAGCGAGCCACGTTCCGCCTGGGGCGGCTGTCTCGTCTTGCGTGACTTGTCTCCGTCTCACCCGACGTTGTCCCGCTGCCAGGGGCAATGTCCATGGAACAGCGCAGGACGACGGTGGTGATCAGTACAGCTGGGAGCTGGAAGGGGTCACAGCCCGTTGCCGGTCCGGGGTGGTGTAGGCGAAGTTGAGGACAGTACGACGCAGGCCGGGGTGGCGGAGCGGGGTGACGCGGTGGGCGGTGGTGTCGCTGCGCAGCAGATAGCCGTCGCCGGGCCGGTGGTGGGCGTGGCGGGCTGTGTTGGTCTGCAGGGTGTCCAGGTCGACGGTGTGGGGGACGTACTCCAGTAGTCCGCCGTGGTCGGGGTCGGCAGGTGCCTCGATGAACAGCACCAGGGCCAGGGGGTAGTCGTCGGTGTGAGCGCCGTGGGTGTCCCCCTGCTGGTGGAGGCTGTTGATGACGTGCCGTTCGAGCGGGTCCTTCACCGGGACGGCCTCCATGCCTGCGATCCGGCCGAGCAGGCCGAGCAGGTGCTCGTCGCGGTACAACTGCGGGATCAGCTCGGATTCCCGGGCGATGACGTGGCCGCCGAGTGTGGTCATGTGGCGGGGCGAGCGATCCATGCATTCCATGTCGAAGTCTCGCCGTGCGGCAAGTTTTCCCAGCCGTCGCACCTCGCTGTCCAGGACCGGCAGCACCTCGGGCCGCACCAGGGCCGGCAGGGGCAGGTAGCCGTCGGCGGCGAAGCAGTCACGCAGGACGCAGGTGTACTCGGGTAGGGACAACACGGACACGCCTTACCCGGCTCCGTCCGCAACCATGTCGTGTGGGTCACCTCGTCACCCATACGGCATGGTTGGTCCCGGAAACGCAACTGAGGGACAACCTCGGGTGAGACGGCAGGGCTTGCGACGTCTCACCCGGCCGCCGCTCCGCCGCGACGGACGTGTCGACGCCCGCCCGGCACTGGTCGCCGAGGAACATGACTCCAACGCCTGCAACGGCGTCCTGAACGCCCTCGGAGTCGCCGACGCCCTCATCGGCTGCGGCCGCTACCGGCGGGTCCTCGTAGCCTGCGGCGAGACCCTGGGCCGGCTCAGCCGCCCAGTTCCTGGTGGCGTGCCGTCAGGCGTGATGCGCCCTCTTCCGTCAGGGAGCCGAAGAGGCGCAGGCGGGAGATACCGCCGTCGGGGAAGATGTCCACGCGCGCGTGGGTACCGACGACGGGTTCGGCGAGGGTGAAGCGGTGGTTGGTGTCGGGCTGGAGACGGGTGCGGGGCAGGATCTCCGTCCACTCCCCCGCACCGCCTTCGCCGCGTTCTCCGCCTTCGCCGTTCCTCACCGACACCGACGCCCATCCGGCGCTGTTGCCCTTCAGGTACGCCGTGTCGATCTCGATGGCTCGGATCTCGGACCGGGCCACGAGCCGGTAGCGGATCCAGTCGTTGCCGTTGTCCCGGCGCCGGCGGGTCTCCCAGCCGTCGTCCATCTTGCGGGAACGGCCCGGCTGGATGGTGTTGGTGGCGGGTGAGTAGAAGAGGTTGGAGGCGTCCTCGACCTGTCCGCCGTTCTCCAGGGCGACCACGTCGAAGGTACCGAGGGCGGACAGCCAGCGCGGGTCGGGCACGACCTCTCCGTACACGCGCAGTCGCGCGATGCCCCCGTCGGGGTGCTGGTTGACGCGCAGGTGGGTGAAACGCTGCTCTACGGAGACGGCGAATCCGTTGGCCGCGTGACCGCCGACCGGCGTACGCGGTACGAGGGCCGTCCACTTCACGTCGTGCGCGAGGAGTTCCTCGGGAGAGGGTGAACCGGACACCGACGTGCCCTCGACCGACACCGCTTGCGGATAGTTGCCGCGGAAGTGGGCCGTGTCGATGACGATCCCGCGGATGACCCCGGGGGCACCGAGGCGTACCAGGGCCCAGTCGTGGTCCTCTGCGGTCGGCCAGGGGTGCCCGGCCGAGGCACCGCGGCGCCGGCGGGTCTCCCAGCCGTCCATGATCTTGCCCTTGTGACCGAAGCGCTCGGGGTCGAACGCGGCGGCCTCGGCCACGAGGAGGTTCTCGCGCTGGGCGAAGAACTCGTCGTTGGCGGCGACGACCCCGGCGCCGAGCTGCCGGTCCGCCAGGTTGGCGTACTGGGTGAAGGGGAAGTCGGCGGTGCGGTAGTCCGCGTACGGGTCGCCGCCTCCGTAGGGGTTCGCGTCTCCGGTGAAGGTGGCCGGAACGGGTGGGCGCTGCGCCGTCACGATGATCGATCTGCCTTTCGGGGGTCGGCCGTTGCGGATGCGGTGCGGATGCCGGAGTGCGGTGCGGATGCCGGAGTGCGGTGCGGCGGTCGGAGTGCGGTGCGGCGGTCGGTGTGCGGATCCGTGAAGCGAATCGGTTCGAGGTGAATCGCATACGGGTGGCGGGCGAGGTCAGGTCAGGGGTGGCGGGTGAGGAGGTGTCCGGTGGGCTCGGTGAACCGGCCCTCGGCGGCGATGCGTTCGCCGCGCAGCCAGGTCGACTTCACGACGCCGCTGAGGGTCCTGCCCGCGTACGCCGTCACCCGGTTGCGGTGCTGGAGCGCGGCGGGGTCGACGGTGAAGGTCTCGTCGGGGGCGAGCACCGCGAAGTCGGCGTCGCGGCCCGCCTCGATGGCGCCCTTGCGGTCGCCGAGGCCGACCAGTTCGGCCGTACGGGAGGACATCCAGCGGACCACGTCCTCCAGGCCGTGGCCGCGCCTGCGGGCCTCGGTCCAGACGGCGGACAGGCTCAGTTGAAGGCCGGAGATGCCGCCCCACGCGGTCGCGAAGTCGTCCGTCTTCAGGTCGGCGGTCGACGGCGAGTGGTCGGTGACCACGCAGTCGATCGTGCCGTCGGCCAGCGCCTGCCACAGCAGGTCCTGGTTGGCGGCCTCGCGGATGGGCGGGCAGCACTTGAACTCGCTGGCGCCGTCCGGTACTTCCTCGGCGGTCAGGGTGAGGTAGTGCGGGCAGGTCTCCACGGTGAGCCGGACGCCGTCGGCCTTCGCGGCGGCGATCAGCGGGAGTGCGTCGCTCGACGACAGGTGCAGCACGTGCACGCGCGCGTCGAGGCGCCTGGCCTGCGCGACGAGGCTCGCGATGGCGGTGTCCTCGGCGTCACGGGGGCGCGAGGCGAGGAAGTCGGCGTACTTCCGGCCGCTCCTCTGCGGGGCGGCGGCCAGGTGGTGCGGGTCCTCGGCGTGCACGATCAGCAGGCCGCCGAAGCCGGCGATCTCGGCGAGGGACCGGGCCAGTTGCTCCTGGTCGAGTTCGGGGAACTCCTCGACCCCCGAGGGCGACAGGAACGCCTTGAACCCGAAGACCCCGGCGTCGTGCAGGGGTCGCAGGTCCTTGACGTTGTCGGGCAGCGAGCCGCCCCAGAAGCCGACGTCGATGTGCGCCTTGGAGCGGGCGACGTCCTTCTTCGTACGGAGGTTGTCGACCGTCGTCGTGGGCGGGAGGGAGTTGAGCGGCATGTCGATCAGGGTGGTGATGCCGCCGGCCGCCGCGGCGCGCGTCGCCGTCCAGAAGCCCTCCCACTCGGTGCGGCCGGGGTCGTTCACATGAACGTGGGTGTCGACGAGGCCGGGCAGCAGCACGTCGTCGCCGAAGTCCTCGAACCGGGCGCCGGGTGGTACCTCGGCCTCGTGCGGGAGCACGGCCGTGATCTTCCCCGCGGCGACCGCGACCGAAGCGGCACGCGTCCCCTCGGGAGTGATGACGCGCGTCGAGCGCAGCACCAGTTCGACATCGGACACCCGGACCCCTCTCTCCGCGGCCGTTGACTCCCGCTGTCGCCGGTTTACTTCCGCGTAACGGAATTCAACTTTCTGTTGAAGAAGTCTTCACTCCGGCCCTCCCGCCGTCAAGGGTTCGTTTCTCCAGCCTCCCTCGATCCGTCCCACTCCCGCCGCCGACCTGCCCGACTCTGGAGGTTTCCACAAGGCGAAATCAGACTTCCGGCAGGCAGAATGCAGTAGTGCACAACCCGGCAGTCGATCGACTGCCGGGTAGGCTGCGTTCCTGCCCGCCCGCCCGAAAGGACCGCCGCCGTGCCGCCGTCCAGCGCCAGCACCACCGACGCCGCCAAATCATCCGCTCCCAGTGGCGGCGTCCAGTCCCTCGAGCGCGCTTTCGATCTGCTGGAACGCATGGCGGACGCCGGGGGCGAGGTCGGTCTGAGCGAGCTCTCCGCGAGCAGCGGGTTGCCGCTGCCGACCATTCACCGGCTGATGCGCACCCTGGTGGCCTGCGGATACGTACGGCAGCAGACCAACCGCCGATACGCGCTCGGTCCCCGGCTGATCCGCCTCGGCGAGTCCGCCTCCCGGCTGCTCGGCACCTGGGCCCGCCCCTATCTGGCGCGCCTGGTCGAGGAGACCGGCGAGACCGCGAACATGGCGCTGCTCGACGGGGACGAGATCGTCTACGTCGCCCAGGTGCCGTCCAAGCACTCCATGCGCATGTTCACCGAGGTGGGCCGCCGGGTGCTGCCGCACTCCACGGGCGTCGGCAAGGCGCTGCTGGCCCACACCCCGGACGACGAGGTGCGCGCGCTGCTCGCCCGTACCGGGATGCCCGCCGCGACGGAGAAGACGATCACCACGCCGGACGGCTTCCTCGCCGCGCTCGACGAGGTGCGCAGGACCGGCTACGCGATCGACGACAACGAGCAGGAGATCGGCGTCCGCTGCCTGGCCGTCTCCGTGCCCGACTCCCCGACCGCCGCCGCGATCTCGATCTCCGGCCCGGCCGGCCGGGTCACCGAGGCCGCCACCGAGAAGATCGTGCCGGTACTCCAGCAGGTCGCGGCCGAGCTGTCGGAGGCCCTGGCCAGCTCGGGCCCGGGCACCAACTGACGCGACCGGATCCCGGCTCTGTTCAGCCCGGGCCGACGTGAAGCAGGCCCGCCACCCGACCCGACCGGATCAGCCCAGGCCGGCCGGCTTTAGCCCAGGTCGGCTCGACCCGGCTCAGCTCCGGCCGACTCGAATCAGGCCCGCCCGGTCCAACCCGGGCCGACCGAGTCCGGCTCAGTTCGATCCGGACGTCGCGACGGGTGCCTCCAGGCGTCCGTCCGCCATCTCCCGTACCGCGTCCGCCTCGCCGAGGTGGGCGCGGTCGTGTGTCACGAGGACGGTCGCCGTTCCGCGTTCACGGGTGAGCCGGACCAGCAGGTCGAGCACCGCCGTGCCGCGTTCGTGGTCGAGGGCACTGGTCGGCTCGTCGAC
The DNA here is from genome assembly GCF_055588305.1 of Streptomyces sp. NPDC042002. Lineage (NCBI taxonomy): Bacteria > Bacillati > Actinomycetota > Actinomycetes > Kitasatosporales > Streptomycetaceae > Streptomyces > Streptomyces sp. NPDC042002. Next base: position 69,963 of record NZ_JBVJCT010000004.1, on the reverse strand, counting down.
CAGGAGCACCGACGGCTCGTTGACCAGCGCGCGGGCGATGTTCACCCGCTGCCGCTGACCGCCGGAGAGCTGGTGGGGACGCCGGTGCGCCAGCTCGCCGAGCCCGACCGCGGCGAGCAACTCCCTTGCCCGGTCCGCCACTTGGCGGCGTCCGTCCAGGTGACCCATCACCTGGAGCTGCTCCAGCGCGGTCAGTGAGGGCAGCAGGTTCGGCTGCTGGAACACGATCCCGATCTCGCGCCGCCGCAGCACGGCCCGCTCGGCGGAGGTCAGCGTCCCCGTCTCCGTACCGCCGACGAGAACGCGCCCGCGCTCCGGCGTGACGAGAGTCGCGGCGACCGCGAGAAGGCTGGACTTGCCGGATCCCGAGGGGCCGACGACAGCCGTCATGGTTCCGGCCGGTACCAGGAGGCCGACACCGTCCAGAGCGGTCAGCCGGCCGTCGCCGTCCGGGTAGGTGAGGGTGATGTCGTCCAGGGTCAGGCTCATGGGGCACTCTCTCGTGGGTCGGTCCGGCACTTCGGTCCGCCGTCGCCGGGCACTCCCGGCACCTTCATCGGGCACTCCCCGGGACCGTCATCGGGCGCTCCCTGAATTCGTGTCGGGCACTCCCCGGCACTCTCATCGGGCACTCCCAACACCCTCATCGGGCGCTTCCCAGCGCGGTCAGCGGGTCGACGGCGGTGATCCGCCGGACGGACAGGCCCGCGCCCAGCGCCCCGAGGGCGATCATCACGGCGGCGGGTCCGAGCACGGTCGGCCCGTCCAGCACGAACGGCACGTCGCCACCCCGTACGAGGGCGCCGGCTCCGGCGGCGAGGCCGGTACCCAGCAGCGTCCCGGCGGCGAGCATGAGCACCGCCTGACCGAGCGCGTCCCGCAGCAGATACGGCGTGGAGGCGCCCAGCGCCTTCAGGACGGCGATGTCGGACGACCGCTGGATCGTCCAGACCGTGAAGAACGCCCCTATGACGAGTGCCGAGATGACGAAGAGGAATCCGCGCATGAGCTGGAGCGAACCGTTCTCGGCCCGGTAGGAGCCGATGGCGGTGAGGGCGTCGTCCCGGGTGAGCGTCTTCGTCCCGGCGGCACGGTCGGCCGCCGCCAGATCAACGCCGTCGGTCCGCAGCGCGATCACCGTCGCCGGGCCGGAGAGTTCCGTCCACACGACGGGGGTGTGGCTGTACGAGGCATGGCCCGCCACGGCCGCGACGGTCAGCGCGGAGCCGCCGAGCCGTACCCGGTCCCCGGGCGTGACGTCGAGCGCGGCGGCTGCCTTCTCGGACAGCACGACACGGCCGGGGGCGACCCCCGCCGGGGCGATCCCCGAGTCAGGCCGCACGGCGAAGGAGGACACCGCGGCCGTACGCTTCCCGGCGGCCGCGTTCAGAGTGCGGATGCCGATCGGCTCGGCCGAGGTGACGCCGGGCCTGTCGGCCCAGGTCCGCCCCGCGCGCGAGGACACCTCCGAGCCGGTGAAGGCCACGGACTGCCCCGCGGGTGGCGCGGCGAAGGCCAGGTGGTCGGCGGCCAGCCCGGTGACCGCCGAGGTGTTCTCCTCGGCGAGCCCGGCGGTCAGCCCGGACAGCAGCCCCACGAGCAGGGTGATCAGTACGACCACGGCTCCCATGAGGGTGAACCGCCCCTTGGCGAACCGTAGGTCTCTCCATGCGACGAACATGCCTCAACCCTGCTGCCCGGACCGTGTCCGGGGCATCGCGCCACGGCATGGTTCACCCGCGCCGGAAGAGGGGCGCCCGTGTCACCGGGAGACGGACCGGCGGGAACCGGAGGAACGACGGCCCACGGACGGGGGAGGTAGGCCGCGCGGCCAAAGGGGGCGGCCGGGTTTCAACCTTTCGGTTGACCGTGGCCGGCCCCGCCCCGCCTACCCTGGAACGACCATGAATGTCCGCCGCCACTCCCCCGTCGTCGCCACCCTGCGCCTGTGCCTGTACGTCCTGCTCGCGGGGCTTCTCCTGCTGGCCGCCCTGCGTTCCAAGGACAGCGGGCACCCGACGGCGGTCGTCCTGTCGGTCCTCGTGACCGGCGCGGTGCTCGTGGCGGGCGCGGCCGGCCCGGCGGTCCACCGTTCACGGCGTGCGGCCGCGGTGTGGGTGGCCGCCCTCAGCGCGAGCTGGCTGGTGCTCGTCACGCTCTCACCGGACGGGCTGTGGGTGGCGTTCCCGCTCTACTTCCTGCAACTGCATCTGCTGCCGGTGCGCTGGAGCCTGCCCGCGGTCGCCCTGACCGCCGGGGCGGCCATCGCGAGTTTCGTGGCGCACGGCGCGCCCCTCACACCCGGCGCGTTCATCGGCCCGCTGCTCGGGGCGGGGGTCGCGGTCGCCACGGTCCTCGGGTACGAGGCGCTGTACCGGGAGAGCGAGCGCCGCCGCGAGCTGATCGAGGAGCTCATCGCCGCCCGCGCCGAGCTGGCCGAGGCCGAGCGCGCCGCGGGCACGCTCGCCGAGCGGGAGCGGCTCGCCCGCGAGATCCACGACACGCTCGCCCAGGGCCTGTCCAGCATCCAGCTCCTGCTGCGCGCCGCCCAGCGTCTGCTGCCCGCCGGCTCCCCGGCCGCCCCGCATCTGGAGCAGGCCCGCGCGACCGCCCAGGACAACCTCGCCGAGGCCCGCCGCTTCGTACGCGCTCTCACCCCGCCCGATCTGGAACACGGCTCGCTGGCCGCCGCGCTGGAGCGGCTGTGCCGGTCGGCCGCCGTGGACACGCCGAAGGTCCACTTCTCGGTGAGCGGCCCGCCTGCCGAGCTTCCGACCCCGTACGAGGTGGCCCTGCTGCGGATCGCGCAGTCGGCGCTCGGCAACACGCTGCGCCACGCGCGCGCCGGCCGCGCGGAGATCACGCTCAGCTTCATGGACACCTCGGTCGCCCTGGACGTGGTCGACGACGGTGCCGGCTTCGCCCCCGGCGGCGTACGGCCGGACGGGAACCGTACGGAAGCGGACCAGGTGGACGGGGGCTTCGGCCTCCCCGCGATGCGCTCGCGGGCCGAGTCGCTGGGCGGGACGTTCACCGTCGAGTCGGCACCTGGACAGGGCACCGCCGTGGCGGTCACGCTGCCGCTGCCCGTCACCGGGGAGCCGCCGGAGACGGCGTCCGCGGACGCCGACCGGCTTCCGCTGCCGCGCGCCGCGGGGAGCCGCACATGACCGTTCGTCTGCTGCTCGCGGACGACCATCCCGTCGTCCGCGCCGGACTGCGCGCCGTGCTGTCCGCGGAGCCGGACTTCGAGATCGTCGCGGAGGCGCCGACGGCGGAGGCCGCGGTGGAGCGCGCCGGAGCGGGCGGCGTGGACGTGGTCCTCATGGACCTCCAGTTCGGTGCCGGGATGCACGGAGCGGAGGCCACGGCGGTCATCACGGCACGCCCCGGCGCGCCCCGGGTCCTCGTCCTCACCACCTACGACACCGACGCGGACATCCTCGCCGCGGTCGAGGCGGGCGCCTCCGGCTACCTGCTGAAGGACGCCCCTCCCGAAGAGCTCTCCGCCGCCGTGCGCACCGCCGCGTCGGGTCACTCGGCACTCGCCCCGAAGGTCGCCGACCGCCTCATGGACCGCATGCGCACCCCCGCCGCCGCCCTCAGCCGTCGCGAACTGGAAGTCCTCGAACTGGTCAAGGACGGTCTCTCGAACCAGCAGATCAGCAAGAAACTGTTCCTGAGCCAGGCGACCGTGAAGTCCCATCTGGTGCACATCTACGCGAAGTTGGGCGTGGACTCCCGCACCTCGGCGGTGGCGGCGGCCACCGAGCGGGGCGTCATCCGCAGACGGGGCTAGGTCCTCGTGCCCCGCGTACGTCTGCCGCCGGGTCCAGTGCGGGGATTCGCCTACTGGCGGGTTCGGTGCGGGGGTTCTCCGAAGAGTTCGATCGCGTTGCGGACGTCCGCGAGGCGGGTCGACAGGGCGCTGACCGAGCCGATCGCGCCCGCGACCAGGAGGAGCGAGCGGCGCAGCCGGGGGATCTCCGGGAGGCCTCCGGCGGCCATCGCGGCGAGGGCCGCGAGCTCGTCCTCGGCGATGCCGCGGTCGGGGAACTCGACCGGATGCACGGCGAGTTCACGGCGCAGCCGGGAGACGGCGGTGCGTAACTCCGCCACTCTCGGATCCTCGTCGCTGCCGGTCACTGACCTCTGTCCCAAGCTCCGCAACACAGCTCTCCCCCTCGCGCGCCGTTCTGCGTCGGTCCCTCGTAGTCGGTCCCTCGTATGTCGGCCCCAGCTCCCCGTGGCGGTGGTCGGGCGCCGGGGGACGCGGGCCAGTAAACGCCACCTGGTGCGCCGGGCGCCACCGCGCGGACCGAAATTCAGCCCCGGGGACACCGGGGTGAGGGCCCGGGTTCCGGGGCGTGCTCCGGCCCGGTCGGGTATGCAGGGAACATGACGGAGAACAAGGACGAGGTGGCCGGGCTGTTGCTGGCGGCCGGCGGCGGACGGCGTCTCGGGGGCCGCCCCAAGGCACTCCTGCCCCACCGGGGACGACCTCTCGTCGAACACGCGGTCGGGGTGTTGCGCGCCGGCGGCTGCACCCGGATCCATGTCGTCCTCGGCGCGCGGGCCGATGACGTACGGGATCAGACGTCGCTGGCCGGGTGTGTCCTCGTGGACAACCCGCGGTGGGAGGAGGGCATGGGTTCCTCGCTTCGGGCCGGGCTCGACTCGCTGACGGACTCGGGGGCGCGGGCCGCGCTGGTGTCGTTGGTCGACCAGCCGGGGATCGGCCGGGAGGCGGTGGCCCGGGTGCTCGCCGCGTACACCTCTCCGCAGACGCTCGCCGCGGCGGCCTACGACGGGGAGCGCGGCCATCCCGTGCTGTTCGGGGCCGGCCACTGGGCCGGGATCGCGGCGACCGCCACCGGCGACCGGGGAGCGCGCGCCTACCTGAAGGCCCATGAGGACGCGGTCACCCTCGTCGAGTGCGGGGATGTGGCGCGGGCGTACGACATCGACACGGAGGCCGACCTGGTCCACCTTGAGTGAGCGGGGTGGCACCCAGCGCCACCTTCTGTCGACCCGGAGAATCTCGACATCAACAAACCATTGAACTTCCACGATGAGGAAATTAGTATCCACTGTTCAGAAGCGCCCCGCCGTGTCGAGGGCGGCCGGCGCCGTCCCCGCGCGCCACGGCACCGGGTGCCAGGCGCGGTGACGCCGCCCATGGTTCGCTCGCATGACCCGTATGCGGATCGCCCGCACGCGGTTCGTCCGTATGTGGCTCGCCCGCACGTAGCTCGCTGAAGGAAGTGACAGCTCATGTCCGCACCAGCGCCGTCCCCGCTGGCCATCGTCGACGCCGAGCCCCTGCCCCGGCAGGAGGAGGTCCTCACCGACGCGGCCCTCGCCTTCGTGGCCGAGCTGCACCGGCTGTTCACGCCCCGGCGTGACGAGCTCCTCGCCCGCCGCGCGGAGCGCCGCGCCGAGATCGCCCGCACCTCCACGCTCGACTTCCTCCCGGAGACCGCCGCGATCCGCGCGGACGACTCCTGGAGGGTGGCCCCCGCTCCGGCCGCGCTGAACGACCGCCGGGTCGAGATCACCGGCCCCACCGACCGCAAGATGACGATCAACGCCCTCAACTCGGGCGCCAGGGTCTGGCTCGCGGACTTCGAGGACGCCTCGGCGCCCACCTGGGAGAACGTGGTCACCGGTCAGCTCAACCTGATGGACGCGTACACCCGCGGCATCGACTTCACCGACCCGGGCTCCGGCAAGTCGTACGCCCTCAAGCCGGACGACGAGCTCGCGACCGTCGTGATGCGGCCGCGCGGCTGGCATCTGAACGAGCGTCACCTCGTCGCCGCCGACGGAACGCCCGTCCCCGGCGCGCTGGTCGACTTCGGCCTGTACTTCTTCCACAACGCCCAGCGGCTGATCGACCTCGGCAAGGGCCCGTACTTCTACCTGCCGAAGACGGAGTCCCACCTCGAAGCCCGCCTGTGGAACGAGGTGTTCGTCTTCGCGCAGGACTACGTCGGCATCCCGCAGGGCACGGTCCGCGCGACCGTCCTGATCGAGACGATCACGGCCGCGTACGAGATGGACGAGATCCTCTACGAACTCCGCGACCACGCCGCCGGGTTGAACGCCGGACGCTGGGACTATCTCTTCTCCATCGTCAAGAACTTCCGTGACGGCGGTACCAAGTTCGTGCTGCCGGACCGCAACGCCGTCACGATGACCGCGCCGTTCATGCGCGCCTACACCGAACTCCTCGTCCGCACCTGCCACAAGCGCGGCGCCCACGCGATCGGCGGCATGGCCGCGTTCATCCCCTCGCGGCGCGACGAAGAGGTCAACAAGGTCGCCTTCGAGAAGGTCAAGGCCGACAAGGACCGTGAGGCGGGCGACGGCTTCGACGGCTCGTGGGTGGCCCACCCCGACCTCGTCCCGATCGCGATGGCCTCCTTCGACGCCGTCCTCGGTGACCGGCCGAACCAGAAGGAGCGGCTGCGCGAGGACGTGTCGGTCGCGCCCGGCGACCTCATCGCCGTCGACTCGCTCGACGCCCGGCCGACGTACGACGGTCTGGTCAACGCCGTTCAGGTCGGCATCCGTTACATCGAGGCCTGGCTGCGCGGGCTCGGCGCGGTCGCCATCTTCAACCTCATGGAGGACGCCGCCACCGCCGAGATCTCGCGCTCGCAGATCTGGCAGTGGATCAACGCCGGTGTCGTCTTCGAGCACGACGGCCGGACCGTGGCGGCCACCCCGGAACTGGCCCGTGAGATCGCCGCGCGTGAACTCGCGGACATCCGCGCCGAGACCGGCGAGGAGACCTTCGCGGCCGGCCGCTGGCAGCAGGCGCACGACCTGCTCCTGAAGGTCGCGCTGGACGAGGACTACGCGGACTTCCTGACGCTGCCCGCGTACGAGCAACTGACCGGCTGAGACGGCCTCAGTTCGCGCTGTCCGTCCGGTCCCGGTTCGCCGGTCCGTCCGAGTGGCCCAGGGATCGCTCCGGGGCCACTCGGTCGCGTACCAGGCGCTTGACCGCCGTGGGCTCGGGGAAGCCCTGCTCGCGGCGGTCCCAGATCACCTCGTCGTTGACCCGGACGACGAAGACGCCACCGGTGCCGGGCTTCAGCGACAGCTCGTCGAGCTCCGCCTCGAAGGTGGTCAGCAGCTCCTGGGCCAGCCAGGCCGCGCGGGGCAGCCAGCGGCACTGGGTGCAGTACTCGATCTGGACCCGCTGGGCGTCCGTCATCCGAGATGCACCGACCAATCCTGTTCGGCCGCCGGTTTGCCGTGCAGGTCAGGGACCTGCTTGAGCCAGTCGGGCCGCCCCCTCCGGGTCCGCTCCGCGCGATCGGCGTCCTCGGCGGCGAGCTGCTCGCGGGTGGGGAAGTCCGTGGGGAGCCAGGCCGCGGAGGCCCGGGCCCGGGCGAGGAGATAGCCGACGTACGCCTCACGGACCGCGTCGGGGCCCGAGAAGCCGGGCTCGTCCGTGAGCCAGGCGTCGGGCACCTCGGCCAGGACCGCGCGCAGCAGCTCCTCGGTCACCCGGGGCGCGAGTTCGGCGTCGGCCGCGCGGGTGTCCGGGTGATGGCCGCCGAGCGCGTGGCGCCGGAAGTCGTACGCCTTCTCCGGCGAGGAGGTGTCCCAGCGGTGGTGGAAGACGAGGGCGGCGCCGTGGTCGATCAGCCACAGTCGCGGCGGCGCGACGCCGAGGGTGGGCCAGATCATCAGGTTCGAGCTGTGCACGGTGCGGTCCACGTTGACCGTGAGGGCGTCCAGCCAGATCACCCGGCCCGCCTCCAGCGGGTCGACGGGGAACGCCCTCGCGACCTCCGGGGTGAAGTCCTTCGCGCCCGGCAGCCAGTCCATGCCCAGGTTGAGCCCGGCACTGGCCCGCAGCAGGTCCTGGACCTCCTGGTGGGGCTCGTGCCCGCCGACGGCCGGGTCGAAGTGGACGAGGACCAGCTCGGGGAACCGCAGCCCGAGGGCGCGGGCCAGCTCACCGACGATGATCTCGGCGACCAGCGCCTTGTGGCCCTGGGCGGCACCGGTGAACTTCACGACGTAGGTCCCCAGGTCGTCGGCCTCGACGAGACCCGGCAGTGAGCCGCCCTCACGCAGGGGCGCGACGTAGCGGGTCACGGTGACGTCATTCAGCATTTTCCCAGGCCATCCGAGTCCTCGGCCTCACAGTCCAGGTTTGACTCCAGGCATTGCGTGACCATGGTAACCGCGCGTCACCAGCGGCGAGGCGCGTCCCGCCGCCACGTCGATTTCTGGTCACTTCGTCGGCCATTTCCGCGCTGCCCCGCCCGGCGCAGAGGGCACCGCCTCCACTGGGGCAATCGGAGATCGCCCCACTTGGCCCCACTTATGAGTGACGAGATTTTGATCCCATAGGGGACGCCCGAGGATTTCGTCAGGAATTTTGTCGCATCTTGGCTATTTCCTGTTCGCGACGCCAGCCCCCGGAAAATACTTCGCGGGCGCATTCCCACCCTTGTTAGGGTCTGCGCCGCACGCCATCACGGCGCCGAATTCGAACGAGCCGGACCGGGCAATTCCGGCGCGGAGACACGGTCGCGGTTCAAATCCGTCCGTATCCCTACAGGCGCCTACCGACCTGACGTATGGGAGATAAGTGAGAACGCCATTCAGACGGCTGCGAATACCGGTGATACTCGTCTCGGCGACGGCTTTGGCATTACCTTTGTCGACTCAAGCCTACGCAAGCCTGTCGAAATCACCGAAGAACTCGGCTCAGGCGCAGACAGAGGCACAAGGAGGGTCGTCCCGGAAGACGCCCAAGTCGTCGGCTATCCGCGGTGCCGACCGGGACAAGATTCTGGGCAAGGGTTGGAAGACCTCCAGGGACCGGGCGGTGAACTCTGCCGCCGACAGTGACGGTTTCCACCTCTTGGTCGCCGACAGCGACAGCGGCTACGACTGGAAGACAGCGGCCGTGCTGAGTGAGCCGCAGCTTCCGGCCGACACCTGGATCGGCAACCAGTGCGTCATGGACGACCATCACGCGGCCGTCGTCTACGCTCCGCGCACCTTCACCAACAAGCCGGACCTGATGATGGGTGGCGCGTTCACCGCGATCGTGAACCTGGACAACGGCAGCGTCACCAAACTGCCGTTCACCGCGTCTCTCGCCTACTTCGACCCCACGTGCAGCCCGGCCACGCACACGGCCGTCTTCACCGCGCTGCGCGACACCAGGACGCGCCTGGTCACGGTGAACACCAAGGGTGCCACGGTCGTGGACACAACCGCCAAGGGCGAGATCACCTCCGCTGTCCCCACCGAGGACGGTGTGATCGCCGCCGCCGGAAACCAGCTCGTCCACGTCGATCACAACGGCAAGACAGCCAAGCTCGCCGCCACCAAGCACGCTCCGTACGACATCCGTCTGACCGGGGACGGCACGGTCAGCTACATCGACCGGACCGGTGACACCGACGCGTATGTGCAGACCTACGCGCACGGCAGGAAGACGACGGTCGCGAGCGGCGGGCTCACCGCGATGAACCTGCGCCAGGGCACGGACGGAACGGTCTACCTGACCGGAAAGGCCAGCCACGGCAAGAGCCTGGCGGCCAGTGGTATCAAGGCGCTGGACGTGTCACCCGACGCGGAGGTCTCCACCCGCGGACGCCTGGTGGTCGACCCGGTCGTCTCACCGACCGTACAGGCGGGCATCGACAACATCAAGGACGCCGGGCGCGGCTTCACCGGCACCGAGGCCAAGGAACCCGCGGCCGAAACAACGACCGGCCACACCAGCCACGCCCTGACTATCACCGGCACGGTGCCGGGTACGGGCAGGCGCACCAGCCAAAAGGTTGCCGAGCCCGGCAGCACCGCGGGCGCCAGGCCGTCTCCGGCACTGACTGGCTCCCCGAAACCGCAGGTGTCGACCATGTCGACGGCGAGCCTGCTGACCACGGCAGCCGACTCCCGGGCCAACGACCCCGTCGACACCGACCGTTGGTGTTCCGTCGCCCGTAACGACGTCGACACCCAGGCCCTTCAGCCGACCCCGAACCAGGTCGAGTGGGCCGTGGACATGGCGATCCAGGGCAACCTGCGTTCCGGCTACCTGACCCAGGGCGGCTGGCGCTCGCAGACCGGGATCTCCACGATCGACCCGCAGGGCCTGTTCCCGAGGCCCTCCCTGACCGGTGGCGGACGCATTCCCGCACAGGTCCAACTGGGCATCCTCGCCCAGGAGTCCAACCTGTGGCAGGCCGAATCCGGGGCCATACCCGGCCAGATGGGCAGCCCGCTCGCGGCCGTCGACGGCTTCTACGGCCACCAGAGCGGCGGCTCCCTCTCCGACTTCTGGACCATCCGCTGGGACAAGTCCGACTGCGGCTACGGCGTCGGACAGGTCACCGACGGCATGCGCAAAGCAGGCTACGAGAAGCCGAACGAGACGTCCCTCCCGGTGAGCACCCAGCGCGCGGTCGCCATCGACTACACCACCAACATCGCCGCCTCGCTCTACATCCTCGCCGACAAGTGGAACGAGGTCCACGAGGCCGGCCAGACGATCGCCGTGAACAACGACGACCCCGCCAAGCCCGAGAACTGGTTCACCGCCGTGTGGAACTACAACCTCGGGTTCAACACGAAGGCGGACGAGGGCACCAACGGCAACTGGGGACTCGGCTGGTACAACAACCCCGCCAACCCGGTCTATCCCGCGTCCCGGCTGGCCTTCATGAACACCGACCTCGACCCACTGGCCGCCAAGGACGCCGCCCACCCCCAGAACTGGCCCTACGAGGAGAAGGTGATGGGCTGGGCCGCCTGGTCCATCGACACCGGCCACTCCTACGCCACCTCCGGCCGCCAGGACTGGCCCGGCGAGTCCGGCTTCTCCTCCGCCGGCTTCCGCCCCGCCTACTGGAACGGCACCAACGGGTCCCTCATCGACCCGAGCAGCGCGAAATACCGCAGGGCCCACATCGCGCCGCCGCTCGACGCGTTCTGCAACACCAAGAACAACTGCAACACCGCCAGCCCGCCCGACTGCCCCGACGCGGACTGCTACAAGCAGTACTGGTGGCACGAGTCCAGCACCGTCTGGAAGTCCGACTGCGCCACCAGCTGCGGCTTCGAGAACATCAAATACCAGACCCTGATCAACGAACCCGGCCGCGGCACCCGACTCCAGAACGGCACCCCCGTCTGCTCCGGAGCGCCCTCGGGCGCGTCGGTCGTCGAGTCCGTGCCCTCGGGCACCAACACCTGGAGCGACTGCGGAACGACTGCGACGGACGGCTCGTTCCAGTTCACCTTCCACCCCGACCCGAACGCCACCGGACCGGGGCTCGGGCAGTACGACGCGAAGGCCGACCTGCACCAGATCGGCGGTGGCTACGACGGCCACTTCTGGTACACCCACGCACGTGACACCGACCACCTCGGCGGCGACGAGGGACGCATGACCATCCTCGGCGACTGGAAGCTGAACTCGGCCGTCTCGGGTGGCCAGGCCAAGGTCTACGTACACGTTCCCGACACGGGCGCGCAGGTCTCCAACGCCTCCTACAAGGTCATCACCCCGTTCGGCGCGGTGACCAGGACCATCGACCAGGGCGCCAATTCCAACCAATGGGTGTCTCTCGGCGCCTACAACTTCAAGAACCAGCCCCCGCGCGTACAGCTGTCCAACTCCACGGCAGACGGCGCCGCCGACAAGGACGTGGCCTACGACTCCGTCGCGTTCGTGCCCGGCGACTACAGCGACATGCCGAGCATCATCTTTCCCAACCCCGACGACACCGCGCCCATGCCCAGTTGGGAGGGCGACGTCGAGGTGGCTCACCGCAACAGGGGGCTGACGTCTGTGGCGGCCGCCATGAAGGGCGCGCCGGCCGTCGGGGCCAACACGACGTGCTCGTCGTCACGGACGAGCGGCAGCAAGGTCTGTGTCAACGTCGGCAAGGCGGTGTCGAGAACATCCCGTCTCGGCAAGAGGATGAACAAAGCCCTGACCGCAGCCGACACCACCTCGCTCGTCCCCTGGTGCGACTCCCGGACGGCCGGCCAGGACTGGTACACCCGTACGGACGCCTGCCTGAAGGCCATGTCCCCACTCGACGTGACCTTCCTGGTGAACGACAAGGTGGTCGGCACCGCGCACTTCGCGATGCAACAGGAGATCAAGCTCTACAACAACCTCGGGGAGTTCGACCAGACGCTGACCCTCGTGCCCACCGAGATCGATCCGACTCTGGGCGCGGTGACGCTGGGATGGAACGCGGGATCGACCTGTTCCGACTGCACGCAGTCCCCGCAGCGCACGGACGGGCCCCTCACCTGGGCCGGCCCGGAGGACGGCCACGTCGGAAGCGTGTCGTTCCAGACCTTGTGGAACGGCACCGGCAAGGAAGAGATCACCCTCGGGTGGGGCATCACGGGGCGCATCTCCGCCGTCCCGGAAGCGTCGGACGAGGCCGACCTCGGCAACACGCTCGGGGATCTGGACGTCCGCTGCGATGACATGACCAAGGGGGCCGCCAACGCCGGATGTGTCTTCTCCAGCTACATCCCGACCTACACGGTCAACACGGACCGCTACCCGGCGGCCGGTGCCTATTACTGGCTCATGAAGGAGAAGAACAGCCACCATTTCGGGAGCAGGGCTCACAACTCGCCACTGACCTACCTGAGAGACGGGCAGCAGGACAACCGGGATGTGGTCTGCCCCGACAGCTACGAGGGACGCGCCGAGACGCCGAACGCCAGCTGCGACGAGTTCGCCTTCGCCACGACGAACGAGAGCGCGGGTGTGCCGGCCAACGGAGTCGCCTCCGGCGACGAGTGTGCGCAGTATTACGCCGCGCCGCTGAACGACACCATCTGGACGCTGTACTTCAACGACGACTATCCCCTGCCCACCTGGTCGGAGAAGTGCGGCCGGGCCAGCATCCCCTTGGGTCAGAACACCGGCGCCATGGCGCCGTTCGGCCGTACCGGAGGCTTCGTCTGGTACAACCGGATGCTGGGAGACGACCCGTTCTGGCTGGCCACACCGGGGTTCGACCATTGCACCGCGGCGGACACCACGTGCACCTTCAAGCGCACCAACCCGTAGCCGGAATGCCGTGAGGGGGTGGCGTCCGCCCGGACGCCACCCCCTTCGTCGATGTGCTCACGCGTTACGGCTCAGCGAGTCGAGGGACGGATTTCCGCTCACCGCCACCAGCGGCAGCCTGCCGTCCTCCAGCAGATCGCGTGGCAGTGAGATTCCGAAGTGTTTCTCGATCACTCCCAGCGACATCGCGACCCGCAGGGAGTGCCGCGCGCTGCTCACCCGAAGGTAATCGCCTGTCGGAAGAATGATGCCCGCCGCTTCCAGATCCTCCTGGAGCAGGTCCGGCTGGGTTCCCCAGCGCCTGCGTTCCTCACCGAGGCCGAATGAGCACAGCAACTCACCGTCGGCGGCATACGAGAACATGGAAGGCGGGTGAAATGCCTGGGGATCGAGATTCACCGCCTCGGCGCCCTCGCGCGAAATGTCTTTGAGGACGTCGTGCCTGGTGCCGGGGGCTTCGCCGTATTCGGCGGCGAACGCCCACCCCTGCGATTCCCCGACCCGGGCGACGCCGATGTCCGCGTCGGTGAGAAGCCCGACGGCCTCCTGGGCAGTCGCCGGCGGTTTCGTTCCTCCCGGCAAGGCGCCGAGCCGGACAGCCAGTTCCTCCGGTGTGATACCGCGGGCGAAAGTAACGCTGTAGTGCCACTCGGACTCCGCCAGCCAACGCACACCGCGATTCGTCATGTCCTCATCCTGCCGCACTGGTTCGTCGCCGCGACAGCCATCCGCTCCGCGGGCCCACCCGGGAGCGCGGTCCGGCCGTGGTCCCGGCCTCAGAATCCGGCCAGTGGGTTCGGCAGCGGTACATAGCGGGCGTCGGCGCCGTCCGCGTTCGTCCAGCGGAGCAGGAGATTGGTCTTGCCCGGGAGAGTGGGCGAGGAGAGCAGCGCGGCGATCTCGGGAAGGTCGTGGTCCGTGCCGTAGCGGTGGAGTTCGTCTCGTACCGCGGGCCAGGGGTCCGTGCCGGGGAACCGTTCGGCGAGGAGGGCGGCCAGCTCGGTGAGGTGGTTGACGATCAGGCAGTAGACGAGCCGTTCCCAGCCGGCCGCACGGGTCACCCCCGGCAGCAGTTTCACGCCTTCCGCGTCCCGGAACAGGGCCTGGACGGGCGTGCCGGCACCGTCCACGGCCACCAGCGTGTTCTGCAGATGGGCCTCGACGACGACTCCGTGGCGGGTGAACGCCTCCAGCACCGGGGGCACCACCTGGCGGAGGTACGCGGCCCACCAGGCGGCGGGGTCGGTGAGCCTGTCGAGCGGGCTGCCGTCGAAGCCCTCCACGAGGGCGGCGGCGAGCAGCGGGGTCGCGCCGGGGACGAGGTGGTCGCGCAGCCCGTCGCGGACCAGGACGGCGAGTTCCTCGAAGGCGAAGTCGGCGGTGCGGTAGCCGCGGTCGCTCAGCCAGGCGGCGGGCCCCGGCCGCGCGGCGAAGGCGGCGGCGGTCGCCGCGTCGGTGGCGCGCATCGTGAGCAGGTCGTGCTTCCACAGCCGGCGGATGTCGTTGGTGATGCGGACATCGAGGCTGAACTTGACGAACAGGTCGTCCTCGGGAGCGTAGAGCGTGCGGACGGCGGCGGTCGGCCGGAGCGGGCGGGCGGTGGGTCCGAGGCGTACGAGCCGGCCGTCCGCGAAGGCGGCCCGGATCGCCGGGCGGTCGCCGGTCAGGTGGAGCTGCCAGGGGTGGGCGGGCAGCAGCCGGTAGCCCGGCGGGGCCTGGCCCAGCGCGTCGAGCGCCGTCGTGTCGCCCTCCTCGACGACCGCGTCCTCGCGCACGGCGAGCAGTTCCAGCGGGAAGCCGGTGTACGCCTCGGGGGCGTAGGGCAGCCAGTCGGTGACCGGGCCGCCGCCGCGGGTCTTGGGCGCCGGGTGGTACGGGTGCCCCATGATCAGGGACTGTTCGGAGCGCAGGTACGGGTCCTCGGGCGGCGTCGTGCGGGCGCGGGCCCGGAGGAGGGCCGCGACCACGTCCCGGCTGTCGGTCATCTCCGCGGGCAGCCCGGTGTTGGCCACGCCGGTGAACCGGCGCAGTTCCTCGGCGGCGAGTGCGACCAGTTCCGGGTGCGTGAGCCGGTGCCAGGCCCCGTCGGCGTACACCTCGGGCCCGAAGGGGCGCCGCGTCCCCCGCACGCGCAGCGGCCGGCCGCTCGCGCGCAGCCGGTGGACGCCCGGTTCCCCGGTGGGTTCCGCCAGTTCGCGAAGGAGACAATTGAGCAACGGCGCGGCGGCGTACGCGTCGGCGGCCTGGTCCATGTCACCCGTGGTGAGCTGGGTGAACACGGTCGGCTTGAAGTCCACGCGATCCACCCGGTTCGTTCGGTCCGTACGGTGCACTGGTGATCAGTATGTCTGCCGCGGCGGACGATCATGTCGCAGTGTCGTACCCAAGGAGCCCGCCTGTGCACCGTTCCTCCACGCCCGACACCGAGGCCGCGTTCGCCGAGGAACTGAGCCTCGTACGCCCCGAACTGTCGGCTCCGTACGCGGAGGCGCTGCCCGGCGCCCGGGCGGCCGTGCTGACCCGGCTGTGGCGCGCGCTGGCGTACGAGCCGCTGCCGTGGATCGCCCGCCGGGACGCGGACCACGACGGCCTCACGGTCCACCTCACCGACGGCCGCCGGCTGCGCGGACCGCGCCCCGACCCGTACGCCACCTCCGCGTACGTCACCGAAGTGCGGCTCGGCGAGCGGGCGTACGACCGTCCGGAGCTGCTCGTGGACGCCCTCGGCGTGCCGCACGGCGGTGCCTTCTCGGCCGAACTCGGCGGCGGTGTGGCCTCCTTGGCGCTGTCGCGGGCGGACCGGGCCCCCGACGACGCCCCTGGAGCGTCCGAGGAGAGCTGGGCGTGGGAGCAGCGGATCGTCGACGGGCATCCGTATCACCCCAACTGCCGTGCGCGGCCCGGGTTCTCGGTGGCCGAGCAGCTCGCGTACGGGCCGGAGCACCGGACGTCGGTGGACCTGGGTCTGGTGGCGGTGGACGACGCTCTCGTCACGGGCGCGTGGCCGAAGTGGCTGCGGGACGGGGAGCGGGTGCTGATCCCGGTGCATCCCTGGCAGAGCGCTCACGTCCTGGACGCACCGGTCCAGGAGGGCTTCGCCGCCCGCCCGTTGATGTCCCTGCGCACCCTCGCGGTGCCGGACGGGCCGCACGTGAAGACGGCGTTGAGCGCCCGGCTGACCTCGTCGGTGCGGGACATCTCGGTGTACTCGGTTCAGACGGCGGGCACGGTCTCGGCGTTCATGGAGGAGATGACGGAACGCCTGGACGCGCCGCTGCACATCACCCGCACCCTCGGCGCGGCCACCGCCGGATTCCCAGATCTCGCGGCGGTGGTGCGGGAGTCGCCGGACGGGTACGCCGGTACGGGCGAGCGGTGTGTCCCGGTGGCCGCCCTTCCGCTGACCTCGCTGCCCGAAAAGGCCTCCTGGCTGGCCGAGTTCACCCGACTCGTCCTCACCGTGGGGCTGCGGCTGCTGGAGCTCGGGGTGGCCCTGGAGGCGCACGGCCAGAATCTGCTCGTGGTCCTGGACCGCGCGGGTTCCCCGGTCCGGCTCGTCTACCGCGACCTGGCCGACATCCGGGTGAGCCCGGCCCGGCTGGCCCGTCACGGCATCCCGGTCCCGCGGCTGTCCGGACGCATCGTGACCGACGACGAGACCGCCCTGCGCCGCAAGCTCTTCGGATCCCTCGTCGGCGGCGCGCTCGGCGCGACGGCGGGCTCGACGGCCGCGCTCCGCGAGGCCCTTGAGACGGTCGCGCCGGATCTCCCGCGCACCGCGGACCTCCCCGCGCTCCTCGGCGAGCCGCTCCCCACCAAAGCGCTGACATTGATGCGGCTGTCCCCCGAGACCCCCGGTGACCTGTGGACACGGCTCCCTCAGCCGCTCGCTGGACCCGGCTCGTCGTGACGCGGGACACCTCTCGTTTTTACGCGCGGCACCTTTGATCAATAGGATCCGCCGATGATCACAAGACAACGGCTGGCGGCGGGCGTCTGCGCCCTGCTCGCCGCCCTGGCCGCCGGGATCGCCTTCCCGGCCGGAGCGGTCGCCGACGAAACCACGGCTGCCGCTCCCAAGGTCGAACTCCTGCTGGACGTCAGCGGTTCGATGCGTGCCCGGGACATCGACGGCGAGTCGCGGATGTCCGCGGCGAAGCAGGCGTTCAACGAAGTGCTCGACGCGACCCCGCAGGAGGTCCAGCTCGGCATCCGCACCCTCGGCGCCAACTACCCGGGGAACGACCGCAAGACGGGCTGCAAGGACACGGCCCAGCTGTACCCGGTGGGGACCCTGGACCGCACCGAGGCCAAGACCGCCGTCGCGACCCTCAACCCGACCGGCTGGACCCCGATAGGCCCCGCCCTGCTCAAGGCGGCCGACGACCTCGACGGCGGTGAGGGCACCCGTCGCATCGTGCTGATCAGCGACGGCGAGGACACCTGCCAGCCGCTCGACCCGTGCGAGGTGGCCCGCGAGATCGCGGCCAAGGGCATCAACCTGACCATCGACACCCTGGGTCTTGTCCCCGACGTCAAGGTGAGCAAGCAGCTGAGCTGCATCGCCGAGGCCACCGGTGGCACGTACACCTCGGTGGAGCACAAGGAGCAACTCAGCGGCCGGGTCAACCAGTTGGTGGACCGCGCCGCCGACCCGGTGGTGAAGCCGGTGGCCGTGCAGGGTACCGACTCGTGCACCGGCGCTCCCGTCGTCAAGTCGGGCATCTACACCGACCGCGAGGAGTTCGCCCAGCACCGCTGGTACCGCGTGGAGGTCGCGCCCGGCAAGGAGCTGCGCGCCTCGGTGAGCATCGCGGCCGACCGTCAGGTCAACCCGGACTACGGGGTGCTGCTGCGTGCCGTCACCGTGCACGGCCGGGAGATCGTGCGCGGCGAGGCCGCCGGGAACGGCCGTACCGACGTCGTCTCGACCGGTCTGCGCTACCCGAAGGCCGAGAGCGACGACGAGAACGCGCCCGCCGAGGTCGTGTGTCTGCAGGTGTCCAACTCCTTCTCGGCCGCGCCGGGTGTGAAGACCACGCCCGGACTGCCGCTGGAACTGACCGTCGATGTCGTCGGCGGCCCCGACCAGGCGGCCGACGTGGCCTCGTTCGGCCTCGGGCGCGGCTGGTGGCTGCTGGGCGCCCTGGTGCTCACCGGCTTCCTCGCGGGTGTGCTGTGGGGCTGGATCTCTCGCTGGCGGTTCTCGGTCTGGAGGACCAACTGATGCGTATCCGACGTGTGCTGAGCACCGCCGCCCTTCTCGCGGGGGTCGCCGCGGCGCCCGCGCTGCTCGGCGCGGCCGCTGCCCCGGCCTTCGCCGACGCCTCACCGTCCCCGAGCGCGTCGGGTGACGACGCCGCGCCCACCGAGGCCGGGACGTCGTTCCGTACGGCGACCGAGGTCGAGCAGGGGGTGCAGGCCACCGCCGGCGCCTCCGCGGGTGACTACCTCTACTGGCAGTTCCCGGCGGACGCCGGGCAGCGGCCCACCGTGAAGGCGACGGTGAAGCTGCCCGAGGCGTCCAAGCGCTCCTCCGCCGAGACCTGGCAGATCGACGTGTACGACGGTCTGCGGCGCCGCCAGGCCTGCCAGTACGGGTCGCAGACCCGGACGGCGGCGACGGACGCGTCCACCGTGGAGCTGTCCTGCACCCTGCGCACCGTCCGCGCCTGGTCGGAGACCTGGGCCAACGACCCGCTGCCGGGCACCTATTACATCCGGCTCACCGCCACCGGTCTCGGGGCGGCCGATCTGGGCCTGCCGATGAGCACGGAACTCCGGGTGGACTCCAAGGACATCGGCGGTTCGGCGGCGGTCGACGGCTCGCTCGCCAAGCCGCTGGTCCCGGGTATCGCCGTGACGTCGGCGCAGTCCGACGACACCTCCGGCGACGGTTCCGGCTCCAGGACGGCGGTGCTGTCCTCGCTCCGGCCCGACGGGTCCGGCTGGTGGTCCGACCGCTGGGTGTGGACGGCGATCGGCGGCGTCCTCGCGGCCCTCGCGGGCATCGGCGGATACGCGCTGACGCGGGGCCGCGGACGCCCTTCCCGGATTCCGCCGGGCGCCTGACCCGTACGGCTCGCCGAGGCCCGCCCCGCTCCCCGCCAGGGAGCGGGGCGGGCCTCGGTCCGTAAGACCTCAAGACGTGCGGCAGGAGGGCGTCCGCGGCGTCACGCCTCGCGGAGTGCCTTGGCGAGGGGTCCGTCGCCCGTCACGTCGACGCTCCGTTCGCGCAGCGCGTCGAGCAGGGTCGAGGTCCCCCGGTTCACGGCCTCGCACGTCCGCGTGTCCAGCGTCAGCCGGGCGTCCGGCTCCCGCGGAGCGGGCCCGTCCCCGTAGAGCGGCTCTTCCCCGGCGCCCAGCCAGACATGGAACCGGCCCTCGTCCAGGTGGACTTCGACCAGCCCCTCCCCCGCCCCGGCGACGCCCAGCCCCCGCAGCAGCGGCAGCGCGAACCAGTGCGCCCGTACGGCGTCGGTGGGCCGCCGCTCGCCCAGCGCGGGCGCGCCCCACTCCCCGAGCGCCTGGAGGACGGACAGCAACTCCCGCCCGCGTGCGGTGAGTTCGTAGACGTAGGCCGCGCCCGGAGGCGGCAGGCGCCGCCGCGTGGTCAGGCCGTCGCGCTCCATGTCCTTGAGCCGGGAGGCGAGGACGTCGGTGCTGACGCCCGGCAGATCGGCGTGCAGATCGGTGTAGCGGCGCGGTCCGCCGAGCAGTTCGCGGACGATCAGGAGGGTCCACCGGTCCCCGACCGCGTCGAGGGCACGGGCGGCGGAACAGTACTGGTCGTAGCTTCGGCGCGGTGACATGCGACGCAGTCTAGCTATCTTGTTGGACTTTCCAAGCTCTCACTTGGTAAAACCAAGCAACACCACAACCGGAGGGCGCAGCGCATGGAGTTCCGGCAGTCGAGCAAACTCAGCGAGGTCTGTTACGAGATCCGCGGCCCGGTGATCGAGCACGCCGACGCACTGGAGGCGGCGGGCCACAGCGTGCTGCGCCTGAACACCGGCAACCCCGCCCTCTTCGGATTCGAGGCGCCGGAGGAGATCCTCCAGGACATGATCCGGATGCTGCCCCGGGCGCACGGCTACACGGACTCGCGCGGTGTCCTGTCCGCCCGCCGGGCCGTCGCCCAGCGCTACCAGGACCGGGGCCTGGAGGTCGGCGTTGACGACGTCTTCCTCGGCAACGGCGTCTCGGAGCTGGTCTCCATGGCCGTACAGGCCCTGGTCGAGGACGGCGACGAAGTCCTCATCCCCGCACCGGACTTCCCGCTCTGGACGGCGGTCACCACGCTCGCCGGCGGCAAGGCGGTGCACTACCTCTGCGACGAACAGTCCGAGTGGTACCCGGACCTGGACGACATGGCGGCGAAGATCACCGACCGGACCCGCGCGGTCGTCATCATCAACCCCAACAACCCGACGGGCGCGGTCTATCCGAAGGAGATCATCGAGGGCATCCTCGATCTCGCCCGCCGGCACGGCCTGATGGTGTTCGCCGACGAGATCTACGACCAGATCCTGTACGACGACGCCGTGCACCACTCGGCCGCCGCCCTCGCGCCCGACCTGGTGGTCCTCACCTTCTGCGGTCTGTCCAAGACGTACCGCGTCGCCGGCTTCCGTTCCGGCTGGCTGGTCGTCACGGGCCCCAAGCAGCACGCGCGCAGCTATCTGGAGGGGCTGACGATGCTGGCCTCCATGCGGCTGTGCCCCAACGCTCCCGCGCAGTACGCCATCCAGGCCGCGCTCGGCGGCCGCCAGTCGATCCACGAGCTGACCGGACCCGGCGGGCGCCTCCGCGAGCAGCGCGACCGCGCCTGGGAGAAGCTCAACGAGATCCCCGGCGTCTCGTGCGTGAAACCCAAGGGCGCGCTGTACGCGTTCCCGCGCATCGACCCCGCCGTGCACCCGATCCACGACGACGAGAAGTTCGTCCTCGACCTGCTGCTGCGCGAGAAGATCCAGGTCGTCCAGGGCACCGGATTCAACTGGCCGCGCCCCGACCACTTCCGCATTCTCACCCTCCCGTACGCCGACGACCTGGACGCGGCGATCAGCCGGATCGGGCGGTTCCTGAGCGGGTACCGGCAGTAGGGAACCGGGCGGAGGGAGTGGCCGGGGTGGGGCCGGTCGGAGGAGCCGGTGCTGCGGCCGGGCCCGGCCGGTGTCACCGTACGAGGGACAGCAGCTGACGCAGGGACGGAAGGGCGCGGCGATGGGTGACCTGCTCCTCGTACGGCACGGTGAGACCGAATGGTCGTTGTCCGGGCGGCACACGGGGTCGACGGATGTCCCGCTGACCGACAACGGCCGCGAGCAGGCGCGGCGGCTCGGTCCGCTGATCGCCCGGCACCACATCGCGGCGGCGTTCGTCAGCCCGATGCGCCGGGCGCGGGAGACGGCCGAGCTGGCCGGGATCGTCGGCACACGCGTCGACGCCGACCTCCGCGAGTGGGACTACGGCGGGTACGAGGGGGTCACGACCGTCGAGATCCACCGGGAGCGGCCCGACTGGTTCCTGTTCACGGACGGCGTCACGGCCGGGCCGCCCGAGCACCCCGGGGAGACCCCGGACGAGGTCGGGGCGCGCGCCGAACGGATGCTGGCCAGGATCGACGCGGCGCTCGCCGAGTCGGAGGGCAGCGTGGTCGTCGTCTCGCACGGGCACTTCCTGCGGGTGCTGACCGCGCGGCGGCTCGGGCTGAACGCCCGGTCCGGCGCCCTCTTCCAGCTCGCCACCGGGACGATGAGCCGGCTGAGCACGGAGCACCGGCGGCATGTGGTGGCCGGCTGGAATGTCAGACCCGACGCGTACTGTTCCCATGGACCGCTCTCCCCGGCGGGAGAGGGTCCGGAGGAACACTGAGCCGCGGCCGGGCAGGAGCGCCGTGGCACCACCCGGTGGTGGAGGGAGCGCGCCGTGACACGACCGCCGACCGCCGCGCAGCGGCGCCTCATCGATGCCGCCGACCCCCTGACCGGGCGGCTGAAGGGCACCGAGGCCCAGCTCGCCGCCCTGGTGAAGCGGGGACTCGCGTTCCGCCATCCGCGCCCGCCGCGCGACCACTTCCTGACACCGGCCGGGCATCGGCTGCGCGATTCGCCCGGGATACCCGCGACTCCCGAGACTCCGGAGCCGGCCGGCGCCGCCGAGGTGTCCGCCGGGGCGGCGTCCGGGGTGTTCGCCGCGCGGATCGGCGGCGAGGAGGGGCCCGAGCCGGGCCCCGCGCGGCTGCGGGAGGTGCACAGCGCCTGGCAGGGGCTCCTGGAGCTGCGCCGGATGACCCGTCCGGACGGCGCCACCGACCTTCCGTGCGCCTGGGAGCGTACGCATCTGGTGCGGGCCGCCGCGCTCGCGCTCGAGGCGGCGGGGCACCGGCCCGCCGGAGCCGAGGGCGGCGGCTACCGGATACGGGCGACACCGCAGCCGGAGGCCGTCGCCGTCTACGAGCCGGACCCGGAGGCGCTGCGAGCCTGCGCGGCCACCCTGGAGAAGGCGGGCTGGCAGGTCGGCGAACACACGGAACCGCGCACGGGCGTCCGGTACGCGCTGGCCTCACCCCGGCGGACGTGAGGCGCGTGCGGCGGCAGTACCCCAAGGGAGCCCGGCAGTCGCGGTCGGGCAGCCAGGCAGGCAGTTCCAGAGTCGTGGAGGCAGCCGTGGCCGGGTAGGCAGTCGCAGTCGTGGAAGCAGTCGCAGTCGTCGAAGGGAAAGTCGTGGCAGAGCCGTTTTTCGTCCCCGTGACCGTTCGCGGATACGAGACCGATGTGCAGGGGCATCTCAACCAGAGCGTGTATCTGCAGTACGCCGAGCACGGCCGCTGGTCCCTGCTGCACGCGGCGGGGATCAGCCAGGCGGAGCTGGGCGACCGGCGCGTGGGCCCGGTCGTGCTGGAGACGACGATCCGCTACCGGCGCGAGCTGCTCGCCGGCGACGAGGTCGAGGTGACGTGTGCCTTCATCTGGGGTGAGGGCAAGAGCTTCCGCATGGAGCAGACCATCCGGAAGGCTGACGGCACGGTGTCCGCCGAGATCACGGCGGTCTGCGGTCTGATGGATCTCACGCAGCGCAGGCTCCTGCCGGACCCTCGGGATGTCTTCAAGTCCCTGGCCACCGACCCCAGCTACTTCGAGTCCTGACCCCAGCGGGCCGCGCCGCCGGGCGGTCTACGCGTCGACCGACTCCGGCCGGTGCTCGGCGTCGTAGGCCGCGCGGGATTCGGCGATCGTGACACGGTGCCGCTCGGCCCAGTCGGTCAGGGAGAGCAGCGTCACGTGCAACTCACGGGCCACCGGCGTGAGTTCGTACTCGACCTTCGGCGGTACGGTCGGATACACGGTGCGGGTGACGAGGCCGTCGCGCTCCAGGTTGCGCAGGGTCAGGGTCAGCATGCGGCGGCTGATCCCCTCGACGCTGCGCTCCAGTTCGGTGAAACGGATCGGGCCGTGCGCGGCGGCCACGATGATCAGCACGCTCCATTTTCCGGCGACCCTGTCAAGAACCTCGCGGACCGGGCACGCCTGCGCGAGCACTGCCTGCGAGGTAACACCGGTGTTCCCCTGGGACATGGAGGTGCCTCCTTACGCCGGTCTCCCATGGTCACTGACGATGTACCCCGTTACAAGTCGTGCCCCAAGGGAGAACGTCCATGGAACCGACCCGGCGCATCTCGACGCGGTGCGAATCGACGCGGTCCATGGAGAACACGGAGGTCACCGTCATGCCGTCCCGGACCGAACAGCCGAGGTCGTCGACACCACGAACGTACTCCCGGTGGGCCTCGCTCGTCGTCCTGTGCGCGGGCACGCTGATGACGATCCTGGACGGGAACATCGTCACCGTCGCCATGCCCGCCGTCCAGAGCGACCTCGGCTTCTCCGCCGCGGGTCTCGCCTGGGTCGTGAACGCCTATCTGATCCCGTTCGGGGGGCTGCTGCTGCTCGCGGGCAGGCTCGGCGATCTGGTGGGCCGCAAGCGGATGTTCACCGCCGGGCTCGCCGTGTTCACCGCCGCGTCCGTGCTGTGCGGGGTCGCCGACGGGCCGGGCATGCTGGTCGCGGCCCGCGCCCTCCAGGGTGTCGGCGGGGCGATGACCTCGGCGGTGGTCCTCGGCATGCTGGTGGCGCTCTTTCCCGAGCCCCGCGAACAGGGCCGCGCCATCGCGGTGTTCAGCGCGGTGGGGGCCGCGGGCGGGGCCCTCGGCACCTTCCTCGGCGGCGCGCTGACGCAGGCCCTCGACTGGCACTGGATCTTTCTCATCAACCTGCCGATCGGCCTGCTGGCCTTGGTCGCCGCACTGCGGATTCTCACCCCGGACACGGGAGCCGGCCTCGGCGGCGGCGCCGACTATCCCGGCGCGGCCCTGGTCACCAGTGCCCTGATGCTGACGGTGTACGCGATCGTCGGCGCCGGGGAGCGCGGCCTCGGCGGCACACTCGCTCTCGGCCTGCTCGCGCTCGCCCTCTTCGCCGGGTTCACCGTGCGCCAGGCGCGGGCCGCCCGTCCCCTGCTGCGGCTGCGACTGTTCCGCTCCCGGACCCTGACGAGCGCGAACGGTGTGCAGATCCTCATGATCGCCGGGATGTACGGCTTCCAGTACCTCGGCGCGCTCTACCTGCAACGCGTCCTCGGCTACAGCGAGTTGCTCACCGGCACGGCGTTCCTGCCCGCGCCGGTCACCATCGGCGTGCTGATGCTGAGCCTGTCGGCCCGCACGATCACCCGCTTCGGCCCGTACCGCGTCCTGCTCGCCGGACTCGCCCTGATCACGGCGGGCCTGGCCCTGCTCGGCCGGGCCCCGGTCGAAGGGTCGTACGTCACCGACGTGCTGCCCCCGCTGCTCCTGCTCGCGGCGGGATTCGCGGCCGCGATGCCCGCGGTGACCGGGCTCGCCATGTCGGGCGCCCGCGCGGAGGACGCCGGCCTGGCCTCCGGGCTCTTCAACACCACGCAGGTGGTGGGCGGTTCACTGGGTCTTGCCGTGCTGACGACCCTGGCGGCGAGCCGCACCGAGCGGCTGACCGGCGCGGGCGAGCACCTCGTCGCGGCGACGGCGGACGGCTACCGGCTGGCGTTCACGGTGGCCACGCTCATCGCGGCCACCGCCTTCATCCTGGCCGCCACCCTGCCGCGCCCCCGCCGGAGCCCGTCAACTCCCTCGCCGGAGGCGGCACCTGAACCGGAGAACAGGCCGGAAGCGCGCACGAGGGCGACTGCGGACCAGGGGGCAAAGGCGCGCACGCCGGCCCCCACGGACGAAAGCACGCAGGCCCGGGCGGCGGCCCCCACCGACGAGCGTCCGGAGCGGCGGGCCACGCCTGCCACTCAGTAGTCCCGCGCGGCGGCCCGCGCGGCTCGACAGCCGACCCCGAACCCTCAACTCCCCCTCCCCTGACGGGTATACGCCGCCCTCAATCTCTGGTAGGAAACTTTCCTAACAGTACGCGGCAACACCACTCCCCCATCGGAGGTACCGTGCACACCCCCCACATAGGCACTTCGCGTCGCACTCTGCTCACCCTGATCGGAGCATCGTTGGTGGCGGGCCCCCTGATCGCCACCCAGTCCGCGACGGCCGCCGCGGTCGGCCTGGACGACCCGGCGAAGAAGGAGATCGCCATGAAGCTGGTCTCCAGCGCGGAGAACTCCTCGCTGGACTGGAAGGCGCAGTACAAGTACATCGAGGACATCGGCGACGGGCGCGGCTACACCGCCGGGATCATCGGCTTCTGTTCGGGCACCGGTGACATGCTCGACCTCGTCGAGCTGTACACCCAGCGCAAGCCCGGCAACGTCCTGGCCAAGTACCTGCCGGCGCTGCGCCAGGTGAACGGCGGCGACTCCCACCAGGGCCTGGACCCAGGATTCCCGGCCGACTGGCGCAAGGCCGCCCAGGACTCGGCGTTCCAGCAGGCCCAGAACGACGAGCGCGACCGCGTCTACTTCAACCCCGCCGTGGCGCAGGGCAAGACCGACGGCATCGGTGTCCTCGGCCAGTTCACGTACTACGACGCCATCGTGATGCACGGCGACGGGGACGACAGCACCAGCTTCAGCAACATCCGGCGGCGCGCGCTGGCGAAGGCCAAACCGCCGGCCCAGGGCGGCGACGAGGTGACGTATCTGAACGCCTTCCTCGACGCCCGGGTGTGGGCCATGAAGCAGGAGGAGGCCCACTCCGACACCACCCGGGTCGACACCGAGCAGCGGGTCTTCGTACGCAACCGCAACCTGAACCTCAACACACCGCTGGACTGGAAGGTCTACGGCGACAGCTACCACATCGGCTGACGGGCCCAACAGGGCGGAGGGCGCGGCACGTTCCTCGTGCCGCGCCCTCCGTGCGACCGTCCCAGGCGCGCACGTCCATGCACGCCCCGGCTGCGGCCGCCGTGGACCCCGCTCGGGTCCACGGCCACCGGCCGAGGGCCGTCCCCCTCGGCCGGAGTTCCGTGGTGCTCAGGCCTGCGCGGCGATCCGCGCCAGGCGCTGTGCCTCGTCCCGCGTGGAGCGGGCGATGGCGTCCTCGTCGACGTGCAGCAGGTGGCCGTCCTCGACGACCGGCCTGCCGTTCACGAGCGAGAGGGTGACCGGGGCGGCGGCGCCGAAGACCAGCGCCGTCACCGGGTCGGCGATCGAGGCGTGTGCCAGCGTGTCCAGCTTCCACAGCACGAGGTCGGCGAGCTTGCCCGCCTCCAGGGAGCCGATCTGGCTCGCGCGGCCGAGGACTTGGGCCCCGCCGTAGGTGCCGAGGCGCAGCGCCTGACGGGCGTTCAGGGCGGCCTCGCGGTGGGCGCCGAGCCGGTTGATGAGCAGGGCGTTGCGCAGCTCGGTGTGGAGTTCGCCCGACTCGTTCGACGCGGTGCCGTCGACGCCGAGGCCGACCGGGATGCCGGCCGCCAGCATGTCGGGGACCCGGGCGATACCCGCGGCCAGCCGGGCGTTGGAGGAGGGACAGTGCGCGACACCGGTCTTCGTACGGGCGAAGGCGGCGATGTCGGAGTCGTTCATGTGGACGCAGTGCGCCATCCACACGTCCTCGCCGAGCCAGCCGGTCGACTCGAAGTAGTCGGTCGGGCCCATGCCGAACAGTTCCTTGCAGAACTGCTCCTCCTCCACGGTCTCCGAGCCGTGCGTGTGCAGCCGTACCCCCTTGCGGCGGGCCAACTCGGCCCCCTGCTTCATGAGTTCGGTGGAGACGGAGAAGGGCGAGCAGGGTGCGACGGCGACCTGGACCATGCTGTCGAAGGACGCGTCGTGGTGCTCGTCGACGGTCGCCTCGGTGGCGGCGAGTGCCCCTTCGAGGGTCTCGACGGCGAAGTCCGGCGGCAGTCCGCCGTCCTTCTCGCTGCGGTCCATGGAGCCGCGGGCGAGCGTGAAGCGGACACCCGTCTCACGGGCGGCCCGGATGATGGCGCCGGACAGGTCTCCGGAACCCTCGGGGAAGACGTAGTGGTGGTCCATGGCGGTGGTGACGCCGCCGCGGGCCATCATGGCGAGGGAGCCTTGTGCGGCCGCGTAGGCCATCGGCTCGTCGATGCGCGCCCAGGTCGGGTAGAGCGCGACGAGCCAGTTGAAGAGGTTGTGGTCCGTGGCGAGGCCGCGGGTGATCCACTGGTAGAAGTGGTGGTGGGTGTTCACCAGTCCGGGCGTGGCCAGATGCCCGGTGCCGTCGACGCGGCGGACCACGTTCTCCAGGTTCCCTGGGGCCTTGCCGGCGCCCACCGACTCGATCCTGTTGTCGGCGACGACGATGTGGCCCGAGGCGTACTCGGTGTCGCCCGCGTCCACGGTCGCGATGGCGCAGTTCTCGATGACGATGCGCTGGACTGCCACTGCGGTTCCTCGTTCTTCCCATTGGCGGACGGATCCGGGGGCCGAGCGGGGTGACGACCGGGTCCGTGGTGCTGTGGTTGCGCAGATGCCCCCGCTCTCCCCTGGGACGTGACGCCGGCGCCCGCGTCGGGGGTACAGCGGCAGTACCGCGGGGCGGTCCGGGTAGGACCGCCGGGTGCGGTCCTACAGGTTGGTGAGGTCCACCGGGATGCGCGGCTCGCAGCCGTCGCGCAGGACGGTGCCCTCGATGAGCCCGTACGGGCGGTCGGCCGCGAAGTACACAGCTCCGTCGGCGGTATCGTTCTCCAGGCCGAACGGCGTCAGGTCCACCAGGAAGTGGTGCTTGTTCGGGAGCGAGAAGCGGACCTCGTCGATCTCGCCGCGGTGGTCGATGATCCGCGCGCCCATCTGGTACAGGGTCTGCTGGAGCGAGAGGGAGTAGGTCTCCGCGAAGGCCTGGAGCATGTGCTTCCTGACCTGGTCGTAGGACTTGTCCCAGTCGGGCATCTTCTGCTCGTCGCCGGTCCAGTTGAAGCGCCAGCGGCTGGAGACCTGGGTGGCCAGGATCCGGTCGTACGCCTCCTGGAGCGTCGTGTACTTGTCCTTGGCGTAGCCCCAGAACTCGGAGTTCGTCGAGTTCATCACGACGAGGTCCTTCAGGCCCGAGACGACCTCCCAGGTCTCACCGTCGTAGGTGATCTGGGTGACGCGCGTCTCCTGACCCTTGCGCACGAAGGAGTGCTTGGCCTCTTCCGCGCCGACGGCCCGGGAGCCCGCGTCCGAGGCCTCGATACGCTCCCAGGCGTACTCCTCGATACGGATGCGCGCCCGCTTGATCGGCTCCTGGCTGGTCACGAAGTGCCGGGCCAGTTGGATACCGAACCGCTCGGCGGACTCGATGCCGTACTCCTTGGCGAACGCGTACACCGTGTTCTTGGTGGTGTCCGTCGGCAGGACGTTCGCGTTGGAGCCCGACAGGTGGACCTCCCGCATGTCGCCGCCCAGCGCGACGGACACGTTCAGGTCCTTGATGTGATGGGTGCCGCCGTCGCGGGTGATCTTGACGACGCGGTTCTCGGCCTTGCCGTACTGGTTCTGGCCCAGGAGCACAGGACGGCCGCTGCCGGAAGGGTCAGTGCCGCGGGGGGATGGGTCGGTCATGTCTGCTAGCTCCCTCGGTAAACGGAGTAGCCGAACGGGTTGAGCAGCAGCGGTACGTGGTAGTGCTCGCCCGGCCTGACGGCGAAGGTGATCGTCACCTCGGGGAAGAACGTCTCGCTGTCCCGATTCGCGGGGGCGTCCTGCTGCGCATCGGCTTGCTGTGTCGCTGAATTCGACTCGAAGTACTCCTCGACCGCGAAGTCGAGCCGTACGTGGGTCGTGCCCTCCGGCAGGGCCGGAAGGTCCTTGCACCGGCCGTCCGCGTCGGTCGCGGAACCGCCGAGCGCCCGCCAGTCGCCCTCGCGCCCCGCGCGGACGGCGAGCTGGACGGCGACGCCCTCGGCGGGGCGGCCCACGCTGGTGTCCAGGATGTGGGTGGACACGGAGGCCGTGGTGTCGGTGCTCATGCCTCTTCTTCCTGTACGGGACCGCCGGGTTCTTCGGGTACGGGACCACCGGTCCCCTTCTGTACGAGACCGCCGGGCTCTTCTCGTACGAGACCGCCCGACGCTTCCTCTACGAGATTGCCGAGCCGGATGCGGTTGATCTTCCCCAGTTCGACGCGGACGATCTCGCGCTCCCGCTCGGCCGGGTTGCCGATCCGCTCCCTGACCGCGTCGCGCATCTGCTCGCCGGTCCGGCCGGTGGCGCAGATGAGGAACACATGGCCGAACTTCTCCTGGTAGGCCAGGTTCAGTTCGAGCATCTCCTCCTTGAGCGCGGCGGAGGCGCCGGCCATGCCGCGCTGCTCGCGGGAGGAGGTCGGGTCGCCGGGTTCCGGCCGCCCGATGGGCGGGTGCCCGGCCATCGCCTCCGCCAGGTCCGCGGTCGTCAGTTCGGCCGTGGCGGCGTCACTCGCGGCGTACAGGCCGTCGGCGGTCGCGTAGGGGCGGGCGGCGATCAGCCGCTCGGCCCACGCGCGGGAGGCGCACGCCTCGTGGAGGACGGCGAAGGCCGCGCGTTCCTGAAGGTCGTTGAAGCGGGCGAGGCCGCCAGATGTCGTACTCGACGTCACGGGAAGCCTCCGTGGCCTTGTGCTGGACGGGCTGCGGACAGCTAACGCCCCCGGAATCACCACGTCAACACTTTGTTGAAAACTTCGGGTTACAAAAATCCCGCCGCCAAAAACCGCCGCCCGGTCGTTCCGGACGGCGGCGGGTGACGGCGGGCGGACCCCTGCCGTCCTGAGGCGCGCCTTCGCCGGTCAGGCGTCCTTTTCGCGATTCAGGTAGTTGTAGACGGTGAACCGGCTCACGCCGAGCGCGCTCGCCACGGTCTCCACACCGTGCCGCACGGAGAAGGCTCCGCGCGCTTCCAGTATGCGCACGATCTCCTGCTTGGCCCTGCGGTCGAGCTCCGCGAGCGGCTTGCCCCGCTTGCGCTCCAGGGCGGCGAGGATGTGGTCCAGCGAGTCGGCGAGCTGGGGCAGTCGTACGGCGACGACGTCCGCGCCCTCCCAGGACAGCACCACGTCATCGACGCCGGCCAGCTCGGGCGGCAGCATCTCGCCCCCCATGGCGTCGACCAGGGGCTTGACCGCCGCGACGAAGGGGTCGTCCCCGATTCCGGTCACTTATCGCCCTCCCCGGCCGCGCCCACGACGTTCACCTGGAGCGAGACCCGGGTGGCGCCCGCCTCCAGGACCTTGCGCAGCAGCGCGTCGACCGCGGCGAGCACGGTGTCCGCGCCGCCTTCCGCGGTGTTGCCGAACGGGCCCACGTCCACGGCGTCCAGTTCGGCCGCCTCGATCACCTCGCGGGCGACCAGGGCGTGCCGGGGGGCCTCGTCGAGATCGAAGGGCTCGGTCGTGAACTCCACTCTCAATCGCACGGGCTCAACCTACTGCGCGCCGCGGACATCCCGGCAGCCCCTCGCGGCCCGAGCGGCCGCGAGCACGCCGTACGGCACGGGTCACGGCCGCGGATTTCCGTCGGCACCCCTTGACAAGCTCCGACACACGACGGCAATCTTCCATTAAGCAGAAAAGAACTTCCGCAATACGGAATAACCTGAATCACCGGCCCGGCCGACAGCACGGCCGCCAGTACGGAAGGGAGCGCCGACCCCCATGGGCTTCGCGGACCAGCGCTTCAACGTCAACCTGTCGATCCTCTTCACGGAACTCCCGCTCCTGGAGCGCCCCGCGGCCGCCGCGGCGGCGGGCTTCACCGCGGTCGAGCTGTGGTGGCCCTGGGGCGACTCCCCCACCCCCGCACAGTCCGGACTCGACGCCCTGAAGAAGGCCGTCGAGGACGCGGGCGTCCGGCTGACGGGGCTGAACTTCTACGCCGGACAACTGCCCGGTCCCGACCGGGGCGCTCTGTCGATCCCCGGCGAGGAGTCGGCGAGGTTCCGCGCCAACATCGAGGTGGCCGCCGGGTTCGCCGGGTCGCTGGGCTGCACGGCGCTCAACGCCCTGTACGGCAACCGCGTCGAGGGCGTGGACCCGGCCGAACAGGACGCGCTCGCGCTGGAGAACCTGGTCCTCGCGGCGCGCGCCGCCGACCGGATCGGCGCGGTCCTCCTCGTCGAGACCCTCAACGAGCGCGAGTCGCCGCGCTATCCGCTGGTGAGCGCACCGGCCGGCGTCGGCGTCGTCGACAAGGTCAACGCGGCGACCGGCCTCGGCAACGCCAGGTTCCTCATGGACCTCTACCACCTCTCCATGAACGGCGAGGACCTGCCGCGGGTGATCGCCTCCTACGCCGACCGGACCGGCCACGTACAGATCGCGGACAACCCCGGCCGCGGCGCCCCGGGCACCGGCACCCTCCCCCTGGAGGAGCTCCTCGACCAGCTGGGCAAGGCCGGTTACGAGGGCTGGGTCGGTCTGGAGTACAAGCCGGGCGACCGGCCGAGTGCCGAGTCCTTCGACTGGCTGCCCGCCGCCGCCCGAGCCGCCCGCTGAGCGGCTCCCCGATGACGTGACAGAGATTCCAGAGAGGCACCTTCATGAGCAACGACCTCCCCAAGGTGGCATGGATCGGTCTCGGCATCATGGGCTCGCCCATGGCGGAGAACCTGATCAAGGCCGGGTACGACGTCACCGGTCACACGCTGGAGCGGGACAAGCTGGAGCGCCTGGCCGCCGCGGGCGGCACCGCCGCCGCTTCCATCGCCGAGGCCGTGCGGGACGCCGACGTGGTGATCACGATGGTGCCCGCCTCCCCGCAGGTCGAGGCCGTCGCGTACGGCCCCGACGGCGTCCTGGAGAACGTGAGGTCCGGCGCGTTGCTGGTCGACATGTCCTCGATCACCCCGCAGACCTCGGTGGACCTCGCGAAGGCCGGCGCCGAGAAGGGCGTTCGCGTCCTGGACGCCCCGGTGTCCGGCGGCGAGGCCGGTGCGGTCGAGGCCGTGCTGTCGATCATGGTCGGTGGCGAGCAGGCCGACTTCGACGAGGCGGAGCCCCTCTTCGAGGCGCTCGGCAGGACCATCGTGCTGTGCGGTCCGCACGGTTCGGGCCAGACCGTGAAGGCGGCCAACCAGCTCATCGTCGCCGTGAACATCCAGGCGTGCGCCGAGGCCGTGGTCTTCCTGGAGCGGTCCGGCGTGGACCTCAAGGCCGCGCTCGACGTCCTCGGCGGCGGTCTCGCGGGCTCCACCGTGCTGGCCCGCAAGAGGGACAACTTCCTGAACCGCGACTTCAAGCCGGGCTTCCGCGTCGACCTGCACCACAAGGACATGGGCATCGTCACGGACGCCGCCCGCACCGTGGGCGCCGCGCTGCCCGTCGGTGCCGTGGTCGCCCAGCTCGTCGCCAGTCTGCGCGCGCAGGGCGACGGCGGCCTGGACCACTCCGCACTGCTGCGCGCGGTCGAGCGCCTCTCCGGCGCGCGGATCTGAACCACGGCCCCGCACGACAGGACCGTGGGCGAGGCGAGGACCGCGGCGGCATGCGAGCCAGTGCGGTGGTGGAGGTCCCGTGACGCCGCTTCTCGACCTGAGAGAAGCGGCGTCACGGTTCCGTCGCATCCGCCGCGGTCCCAGCCGCACCGGCCGACAGCACCCGCCCGCACCCGTCGGCAAGTGCCCCAGGACTCCGTCCGGCGGCGCGAACGTAATGTCGCGCCCAGGCTCGCGCCGTCGGACGGCGACAACCGCACAGCTCACGCGGCGGACCGGAGGACCGGGCTCCGGGTGCGGATTCCGGCCGCGCGCAGCAGCCTGGGACCATGGAGGCTGACGGCATGGATTTCCCCAGGATCGTGGTGCACACGCCGGGACTGGACGGGTCGCGGCGGGTCACCGAGGGCGACCGGGCGCTCGGCATCGCGTACCACCTCGACGACGTGGTCGAGATCCTGCGCCAGGCGGACGTCGACCTCGACGCGATCGAGGTCGAGGAGAGCGACATCATCGACTGGCAGGGCGGCGGTCCGGACGACTGGCCCGGCCTCTCGGAGCATTCGGAGCACTCGGACGGATGAAGACCGTGGACACCGGCCCGCCGGACGTGAGCCCCGAGCCCCGAGCTGCGAGCCGAAACGGGCGGCGAACGGACCCTGTCCGTACACAAGCGGGCGTAGAACGTCTACGGAACCCTCAAATCAACCTCTGAACACCGCCCCAGGGGCTTCTCCTCACGCCGGATGAGGCACATTCTCGGCACACGGGGCCCGCCGGCACGGGGGCGGCGGGTCCCGAACGGGGGTACGGGGGAAGCCCCATGAGTGGGAGCGCGGCGGTCAGGCTCGGGCCTCGGACCGTCGCGCTGCCGCGTGGTGGGCCGGCGCGGCCGTGACGGTCGCCGAGCCCGCCCCGCATCCACGGGGCGCGGTGGCCGCGGGACGGCCGGGCGCGCAGCGGACCTCGGCCCCGTCCGCGGCCGGTGTCCTGCCCACGGTGACCGTGTACGGCGATGGCGCCCTGACCGTCCTGGTGCCGCGGTTCACCGCATCCGCTGGCCCGGCCGGCCGCAGGAGAGGGCAGGAGCGCGGACTGCCCTGGGGCGGCGGAGGCAGTGGCTTCACTGGCGGCGGGGCCGGCTGGGGAGGCGACTGCTCGTACTGACCGCCCGCGGGTCCTTCAGGAACGGCAGGATGTGCCGCAGGAACAGACCCGGGCGTTCGTTGTACGGCTCGTGGGCGGTGGGCAGCAGAACGCTCAACGTCCCTGCGGGGAGCATGCGTTGGGCGCGGCGGCCGTCGAGGAGGGCGGGGACGACCGGGTCGCGGCTGCCCCACAGGAGCAGGATCGGCACATCCAGGGCCGCCGGGTCCGCCAGGCCGAAGTCCGGGCCGGCGAGACCGCGCCACACGGCGCAGTGCACCGCCAGTCTCCGCTCGTCGTGGGGCAGTTGACGGACGCGGGCGTACGTCTCCCGCGCGCTCGGCGTGCCCAGCCGGCCCAGATAGGCGCGGGCCAGCGGGACGACCAGCCGGCGGGCGCGGGCGGGGCGGCCCATCACCTCGCGGCAGAACCAGCGGGTGAACGCGGTGTGCCGGGTGAAGCCCGCCGGGTCGACCAGGACGAGCGCGGTGACCGACGCGGCGCGGGGGCCCTCGGCGAGGCGGCAGGCGACATAGCCGCCGACGCTGTTGCCGAGCACGGCGACCTCCCGCACGCCCTGCTCCTCGGCGAGCGCGTCGATCACCCGTTCCGCGACCTCCACCAGCCCTTCGGGCGTGACCAGTTGGGGTTCGGGCGCGGTGGAGTCGCCGTACCCGGGCCAGTCCACGACGAAGGTCCGGTACCGGTCGGCGAGGGCGGGCAGCACGGCGTCGAAGTCACGGCCGTCCCCGGGGTTGGCGTGCAGAAGCAGCAGCGCGGGGGCGTCGGGCGGGACGGCAGCCCCCTGCGGGCGTGCTCCGGGAAAGGGGGGAAGGCAGCGTACGGCGATGTCGCCGAGGGGGGTGGGGACGGTCATCCGCATGGGGCGAGCATGCCGGACCCGCCCGTCCCTGGGAACAACGCGCAAGGGCGGCCCATCAGTTGGAGCGGGCCGCCCTCGGCGTGCGGACGAGCGCCCGCGTCAGACCTTCAGCGTCCGGATCGAGGTGGGCGCGTGGCCGGGCTCGGTCGCGATCTCCTCGAACTCCACGACGTTCCCGATGTCGTTCGTCCTGCTCATGGCGATGTTGGTGACGCGCTCCAGGACCGCCTCGACGACGACCGGGACCTGGAACTCGGCGGCGAGCTTCTTGGCCCGCTCGAAGGCGGCGCCGAGTTCGCCCGGGTCGGTGACGCGGATCGCCTTGCAGCCGAGACCCTCGACGACCTTGACGTGATCAACGCCGTAGACGCCGAGTTCCGGGGAGTTGATGTTCTCGAACTCCAGGTTGACCTGGAAGTCGATGTCCAGGCCGAGCTGCGCCTGCCGGATCAGGCCCAAGTAGGCGTTGTTCACCAGGACATGGACGTACGGGATCCGGTGCTGGGCGCCGACGGCCAGTTCCTCGATCATGAACTGGAAGTCGTAGTCGCCGGAGAGGGCGACGACCTGCGCGTCGGGGTCGGCCTTGGCGACGCCGAGCGCGGCCGGGATGGTCCAGCCGAGCGGGCCCGCCTGGCCGCAGTTGATCCAGTGGCGTGGCCGGTAGACGTGCAGCATCTGGGCGCCGGCGATCTGCGAGAGGCCGATGGTGGTGACGTACCTGGTCTCCGGACCGAAGGCCTTGTTCATCTCCTCGTAGACGCGCTGCGGCTTGATCGGGATGTCGTCGAAGTGTGTCCGGCGCTGGAGGGTGGCGCGCTTCTCCTGTGCGAAGGCGGCCCAGGAGGAACGGTCGGGCAGCCCGCCTGCCTCCTTCGACTCCCTCGCCACCTCGACGAAGAGCTCCAGGGCGGCCCTGGCGTCGGAGGCGATGCCGAAGTCCGGGGCGAAGATCCTGCCGAGCTGGGTGGGTTCGATGTCGACGTGCACGAACTTCCGTCCGGCCGTGTAGACATCCAGCCTGCCGGTGTGGCGGTTGGCCCAGCGGTTGCCGATGCCGAGGACGAAGTCGGACTCCAGGAAGGTCGCGTTGCCGTAGCGGTGCGAGGTCTGCAGGCCCACCATGCCGGCGTTGAGCTCGTGGTCGTCGGGCAGCACGCCCCAGCCCATGAGCGTCGGGACGACCGGGGTGCCCGTCAACTCGGCGAACTCGACGAGGAGTTCGCAGGCGTCGGCGTTGACGACTCCGCCGCCGGCCACGATGAGCGGGCGCTCGGACGCGTTCAGCAGCGCGAGCGCCTTCTCGATCTGGGCGCGGGTCGCGGCGGGCTTGTACGCCTGGAGCGGCTCGTACGTGTCGGGGTCGAACTCGATCTCGGTGAGCTGGACGTCGATGGGCAGGTCGATGAGAACCGGCCCGGGGCGCCCGGAGCGCATGAGGTGGAAGGCCTGCTGGAAGACGCCGGGAACCTGCGCGGCCTCCAGCACGGTGACGGCCATCTTGGTCACGGGCCCCGCGATCGAGGCGATGTCGACGGCCTGGAAGTCCTCCTTGTGGATCACCGCGGTCGGCGCCTGGCCGGTGACGCACAGGATCGGGATCGAGTCGCCGGTCGCGGAGTAGAGGCCGGTGATCATGTCGGTGCCGGCGGGGCCCGAGGTTCCGATACAGACACCGATGTTGCCCGGGTGCGTGCGGGTGTAGCCCTCCGCCATGTGCGAGGCGCCCTCGACATGCCGGGCGAGGGTGTGGCTGATCCCGCCGGACGCCTTGAGTGCCGCGTAGAAGGGGTTGATCGCCGCGCCCGGGACGCCGAACGCGTCGGTCACGCCCTCGCGCTTGAGGATCTCGACTGCCGCGCGGGCAGCGGTCATACGAGCCATGGAGTACTCCTGCTTCGACTGTCGGATTCGCACTCCCGTCGCGCCCCGCGGAGAGTCTCTTATTCCGTATTGCGGAAACTAACTTCTACTATCTGGAAGTAATGTAGGTGTCGGGGCAAGGAGCGTCAAGAGCGGGCGGCGCGCCGGACCGGACCGGTGCGCGTCGCGGCGTTTCGCTGCCGGACGCCGTCCGGCAGGAGGACGATGGACGCGCTGACCCGACGTGACCTTCTGGAGCGGTCCATGGCCGAGAGCGTGCCGGTGCGGTGCCCGGCCTGCCGTCGCGAGCACCTGTACGCGGCCCCGTCCTATCCGTGCGTGTGCGGAGCACCCGTGACGGCCCCTCTCGACCGCCTCGCGGAGCCGGCCCCCGTCACCCACCGCGCGTGGGACGACGACTGGGTCCCGGTCCGCTGCGAGGCCTGCGACCGCGAGAGCGAGTGGCCGCACCCGGAACTGGGCTGCTCCTGCGGAACGACACTGCGGATTCCGCTCCGCGGGGTACGAGCGGCGCGAGCCGCCCGCCCGCCGCGGCACGCGGAGACCACGCCGGACACGCCCGGCATCACGCAACGCGCCGGCACCGACCCGCCCGTGCCGGGCGACGAGACCGGCCGGCGAGGCGCCGGAGAGACCGGCCCTCCCGACGGCGGCCAGGCCGACCGCCAGACCGGTTCCCCTGCCGGAGCCGACCATCAGGCGCCGGACAACGACCAGGAACAGGCACAGGACCAGGACACCGAGGTCGGTTCGGCTCGGGGCTCTGTGCGGGCGCGGACCTCGGACCGGGGTGCCGGGGGCGACGCGTCCCGGGGCGTCGGCGGGCGCGGGCGGGGCGGCTCGCCCGGCGACAGGCCGGCGTTCCAGCCGGTCACCATCCGGACCGCACGCGATGTCGTCACCGCAGCCGCGCTGTATCTGGGCTGGCTCGGCTATCGCGGCATCCGGCGCGCGGACCAGCGGCCCCCGTCCGGGATCGGGCTCGCCGCGCGCGGCATCCTGGCCCAGGTGGACCCCACCGTGCGGCCGGCCTCGCTGCGCGACGTGGAGTGCCTGTGGCTGACCGCCATGACGGAGTCGGCGGACTGCGTGTTCTTCTCCCTCGCGGGGTACGCCGACGACGCCCGCGCCCGCGCCGACACCCTCGGCGTCCCCCTCTTCGTCCTGGACCTCACCGGCACCCCGCAACCCGTGAACAGCCCGGCCGACGACCTCATCGCCGTCACGGGCTGACCACCGGGCAGGGACAACGGCAAGGGCATGGCACGAACACGGGCGCACGCACGGGCACCCCGGGTGCCTACTCCCCGTACGTCTCCCGTAGTTCGATCTTCCGTACCTTCCCCGACACCGTCATCGGGAAGGTCTCCAGGACACGCAGCCGGCTGGGGATCTTGTAGTGCGCCAGCCGGCCCTCGCAGAAGGCGCGCAGCTCGTCCAGGGTGAGGGGGTCGGCCGGATCGCGCGGGATGACACAGGCCAGCACCTCCTCGCCGTAGCGCTCGTGGGGGATGCCGACCACCTGGACGTCGGCGATCTTCGGGTGGGCGTACAGGAACTCCTCGATCTCGCGCGGGTAGATGTTCTCGCCACCCCGGATGATCATGTCCTTGATACGGCCGACGATCTCGACGTACCCGTCCTCGCGCATCACGGCCAGGTCGCCCGTGTGCATCCAGCGCCCCGCGTCGACGGCCTCGGCGGTCTTCTCGGGCTCGTTCCAGTAGCCGAGCATCACGCTGTAACCGCGGGTGCAGAGTTCTCCGGCGCTGCCGCGCGGCCGGGTCACCCCGTCCACCGGGTCGACGACCTTCACCTCCAGGTGCGGCAGGACCCGGCCGACCGTGCCCGTGCGGTGTTCCAGGTCGTCGTCCCGGCGGGTCTGGAGCGAGACGGGCGAGGTCTCCGTCATGCCGTAGCAGATGGAGACCTCCTCCATGTGCATCTCGGCGACGACCCGTTTCATCACCTCGACCGGGCAGGGCGAGCCCGCCATGATGCCGGTGCGCAGGGTGGACAGGTCGTACGCCCCGAAGTCCGGGAGGTTCAACTCCGCGATGAACATGGTGGGTACGCCGTAGAGCGACGTGCACCGCTCCTGCTGTACGGCCCTCAGTGTCGCCGCCGGGTCGAACGAGGGCGCGGGGATGACCATGCACGCGCCGTGCGAGGTGGCGGCCAGGTTCCCCATCACCATGCCGAAGCAGTGGTAGAAGGGCACGGGGACGCAGACCCGGTCCTGCTCCGAGTAGGCGATCGACTCGCCCACGAAATAACCGTTGTTGAGGATGTTGTGGTGGGAGAGGGTGGCCCCCTTGGGGAAGCCCGTCGTGCCCGAGGTGTACTGGATGTTGATGGGGTCGTCGCAGGACAGCTCGCTCCCGCGGACGTGGAACTCCTCGTACAGGTCAGGGGTTCCGCGCCTCAGCAGCGCGTCCCAGCTCGGGTCGCCGATGTACACGGTCTCCCGCAACCGCGGGCATCTGCCCCGCACTTCCTCGACCATCGTCCGGTAGTCGCTGCTCTTGTGACTGAGGGAGGCGAAGAGCAGTGAGATCCCGGCCTGGTTGAGGACGTACTCCACCTCGTGGGTACGGTACGCCGGATTGATGTTCACCATGATCGCGCCGATGCGGGCGGTGGCGTACTGGACGAGCACCCACTCCGGGCAGTTGACCGCCCAGATGCCCACCCGGTCGCCCTTGGCGATTCCGCCGGCGAGCAGCGCGTAAGCCAACTCGTCGATGTCGGCGCCGAATTGGGCGTACGTCCAGCGTCGGCCCGAGGGCACGTCGACGAGCGCCTCACGGTCCGGCCAGGCCGCGACCGCCCGGTCGAGGTTGGCCCCGATGGTGTCGCCGAGCAGCGCCGTGCCGCTCGTCCCGTGCGCGTACGACAGTTCACTCACCGGAAGTCCTCCTCGCGGTACTCGGCGTCCGAGCCGACGGCCGTGGCCTCGCGCAGCTCGATCCGGCGGATCTTGCCGGAGACGGTCTTGGGAAGTTCGCCGAACTCCAGGCGGCGGATGCGCTTGTACGGCGCGAGGACCGTGCGCGCGTGCTCGAAGAGCACCTTGGCGGTGTCGGGGCCCGGCTCGTACCCGGCGGCGAGGACGACGTACGCCTTCGGGACGGCGAGGCGCAGTTCGTCGGGGGCCGGGACCACGGCGGCCTCGGCGACCGCCTCGTGCTCCAGGAGCGCGCTCTCCAGCTCGAAGGGCGAGATCTTGTAGTCGGAGGATTTGAAGACGTCGTCGCTTCGCCCGACGTAGGTGATGTAGCCGTCGGCGTCGCGCGAGCCGATGTCCCCGGTGCGGTAGTAGCCGCCCGCCATCGCCTCCGCCGTACGGTCGGGGTCGCCGTGGTAGCCGGTCATCAGACCCACGGGATGCCCGGACAGGTCGAGGGAGATCTCGCCCTCCGACGCGCCGGGCGCGCCCGAGACCGGATCGAGCAGTTCGACGCGGAAGCCCGGGCTCGGCCGGCCCATGGAGCCGGTCTTGAGGGGCTGGCCGGGGCTGTTGGACACCTGGACGGCGGTCTCGGTCTGCCCGAAGCCGTCCCGGACGGTGACGCCCCAGGCGCGCCGCACCTGCTCGATGACCTCGGGGTTCAGCGGCTCGCCCGCGGCGACGACCTCGCGCGGCGGGGTCCGCAGCAGGCTCAGATCGGCCTGGATGAGCATGCGCCACACGGTGGGCGGGGCGCAGAAGGTGGTGACGCCGGCCCGGTCCATCTCGGCCATCAGACGGCCCGCGTCGAAGCGGGTGTAGTTGTACAGGAAGACGGTCGCCTCCGCGTTCCACGGCGCGAAGAGGTTCGACCAGGCGTGCTTGGCCCAGCCGGGTGAGGAGATGTTCAGATGGACGTCCCCGGGCTTGAGCCCGATCCAGTACATGGTGGCCAGGTGGCCGATCGGGTACGAGACGTGGGTGTGCTCGACCAGCTTGGGCTGGGCGGTGGTGCCCGAGGTGAAGTAGAGCATCAGGGGGTCGTCCGCGTGGGTGGGACCGTCCGGCTCGAAGGCGGCGTCGGCGGCGGCCGTCTCCTCGTACGCCTGCCAGCCGGGGCGGGTGCCGCCGACCGCGATCCGGGTGTAGCCGCCGGGTACCGCGTCGAACTTCGCGGTGTCCTCGGCCCGGACGACGACGTGCCGCACCCGGCCGCGTTCGACCCGGTCGGCCAGGTCGGCGGGGCCCAGCAGCGGGGTGGCCGGGATGACGACGGCGCGCAGTTTCATCGCGGCGAGGGCCGTCTCCCACAGCTCGACCTGGTTGCCGAGCATGACGAGGACACGGTCCTCGGCCCGTACGCCCTGGGCGCGCAGCCAGTTGGCCACCCGGTCGGAGCGCTCGGACATCGCGGCGAAGGAGACCTCGACACTCCCGCCGTCCTCCTCCACGATGTGCAGGGCGGTGCGGTCGTTGTCCCGCGCGATGGCGTCGAACCAGTCGAGGGCCCAGTTGAAGTGCTCCGGGCGGGGCCAGCTGAAGCCCTCGTAGGCCGTGGCGTAGTCCTCGCGGTGCTCCAGCAGGAAGTCCCGCGCGGCGCGGAACGCGTCCGCCCTGCCCGTTGTCGCCGTCATGTGTCCTCCTCGTTGCCGGACCGCCGCCTACCATCGTGTATTCCGTGATGCAGGTCTCACCACCCCCGAACGGGGGGTGCGCCGCGATGAAGGGAAGAGCAGGTGACAGCAGACACGGCCGAGTCGGTGGAAATGCGTGCCGCGCTGGTGCGGCTGCGCCGCGCCACGGGGCTGCCGGTCGCCTTCGGCGGCCTGGTCGACTCCGGCGGCCGGCTGGTGCGCATCAGTGAGCTGAGCGGTACGGCGACGCCCGCGCTGAGCGCGCTCGCGGTCTCCTCGGGCAACGGCCTGGGCGGCAAGGCGGTGGCCCTCGCCCGGCCCTGCGCGGTGAGCGACTACTCGGCCTCACGGCAGATCAGCCACGAGTACGACACGGCGGTGGCGAGGGAGGGGCTGTGTTCGGTCCTCGCGGTTCCCGTGGTCGTACGGCGCCGGGTGCGCGGGGTGCTGTACGGCGCCCTGCGGACGGCCCAGCCCCTGGGTGACCGGACGCTGGGGGCGGCCGTCGCGGCGGCCCGGGACGTGGAACAGGCGCTGGTCGTCCGGGACGAGGCACGCGATCTGCTCGGCGTCGTCCGCGAGCCCGGCCCCGCGACGGGAGCGACGGGAGGCGCGGCGTGGGAGGAGGTGCGCGAGGCGCACGGGACGCTGCGGGCGCTGGCGCCACGGGTCGCCGACCCGGAGCTGCGGGCCGAACTCCTGGCCGTGTGCGGCCGGTTGGCCGACGCGGTGGCACCGTCCGCGGGGGTGCCGCGCGAGGTCGGACTCGCTCCGCGCGAGCTGGATGTCCTCGCCTGTGTCGCGTCGGGCGCGACCAACGCGGCCGCCGCCGAGCGGCTCGGGCTTCGTCCGGAGACCGTGAAGGGGTATCTGCGTTCGGCGATGCGCCGGCTCGGCGCGCACACCCGTCTGGAGGCGGTCGTCGCCGCGCGCCGGGCCGGCGTACTGCCGTAGCGGACCACCCGGCCTGGCGCTCACCATTCAACCGTCTGGACCCTGAAATGACTTATGCGCGACCGTTGTTATTTCCCTCACCACTCAGACTGTCCGAAATTCAAAGAGACATTGCCTAATATTGGCCAGGACACGACACACGAGGGGAGTGGTGACCGTGCGAGGGGACTTCAAGGAACCTGCGAGACCGCGCCCCGACCTGGTCATCGGCCGGGAGGAACTCTTCGCGGCGGCTCGTGAGCAGCTCTCCGGCGGTGGCAGTGTGCTCGTGCACGGACCGGCGGGAATAGGAAAGTCGACCGTCCTGCGGGCGTTGGCCGCCGAATGCGCCGAATCGGCACGGACCGTCTTGCGGTGCTCGGCCACCGAGTCCGAATCCCATCTCCCCTTCCTCGCGCTGGCCGACCTCCTCGGTCTGGTCGTCGACGAGATAGCCGACCGGCTGCCCGCGCCGCAGCGCACCGCCCTGGAGTCGGCGCTCACCGGCCGCGGCGAATCCACCCTCCAGCGCGACGGTCTCGCGCTGCGGCTCGCGGTGCTGTCGGCGTTCCGCGCCCTCGGCGCCCAGGGGCCGGTGCTGATCGTCGCCGACGACCTGCAGTGGCTCGACCCGGCCAGCGCCGAACTGCTCGGCTTCGCCGCCCGCAGGCTCGGCGGCACGCCGGTCCGCATGCTCTGCGCGGTCCGTACGGACACCGAGCCGCAGGCACAGGACCACGACCGCTTTCTCCGCGCGTCCGTTCCGGAGACGCTGGCCCTGCGGGTCGCCCCGCTGGCCCGCGCCCAGGTGGCCGAACTCCTCGGGCAGCGCGGCTACACCGGCCTGCCCCGCTCCACCGTGCGCGACATCCACCGCACCAGCGGCGGCAACCCGCTCTTCGCCCTGGAGCTGGGCCGCGCCCTCGCCGAGTCCCCGACCCGGCCGAGTCCGGGCGAGCCGCTCCCCGTACCGACGTCACTGCGCGCGCTCGTCCTGAGCCGGCTGGACATGCTGTCCGCCGAGGCCCGCCGCACCCTGTTGGTGGTGAGCGCGGGAGCCCGCCCGACACTGGCCCTGCTGCACGCCGCGGGCCGGGAGAACGCCGAGGCGGAGACGGCCTCGGCCACCGCGCTCGGGCTGCTCGCCACCGAACGTGAGACGCCCGGCATACGGTTCGCGCACCCCCTCGTCTCGGCCGCCCTGTACGCGGAGGCCGACGCCCAGGAGCGGCGCGCCGCGCACGCCGCGCTGTCCCGCGCGGCCTCCGATCCCATCGAGCGGGCCAGGCACCTCGCCCTCGCCACCACCGGCACGGACCCCGCGGTCGCCGCCCGGCTCGGCGAGGCAGCGGCCGCCGCCCGTGACCGCGGCGCCCCCTCCGTCGCCGTCGGGCTCGGACTGCTCGCCGCCCGGCACACCCCGGCCGACACCCGGCCGAGCCCGGACGAACGGCGCCTTCAGGCGGCCGAGGACGCGCTGACGGCCGGGGAGACGGACCTCGCGCGGGACATCGCGCGCCAGGTGCTGTCCCGGGCCACCGCCCCCACGGACCGGGTCCGGGCCTGGATGGTCGTCGTCGACGCCGCCGGACAGGCCATGTCGGAGATCGACGCCGTCTTCCCGCAGGCGCTCGCCGACGCGGGCGACGACCCCGGCCTGGTCGCCCTCGTCCGCTACCAACTCGCCTGGCGGGCGCTGCTCATGGACGGCGAGATGACCAAGGCCCGCGAGGAGGCCGCCCGGGCCGCCCGGCTCGCGGCACGCGCCGGGGACCGGCGCACCGAACTCCTCGCGCTCGGCTTCCAGGCGCAGATGGAGACCCTGATGGGGCACCCGGACGCGCCGTCGACCATCCAGCGGGCCATGCGCGAGCCGCAGGACCCGCGGGTCGCCTGCGACCACAACGGCGCCGGTGCCGCCCGCTTCCGCTGGCTCATCATGGGCGACCGGCTCGCGGAGGCCCGTACGGCCATCACCGCGCTGCTGCGCGAGGCGCAGCGGCGCGGCATGGTCGAGAGCGAGCTGCACTTCCTGCGCGGCCTCGCCGAGACCGAACTGCGCTCAGGGCACTGCGGCCGCGCCCTCGACCTGGCCCGGGAGAGCCTCAGGCTGGCCCGTGACACCGGCATCGGCGAGGCGGCCACCGCCATGTTCACCTCGCTCGCCGAGGCCGCGGGCGGTGACGTGGACCGGGCGCTCACCCTCGCCCACGAGGCCGTGGACCGCGCCGAGGAGGACGGCGACCTGGTCTACCTCTCGCGCGCGCTCGGCGCCCTCGGGCACGCCCAGCTGGTCGCCGGGGACGCGTCCGCCGCGGTCCGCTCCCTGCGCCGGGTCCGGGA
Source organism: Streptomyces sp. NPDC042002 (assembly GCF_055588305.1). Taxonomy (NCBI): domain Bacteria; kingdom Bacillati; phylum Actinomycetota; class Actinomycetes; order Kitasatosporales; family Streptomycetaceae; genus Streptomyces; species Streptomyces sp. NPDC042002. The sequence continues at coordinate 25,249 of NZ_JBVJCT010000004.1, read as the reverse complement.
GTTGGAGGAGGGACTCGGCGTCATCGACCCCGCCCGGGGCCGCTGGCACGGGGACCTCGCCGAGGCCCTGGTCAGGATCGGCGAGACCGCGGAGGCGCAGGACGTCATCGACGTGACCCGCCGACGCGCGCTGCGGCTGGAACGCGAGAGCGTGCTCGCCGTACTCGACCGCGCCGAGGCCCTGGTCCGGGCCGCGCGCGGCGAACAGGGGCCGGCGGAACGCCAGTTGGCCTCCGCGCAGGACCGCCTCGCCAAGCTGGGCTACGGCCTGGAGGAGGCCCGTGCCGCGTACGCCCTCGCCGGTCTGCGAACCCTCCCCCAAGCCCTCGGCTCCGCTCGGGCAGGGGGGACCCCCGTCCCGGGGCCCACGTCCTACGACGAGGCGGCCCGCCTGTTCCGCCGGTGCCGCGCGCTGCCGTGGCTGCGTCAGGTCGAGACGGCGTCCGCGCCTCCGCCGGCCGCGCCGCCCCTCGCCTCCGCCGCTCTCGGCACCCTCGCGGCGACCGAGCGCCAGGTCGCCGCCCTCGTCATGGAGGGTGCCACCAACCGCGAGATCGCCGCGCGGCTGTTCATCAGCGTCAAGACCGTGGAGGCCACGCTCACCCGGGTGTACCGGAAGCTGGGGATTCGGTCGCGGGTCGACATCGTACGACTGGCGGCGGAGCGCAGGACGGACTGAAGCCTCCGGCCGCCGACCGGGGTCTCCCCCGCTCCGGCTGGGACCCCGCTGCCCGCCGGATGCCGGCTGGGCCTTCCGCCGAACGGTGACGCGGCCTCGGGCAGGCAGCGAGCGAACCCGTGAGGCCACGGACCGGAAGCTGTGACGCTGCCTCCGGCGGGAAGCGGGCGGGCCGGTGGGGGTTCGGGCCGGACGGTGACGCGGCCCGGCGGGAAGCGGCCGGACCGGTGAGACTGCGGGCCGGAACGGTGACGCTCCGGCCCGGAACGGTACAGCCGCGGGCCGGGACGGTAGAGCTTCTGGGTGACTCCTCCGGGTGAACGGGCGTAGGACGGGCGGGGCTCCAGGGCCGGGACCAACCGGACGGCGCCCGCGTCAAACACCGCTAGCTCCGGGCAAGGGTTTTCCCTCCCCCATCTCCACTAGGGGGTTCCCTCATTGGGAGGGAGCGGTCCCACGCCCTAGCGTGTGGCCGTGCCGCTCGCTCGGGCACACGACACCTCACCCAGAGGCGTCGTGACTCACCCCCCACACCCGTGCGTCCCCCCACCGGCAACTTTCAAGGAGACCGATGTTCGGGCTCAACCGCGCCAAAAAGACCGCCGCCGTCTGTGCGGCGGCCGCCGCTGCCGCCACGACCACGCTGCTCGGCGCCCCCTCCGCCGCAGCCGCGCCCCAGCCCATCGTCGGCGGCACGACGACCACCACGACCGCGTACCCGTTCATGATGCAGATCACCGACGCCTCGCAGAACCAGTTCTGCGGCGGCACCCTCGTCGCCGCCGACAAGGTCGTGACCGCCGCCCACTGCATGTCCGGCGAGAGCACGAGCAGCATCCGCGTGGTCGGCGGCAGAACGTACCTCAACGGCACGAACGGCACCGTCAGCAAGGTCAGCAAGATCTGGATCAACCCCGACTACACCGACGCCACCAACGGCGACGACGTGGCCGTACTGACCCTGTCGACGTCGATGTCGTACACCCCGGCGAAGTACGTCGCCTCCTCGGACACCGGCCTGTACGCGACCGGCACCACGGCCCGCATCGTCGGCTGGGGCACCACCTCGGAGAACGGCAGCTCCTCCAACCAACTGCGCACCGCGACCGTGCCGACCGTGTCCGACTCCAGCTGTGCGAGCTCGTACGGCTCCGACTACGTGGCCTCCGACATGGTCTGCGCCGGCTACACCGCGGGCGGCGTCGACACGTGCCAGGGCGACAGCGGCGGCCCGCTGCTCATCGGCGGGGTGCTGGCCGGCATCACCTCCTGGGGCGAGGGCTGCGCGGAGGCCGGCTATCCGGGTGTCTACACCCGCCTGACGACGTTCTCCAGCCTGGTGACCACCCAGGTCAACTCGTAGTACCCGATGATCTCCTGAGTACCCCTCAGGTAAAAGCCGAGGGGCGTTGCGAGCCTCCACGAGCGGTCCGCAACGCCCCTCATCCACTGAGGTCACCAGCCCGTTCTCCACAAGGGCCGCCCCCCTTCGGTGACCCGCACACTTGCCGGCGGACGACTGCTTCCCCGCAGCCCCCCAACCGTCCGCCGGCACCTCGGGGCGGGGGGCGGGAGGGGCACGGCGCCCGCCGCGACAAAGGCTCCAGGACACGGGTTCCAGGCCGTTTGACCGCGCCCAACCCAAAGGCTTCCCCCCCCCCCCCCTT
>NZ_JBVJCT010000004.1:2021-22893 GCF_055588305.1 Streptomyces sp. NPDC042002 | reverse complement strand
GAGGACACCCCCCTCCACCCCCCCCCCCCCCCCCCCCTCTCCCCCCCCCCCCCCCCCCCCCCCTCTTCCCCCCCCCCCCCCACCCCCCCCCCCCCCCCCGCGACAAGGCCTCAGGACCGCGGCTTCAGGGCCGTGCGACCGCGCCGAACCGGACGTCGTACCCCTCCCCCTCGTGCATCGCCGCGAGCATCCGCTCCCCCTCCGCGGCGACCTCGTCCCGCTGCGCCTTCGTGAGTCCGCCGAAGGGCTCGACGACGAGCGCGCCCTCCTCCAGCTTCCACAGGCCGGACAGGAATCCGTCGACGAGCAGGGTGCGGTAGGCCTGGTTGCCCTGCCAGGTGCGCCCCTTGAGGTCGGCGGGGACGACCCGGGAGCGGTCCGCGTGGGACAGCAGCAGATTGTCGAACTCGGGCAGGAAACGGGGCGGGGCAGGGGTGTCAGCGTCGGGCCGGGACGCGTCGGGAAGGTCGAAGAGCTCCACACCGTTCTCGTCACGGAACGTCGTCAGGCCGGGCCGGAGCCGCTCGAAGACCTCGCGGAGCCGGGTCAGGCCGGCCCAGGTCTGCATGTCCTTGACCGAGGCGGGCCCGAAGGCGGCGAGATAGCGCAGCACGATCGCGTCGGGCGCCGGGGCGGGCTCGGCGGCGCGGCCCAGCCAGTGCTCGGCGGTGGTGAGGGCGACCTGGCCGCTGCGGCCCCACAGACCGCGCGGGGTGACCTGGACGAGCGGCAGGGTGCAGCGGGCCGCGATGGACAGGGCGAACGGGTCGGCGTCCGGCCACTCGGCGAGCAGCGCCTCGCGCAGCTCCTTCATGGTGCGCGGCTCGGCCTCCACCAGCTCACGGCTGATGACGGCGAGCCGGTCCAGGTCCACGCCGGTGAGCCCCTTGCGGAACTGGCCCAGCTCGCGGTCGCGCGCGGCCTGCACCAGCGGACGCAGGGTGAGGGCGTCCTCGGCGGTGTGCGTGTGGATGGTGGAGCGCATGGTGACGATCCGGACGGCCTCGCGTGCGCCCATGGCGGCCGACAGCCGCTCGGGCCGGAAGCCGTCCAGCCGGGCGGCGAGCGCGTAGTACGGCGGCTTCACGTTCTGTGCCTGGAGACCGAGAAGGTGCTCGACGGCGGCCGTCACGGACAGCGGGGAACGGCGCAGCAGGAGCTGACGGTCGAGGGTCGCGCGGTTGAGGGCGCGGGTGCCGAGCACGGGGGCCGTCGCGGTCGTCTTCGTCATGCCCGGCACGCTAGCGCCGCTTGCGGACACCTCCTGTCCGCAACTCTCACCCGATCCCGATGCCGCCGACCACTCACGGACCCTTTGCCCCGTATATCCTGCTCGGTGATCACACAGACGTACGTTCGACCCTGGAGGCAGCCGCGATGTCCGAGCGACGCGACCGCCAAGCCTCGAAGAAGCGGAAGAGCACGAACGACACGGACGGCTCCGCGGAGACGAGGAGCTCCGGAGAATCGCGGGGCGCCGGGGCTTCGCGGAAGCCTCTGTGGCGGCGCGCCCTGACTCCGCCGTCCGCACCGCCCCCGCAGCCTCCGGCGCCGCACGACTCCCCTCCGGCGCCCGAGCCCGCCGAGGTCGCGAGCGTCGTCCAGTCCGCGCTGTACCGCGACGGCGTGCGGGTGTCGACGCCCGCGTCGCTGGCCGACACCTTCCGTGAACTGCGCGAGCAGCCGGACGGCATGGCGTGGATCGGCCTGGCCCGTCCGACGGAGGCCGAACTCCACTCGCTGGCGGCCGAGTTCGACCTGCATCCGCTGGCCGTCGAGGACGCGATGGAGGCGCATCAGCGTCCGAAGCTGGAGCGTTACGGCGAGACGCTCTTCGTCGTGCTGAGCGCCGCCCGCTATCTGGACGCGGTCGAGGAGGTCGACTTCGGCGAGCTGCACGTGTTCGTGGGACCGGACTTCGTGATCACGGTCCGGCACGGCGCGGCACCGGACCTCTCGGCGGTGCGCCGCCGCATGGAGGGCAGCCCGGAGTTGCTGAGACTCGGACCTGAGGCGGTCCTGTACGCGATCCTCGACTCCGTCGTCGACGGGTACGCCCCGGTGGTCACCGGCGTCCAGAACGACATCGACGAGATCGAGACCGAGGTCTTCCGCGGCGACCCCGCGGTGTCCCGCCGTATCTACGAACTCTCCCGCGAGATGGTCGAGTTCCAGCGCGCCACCCGCCCGCTGGTCGGCATGCTGCACAGTCTGATGGCCGGCTTCGCCAAGTACCGCACGGACGAGGAACTCCAGCGCTACCTCCGCGACGTCGCCGACCACGTCACCCACACCAGCGAACGCGTCGACGGTTTCCGCCAGGCCCTCACCGACATCCTGACCGTCAACGCGACGCTGGTCACCCAGCAACAGAACGCCGAGATGCGGGCGTTGGCGGAGGCGGGCTTCGAACAGAACGAGGAGATCAAGAAGATCTCCAGCTGGGCGGCGATCCTGTTCGCTCCCACACTCGTAGGAACTATCTACGGCATGAACTTCGAGAACATGCCGGAGCTGGGCTGGCGCTTCGGATACCCCTTCGCGATCGGCTTGATGGGCGTGGTTTGCGCCAGTCTGTACGTGATTTTCAAGCGGAGAGACTGGCTCTAGTGCTGCTCCGCGCAAGTTGGTGGAGGAGTGTTGATCAGGGCGTCGGGTCGCCGAGGCAGGAGCCGCGCGCACAGTCCAAGGCGTCTTCCGGTGAGCCGACGGGCAGCCCGGTGGGCAGGAGGTTGTCCTCGTACTTGCCGTTGCTGGCGAGGTAGAGGGCGAAGCCCCAGGTGTGCAGGACGCCGGCGAGGTCCTCACCGAGATCATCGCCCGCAACGACGCGGTGACCTTCACCGCCTTCCTCGACCAGCTCGACGCCGTCATCGCCCCAGATCAGGGTATCCATGTCGTGCTCGACAACGAGTCCTCCCACACCGCCAAGCACACCAGGAAGTGGCTGGCCGACCACCCGCGCTGGCACGTGCTCTGGACCCCTCCGCCCCCCTCCTGGCTCAGGCAAGTGGAGCTATTCTTCTCCACCCTGGCCCGCAGAGTCCTCCGGCATGGCGACTTCTCCAGCCGCGACGACCTCATCGACAAGCTGGAGAGCTACGTGATCAACCACAACAGCGCTGCCAAGCCGTACAAGTGGACCTACGACGGCACCCCACTCACGACGGCCTGACCGGTCCGAACACCCCTCCACGAACTTCCGCGGAGCAGCACCAGACAGGCAGGTCCGAAGTTGGGTCGAGCACAAAGGGTCTGGCACGCCCCCGGTTCCACCTGCACTTCACGCCGGCCGGCTCATCCCGGCTGAACCTGGTCGAGCGGTGGCTCGCGGGCTCCGCCACCCGGAGCGCCCCGGATCGCCATCGAATGTCAACTGGCGTAAACCGTCGGTCTCAACCGCCTGCCACGGGCCTGGAGCCGATGGCTGCGCAGGCCGCCTCCTTTGTGGGGTAGCCGTCCGCCGGGTAGATCACCGGCCCGCCGAGTTCCCCATGGCCGTCGGTGGCGGAGGACTCGCCGCTGTCGGGCTGGGCGTTGGGGAAAAAGCAGGCCGCGAACCGGGTCGGCTTGGGAGTCTGTGGCGTCGTGCCCCGTATGGGCCGGTTCCACATCCGGTCCCAGGCCGCCGCGCAGGAACGAGCCGCGTCCTGCGGATCGAAATCCTTCATGGCTTTGAGCGGCAGCTGGCTCAGGTCCGCCTCGGGCGACAGCGTGCGAGCGCACATGACGTTGCGCCCGTCCTCGCCCCATGGCCCGAATGTGGCTACGGCGGCCGTGGTGGCACCCCCGAGGAGGACGGCCGTGACCGCACCCACCATGAACAGGTGCCGGCGCCTCCCGGAACCGGCCGTGCCACGCGGCTGCCCGGTACGTCGCAGGACCTCCCGCAGGACGGCCTGGCCGTCTTCGGACGCCGCCCAGCCGTCGGTGCCGTCGCCGGTGGGGCGCAGGGCACGGACGGCGTCGAGGTCGGACGCCTGGCTGCGCTTGGTGACGGTCTGCTTCATGCTGACTCCCGTTGGGTGAAGTGGGCCTGGGCAAGAGCGCCATGGACCGGCTGTGCATGGCCTGCAGGGGGCAGCGCCGCCCTGAACCTTTTGCGTGCCCGGTGCAGGCGCACAGCGAAGGCAGTGGCCGTGCAGCCCATGACCACGGCCGCCTGCTTGGCCGTCAGTCCGTACCAGGCACTCAGCACGAGTACCTCCCGGTCCTGTTCGGAAAGCGCCGACAGCGCAGCGGCCACCTCGACCCGCGTGCCTATCGCGTCCCCGATCTCCGCGGCCCCCGTCCGGTCGGCCATCACCGCCAAGCGCTCGGTCAGCGCACGGTGCCGCTGGTCGGACCGCACGCGGTTGGCAAGCAGCCGCCGGGCCGAGGCGAGCAGCCACGGCAGGGCATCGTCGGGTACGGACCCGGACTTGCGCCAGGCCAGCACGAAGGTCTCCGACAGGATGTCCTGTGCTGTCTCCCGGTCCGTACGGTGCAGCAGATACGCCAGGACCCGATCAGCATGAGCCGTATAGAGAGCCTCCAGGGCCCGGTGTCCGGCCGGGTCACCGTACTCCCCGGCGGTTGTTCGTCGTCGTCTCACAGCACCTCCATGTTCCGCCCGTCAACGGCTGTCAATCGGGAGATGTACGGCCGGGCCGGATCTCTTACAGCCCCTGGCGGATTCAGGCTCGGGCCATATCGGCAGGCGTGACACGGAGCACGAGCCTGCCGTGAGTACACACCCCGCGCGAGTCGCCCCTGCGCGATCACCACCTGCTCCAGAGGAAAGGGCTCACCAGGCTCGCCCACCACCTCACCACCCACGGCCCGGCTCTTGAGATGCCCGCCGGGCCCCTGCCCCACAGATAGGGGAAAACCTCTGTTCGCGTTCTCTGCCGCGGTGACGGCGAGCAAGCGGGTGCCCTGACCCTGTCCGGAAAGGAGAACCCAAGCCGACATGGCCGATTCCGGCTCATGTTGCAACCCGCGGTACTCGGTCCACCGACCGGCACCAGTCACAGAGGGTCACAGATCAGCCGTTCTGGCACAGCTTCTCAACTTAGCTCAACGTGTGTTTCCTTTCCGGTAGCGGCGGTAGGTGAGGACCGCCAGCGTCACCAGGCAGCCGGCCAGGGCGGTCATGCAGATGAACAGGAGTGGATTGACCCAGCCGCTCACGAGTTCCTTCTGCTCGCCGTTGTCCCAGTAGCAGGTCGCGTGCAGGGGAAAGGCGCCGTCCTCGTAGCGGTCGAAGCGCGCGATGGGGGTCCGGTCGAAGTGGTCGGGGCACGCATGCGAGGAGAAGGCGAAGGACCGCTGCGCCCAGCCGAGCAGGTAGCAGAGGGTTCCGGTGGCGACGGATGCCTTGACCAGGCCGGGGAGCCATCGGTCCCTGCGGAAGCGTACGAAGGCCAGGCCGAAGCGGATGAAGAGAACTGCCAGGATCCAGGAACCCGTCAGGTCGAACCGCCGGCGAACAGTTTGGCGTGATGGGGCTTCATCGCCACCTGGCTGGGGGCCTCCAGTCCGGCGCGAGCGATCAGCGTGTCGGCGAAGCCGAGGCAGTAGTTCTTCAGTCTGTCCTCGGGAAGCAGGCGGGAAAGGATCATGGCGGCTCCTCCCGACCGCGCTCGCCGGTCTGCTCGTCAGCGCGCGGCCCGCATCGGCGACGCTCCCGGCCCCGTACGGCCCTTGCCCGGGTCGATGCCGGGGCCGCTCGTGCCGCCCCGTCCTGACGGGCTGTCAGTGCGTCCAAGGGCGGCACGGGTGATGCTCGCCGCTACTGATGGACCTTCCCCTGCCGCAAGAAGACCACAGACCGTTCGATCAGGGTTCGACGAAGGTCACGGCAGGATCGTTGCAGTTCGGCGACCAGCGGCGGGAGCTGTGGTCTGCGGATGCTTCGCCCGCGTCTGGGACACCGCTGCGCGTACCGCGATCACCTCATCCGGTTCGGCTCGGCCCTGTATCCGGCTCCGGTTCGAAGGGGGCTTGGGACGTCGCCCCCGGTGGCGTGCCTGCGCACAGGAAGCGTCACCTCTTTGCGAACGTCTGCGGTGCCTCTCATGCACGCTTGACTTCGAACACGTCGACCTTGTCGTTCCAGTCGCCGCCACCGGGGTAGTCCATGTTCTTGAAGTTCGACCAGCCGTGCGGAGGCTCGAGATCTCGCTGCCGGTCGTGCAGCAGACCTGAACGTGAGTCCCAGATCGTCGCGAGTCCGTAGTTGAGCGGCCAACGGGCGACCCAGTAGTAGACCGAGCTGAGCTTGTCCCGGAATCCGTAGTCACCGAGATTCTTCTTGCCGCTGCTGGAGAACTGCAGACGCCTGCCCTTGTAGTTCGCGTCCTGATACAGGCACCAGTAGTCGGACGCGCAGTTGTCGCGCGGGTCCGAAGCAGCATGGAGTTTCGAGGCCTTGAGGGTGTCCTCACGGACTTTCGCAGGAAGATCCGGATCTGCCAGGGATTCTGCGTTCGTGTCGTAGCAATGGACTTCGCCGTCGGGAAGTTCGGTGCAGATGTTGGCGCCTTCCCATGACGAGGAGAGGTCGATCTTCTGTCCCCGGTAGTCGGCGATCACCGGCTTCACCGGTTCCGTCGGCCCTTCTTCGACCGGGGCCGGGGTTGTGGTGACCGACGGTTCCGGGACGGGTTCGTCGGCGTGCGCCAACGGCCCGGTGCCGAGGAGGAGGGCACCCGCAGAGACGGTGCAGAGGAGGGCGGAAGCAAGGGATTTGGATATCAAGGGTTGTTCTCCAATGTGGTGTCGTAGTGGTGCAATATGGCCCCGCCGGGGCCGTAAACAGTGAGGACGTAGCCCTGCTGGAGGTTGACGCCTGTTCCGGTCAGGAAAGACGTCAACGTCTTGTCGAATGCGTCGAATTCGCTTCCGTAGCCGGACTTCTTACGGGTCCACACGGTGAGGGTCGGCACACCGGCCCGGTTCTTCACGTACTTGAGGCCGTACACGTCCCGGTATCCGCCGGCGCTTCGGTAGCGTGCCGCCAGGTCGCTGTCACTCCTGGCCAAAGACGCGCCGACCGTCGGCTGACCGCCCGCGGCGGCCGAATCGCTCTTCGGTGAGGTCTCCGTGCTGCATCCCGAGAGCAGGACGGCGGCAATCAGCAGGAACGCAGGCAGGGTTCTCTTCCCGGTCTCCGCATGCGACGGGTCAGCCATGGACAAGAGGTGAGCCTTGCAGGTCCTTGGTGATGGCAGCCTTGCCGTCGCCCTCGATGTCGTAGACGACCGTCGAATCCGCCGACCACCACACCTCACCGTCGTAAACCGTGGACGGGGCCAGGCAGTTGTTGACCGGCTCGTCAAGGGACCAGGTGTAGTTGTCGTTGACGAGTCGGGTCAGATCGCACGTCTTGGTCGTGGCGACGTGGTCCTCGCTTGTCTTGGTGAGACGCTCTTCCAGCCTTGTCGTGATCTGGAAGCTGGTGAACCGCTTGGACAGGTCGATGGCTTGATCGTCAAGGATCTGCCAGTTCGCCGTCGACTTGCCCGAAATCAGCCCGTCCTTCAGCCTGACGGTGTTCTGCACGTAGTAGGTCGTCGCGGGTTTCTGACCGGGAAAGACAACATCGAGCTGGGAACGGGAGAACTGGTCCGTGGCGGATGCCGGGGCCGCCAGCAGCATGCAAGAAGCCACGGCCGCGCCGATCGATCCGACAGACGTGAGCAGGTGACGCATCAGCACTTCCTTTGTTGGTGAACAGGCAGGATCAAAAGGCCCCCGCCGCCGGGACCTGGACCGTCCAAGCAGCGGTGTTTGCCCAAGACGCGGGCCGGGACGGATGTCTTGGGGTGAGGTGGCACGAAGGACACCACATTCGTCGGCGGAGCAACGGAAGCCGGGCTTTGTGGGCTTCCGGCGGTTGCCTGGGCACACCGGCTCTTGCGCGCAGACCGAACGGTCCGCGCATCCTGGTCGGGTCCCGTCATGCCGCCGCGGCCCGCGGGCTCCGAAAACGGGCCCGGCAGGATCGAAGTCAGGGTCTACGTCGTGGCAGGAGCGGGCGCAGTCGGCCCCACAGGATTCTGGGGAAGCCCGGCGGGGCCGGGGGTCAGAGCGCGAGTCTTCACTTGTCGGGCGGGTACGGAAGTCAGGCTTGGCGGCGAGCCGGCCGTTGTGCGGCCCGGCGTCTGTCCGGCTGGAGGGGGTCGGCGGACGCCCCGGCGCCCTTGCCCGGGGTGGCGGCCCATGTACGGAGCTTGTCCGCGACCCTGGTGAGGTGGCCGCCTTCGGGCGCGGTGTCTATGTGGAACAGGGCTTCGTCAGGCCATTTGTCGTCACCGCCCCAGCGGACGACACCTTCCAGGTCGGCGAGGATGTCACGGACGATCACGAGTTGGTCGGAGAAGAAGCCGCCCCGCTGTCCGGAAGGGTAGAAGCCTGGACGGATCTGGACTGCCGTCCCCGAGGCGAGGTTGGACTCGGCCAGCTCGTTCCGGATCGTTCCGGGGTGGTGCCAGCCCGACGACGTCGCCACGGCGCAGTGGGTCGATCTCATAGTGGAACCGCTGGACGCGATGGACGAGAACGGTTTCGATGTCCCCCATACGGACCTGGACTCCGTCGAGAGACCTCGTCGTCGACGGCGTCGAAGTCGACGGCGAAGTAGATACGGGTCCCTCGCTTGAAGCCGTGGCGGTCGGCGTGCGTCACAGCGGGAATGGCATCGGCCGTGCCCTTCGGCGCGCCGAACGAATCCTTTCCCCGCCCATAGGTCTGATGGATGGGAAAGCAGCGCAGCCCGATGTCCGCGATGGTCTTCAGCTCGCCGGGCTGGATCTCCTTTTCCTTCGTGTCGCCGGCCGGAACAGCCACCGGGTTGTAGCGGCCCACATACTTGACGCCCTCCGCCTTGAGCGCCGCCGCACGCGCCGGAGTGATCTTGGTGACGCAGTCGCAGTCCTCGCCCTTACGGGACTGGTTGCCGAAGGAGACCAACAGCGAGGCCCACGTGGAGAAGTCGCCCGCTCCGGTGACCGGCAGTTTCACGAACGTCTGGAACTCGCGCACCGCGTCGGCCAGGCCGGCGGTGAAACTCCCCTGGAAATCCACACCGTAACGCCTGTTGAAGATCATGGCCGCAGTGAACAAGAGGACCCAGGTGCCCCTCCCACCGACCGTGATCGTGTGCCTCTTCAGGCCTTCCTGAGTGCCGGAGCCGAAGTTCCCGTTGGCCGTACCGTCGGCGATGCCCATCTCGTACTGCACGGCGTAGATCATGGCCTCGGCCACATCGGGCGAGTAGATCCCGTCACACGGGACGACGAAGAAGTCCTGCCGGTTGACGTAGCGTCCGTTGAGCCACTGCTGAATGCTCCGGACGGAGTAGGAGCCGTTGCCGACACCGACATAGGCGTCCATGTTCAGCAGACCCTCGAACGCCTTCGGCACGAGATCGCTGCCCCGGTAGACCTGGTCCACGCCCACGCGCTGCTTGAGCAGTGAAATCGAAGAAGCGACCCGGTCACTGAACTTGCCGTCGATGCCGCCGCCGTCATAGCCCTTGCAGTACAGGGCAGACTGAACGATGCGTATGAAGTCCGTCGACGGCGCAGTGGAAGCGGTGACAACCGGATGCTTCCCCTGCAGGGCGCGAGTGAGGGGATACATCGCATTCCAACCGGTCTGCCCGTCCTCCTCGACGGTCATGCCGATGCGGCTGCCATAAGTCGCGTTGACGAATTTCTGCGCCTGTAACACCATCTCGTCGGCCATCGGCACCCCTCCGCTTCGGGCAGGGGAAACCACACGAAGAGGCAAGCGGCTCCCCCATGGTCCGCGCCAATACCCCCCTCTTTTCGAACGGCTGGTCAGACGTGTTCGAGGCGAGCGGGACCACTGTAGGCAGGCGATAACCGTGAGACGCAAGAGAAAACCGACAGATCGCCCCTCTCCTGTGGCGCGAAAGCGACACATCGACCGGTCGGCTGACATCACGATCCTGTTGTGGTCACGGAGAATCCCCCGTGAAGAGCAAGGGTCGCCCGGGCGTCGCCTCGCATCAAATCGGCCGAAAGTAGGCCCCCTTGGACCTCGGCCCCACTCCCGGGAGTCTGGTCGTGCCGCCACTCGAGACTCTTATCGTGTCTTGCACGACGAGGTGGCCGACTGCCACGGCGGCGGTTGATTCACTTCGCTCTGGTGCGAATCGGGGGAGGACAGGATGGGTACTGCGCTGGTCGAACCGGCAGCCGTGAAACGGCCGCGGTATGTGAAGCGTGCGGCACAGGCTGCCGGAGTCGGGCTCGCCTCGGTGGTCGTCTCCACACTCGCAACGTGGCTGGTCCTGGACTCCAGAACCTGCCGGAACGCGCCGGACTACGGCTGCCTCGGCTTCGTCGTCCTGTGGTCCTACGTCTTACCTTTCCTGAACTTCCTCCTCGCCTGGCCGGCTCTGCGCCTCCTCAGAATCCGGCCGTCCTGGTTCACCGCGCTGATCGGCACCGGCATCGGCTGGTACCTGGTCCGGAACATCAAAGCTATCCAGTGGTTCCCCGGCGGCACGCAGTACGTCCAACCCGCCTTGTGCGTGGCGGCGTTCGCCCTCGCGGCCTGGATCACCCAGTCCCACAGGCCATTTTGGCCGCGAGCAGCCGTGGGCCTCGCCCTGGTCCTGCTGATGCCACTCGACTCGCTCGCCACCACACAGCATGTCCGGAGCAGGCAGGACAGCGAGCTGGCCCAGGCACGTATTCCCCTACTCGGGCCGCAACTGCCCGCGGGGTACCGCCTGAACGGCGTCGGCACCAACGGATCGACAGCCGAAGACGAGGCCACCTTCTACTACCGGATCTCACCCGACAACCTGAGTGGCGCGGACACCATGGACGAACTCAAACAAGAGATCCAGGTGACCGTCGGCCCCCTACAGCAGGGTTTCACCCCGCCCTCTCACTGTGCCGCGCTCACCAGCGTCTACCCCGTGCCGTCACCCGCCTGTACCCCGGTTGCTCCCGGAGTGTGGCGATGGTCGAAGTACGACTACGTCGAGTACTTCACCCGGGTCGGAAACACCGTCGCAGTCCTCCAAGCCCGCACCCCTCCAGCGAGCGACACCGTTCTCGGAAAGCTCGCCGGCACCATGCGAGTGCGCACGCCGTCGTACTTCACCGGCGGCTGAAGTGCCTCCCGTACCTGGCAGCCGCAGGTAACGACCGTGCGGATATCGTCTTCCGGACTTGGGGCTAACTGATCGTTGCAAAATGAGGTCGCGGTACCGGCTGGTGATCTGCCTTCGACACCGAGATCCGGCGCGTCGTCTGCACGACGAACGCGATCGAGTCGGTGAACGTGCGGATCCGGCGAGCGGTCAAGGCCCGCGGACACTTCCCCGACGAGCAGGCCGCCATGAAGTGCGTCTACATGGCGATCATGTCGCTCGACCTCACCGGCAAGGGCCAGGCCCGCTGGACCATGCGCTGGACCCATCGCCGCGATCGCCCGCCCGACACCTACCGGGCCGTCGGCAGCCTTGTCTCCGACCACACCGCCATAACCTAAGAACGACCCTGAGCAGGGCAAACACACCTCACTCCCTATTACGCACCAACTCGTCAATGCCCACCGAAACCATGTCCGGCGACAATTTTCGGCCGACTCGAAGTCGCGTGGGTCATGTCACATATGAGTCTGCTGTGAAGATCGCGAATGACACTTATCGTCATGCACTGATACGTTCCGAGTGACCACGGAACCGAACACAGGTTCCCAATGCGCGCTTTCAATGGGGGGAATGCCGCGCTATGTCTCGTCACGTTCCGCGTGTCACCTTGCCGCCACGGCGCGCAGTCGCGCCCGAGGCCGGCGTGGCCGGTGACCACGCAACCGCTCGATCCGCGTGACCGCCGCGCTCCCTCCTTCGCCGACGGCACCGTTCGTTTTATCGCAGTTGGAAAGCGCAACTCCGCAGAAGGAGAATCCACTTGAGACGCAACACCGTGCTTAGACGTGTGCACTTACCGGTGACGGCAATCCTCACCCTGGCCCTGTCCTCCGGTGTCGCCACGACACAGGCATACGCTGCGGCCGGCCCGCAGGGAAAGGCCGAGGGCTGGTCGGCGCCGGCCGCCCAGGACCCGGGGACCAAGACCGGCGACCGGCCCGCCGCCGTCCCGGCCGACCGACGCGCGGACGTCCTCGGCAAGGACTACGGGAAGTCGTCCGACCGTGCCTTCACCACCTCCGGTGACGGAACCGGCTTCCACGTCCTCGTCGCGGACGAGAAGCAGGGATACGCCTGGAAGACGGCGGCGACCTTGTCCGAGCCCGGCTTCGACACCGACACCTGGATCGGCAACGCCTGCCTGACCGAGTCCGGAAAGTACGCGGCCGTCGCTTACGCGCCCCGCACCTTCACCAACAAACCCGAGCTGATGACGCGCGGAGCGTTCACCGCCATCGTCGACCTGGCCCACGGTCAGGTCACGAAGTTGCCCTTCCAGGCCACGCTGGGCTACTTCTCCCCGGGCTGCGGCCAGGGTGAGAAAGCGGTGTTCACGGCACTGACCGACGACGGGTCGGCGAAGAACGAGACCCGGCTGGTCACGGTCGACGCGAAGAGCGGGAAGGCCGGCACGAAGCAGACGGTCACCGGGCAGGTGACCTCGGCCGTGCCCACCGACCAGGGCATCGTCGCTTCCGCCGGTAACCACATCGTGAGCGTCAAGGACGGCATAGCCCGCGACATCGCCACCACGAAGGCCACGCCGTTCCAGCTCAAGGCCGACTCCGACGGCGGCGTCACGTTCATCGACCCGGCTCCCAAGCCGTCGAAGGCGCTCGACGCCGCGGCGGCGCAGAACACCGCCACGGTCTCGCGCGTCAGCGCCGGGCAGATCAAGAAGGCCGACGGCCGAAGCCGGCCCGCCGGGCTCGCGCAGGGCAAGCTCGACGAGTTCGACCTCACGGCCACGCCCTCGGGCAAGGTGTACGTGACCGGCGACGCCGTCTCCACCCCGCGCGCCGCGGACAACGGGCTGAACAACCCCGGCGGCATCGACAAGGACGCCCGTGTCTCCAGCCGGGGCCAGGCCGTGGTCACCGCCCGCTGGGCGGACGGCAAGGACTCCCGGATACGCCCGCAGGAGGCGCTGGAAACCCGTACCGTCCGTACCACGGTGAAGGCCCTGGACACTCGCGAGACCGTCGTCCTGGACGCCTACCCCGGCTCCGGGAACATCGGCGGGCAGCGCGCGGTGACGCAGGGAACGCAGACGAGCCCGGTCCTGCTCGCGCAGCGCGCGAGGACCCCGGTCGGCCCCATGGTGGCGGCCAACGACCCGGTCGAAGACGACCGTTACTGCTCGGTCGCGCGCAACGACCCCAAGAAGCAGGCGTTCCAGCCCACCCCCCGCCAGGTCGAGTGGGCGGTCGACCAGACCATCGTCGGCAAGCTCAACAAGGGCGCGACGCGGTCGGCGAACTGGAAGAACACCGGCATGGCGGCCTACGCCCCGCAGACGCTCTTCCCGCTGACGCCGCTCGCGGGCGGGTCCGGTGAGGACTGGCACGTGCCGGCGCAGGTGATGCTCGGCATCACGGCGCAGGAGTCGAACATGTGGCAGGCCGCCCGGCTGGCGGTGCCCGGTGTCACGGCCAACTCTCTGATCGGCAACTTCTACGGAGTCAAGTTCGCCGCCAACGGCCAGCAGCAGGACCCGTGGGCGATCGACTTCGCCAAGGCCGACTGCGGTTACGGCATCGCGCAGGTCACCGACGGCATGCGGATGCACGGCAAGGAGAAAGAGGGCGAGCAGCCCAAGACCACGGTGCAGCAGGAAGCTGTCGCGCTCGACTACGCCGCGAACATCGCGGCGGGTGTCAACGTACTCATCGGGAAGTGGAACGACACCCGGAAGGACGGCCTGACCGTCAACGAGGGCCATCCGAAGTACATCGAGAACTGGTTCTATGCGCTGTGGGCGTACAACGCGGGGTACTACCCCAAGTCCTCCCCCCAGAACGGCAAGTGGGGCGTCGGCTGGACGAACAATCCGGCCAACCCGCTGTGGAAGGAGAACCGGACTCCCTTCCTGGAGGCGGCGGACGGCAAGGACGACTACAGCCACGCCGCACACCCGCAGGACTGGCCGTACGAGGAGAAGGTGATCGGCTGGGCCGCCCGTCCGATCTCCGCCATGTTCAAGCCGGGTGACATGCAGGCGGGCTACCGCGCCGCGTGGTGGAACTCCAACGACGCCCGCACCTCCGCCAAGCCGCCCATCTTCACCTTCTGCGGCCCGCAGAACGACTGCGTGCCCTCGAAGATCAGCGAAGGCGCCTCCAACGACGACGGCAAGGGTCCGTGCGCTCTGCCAGGTGACCCCCACAGCGACAACCCGCTGTACCTCAAGTGCTGGTGGAACCAGCCGGTCAACTGGAAGAACTGCACCACCGAGGCCCGGTGCGGCAATCCGGTCCACCGGTTCGACGACACCTATCCCGAGCAGCCCGACGAGAACCCCTACCCCCCGCGCTGCAACACCGGCCTGCCGTCCGGATCCCTGATCGTGGACGACCTGCCCAACGGCACTGTTCCCGCAGGCAGTTCGGGGCGTACCTGCACGGTGAGCTCGAACGGCTCCTTCCAGTTCACCTTCGCCGGCGCGAACAACAAGTACCCCTCCAAGATGGACCTGCACCAGATCGGCGCGGGCAACAACAACCACTTCTGGGTGGGGCACACCCGCTGGCTGGCTACCGCTGACGGCAAGCGGTTGAACGTCTCCGGCAAGTGGACGCTGAGCAGCAGCCAGCGCGGCTGGATGCGCGTCTTCGTGCACATGCCCGACCACGGCGCCCACACCCGGCAGGCCGCCTACAAGGTGGGCGGCACCGACTCGCTCTCACCCGTCCGCGTGCACCCGCAGCGGATCCGGCAGAACAAGTGGGTCGACCTGGGCGTGTTCAACTTCACCGGCACGCCGACGGTGACCCTCGACACCGACACCGACGACGGCACCGGGGACGAGGACATCGCCTGGGACTCGGTGGCCTTCCAGCCGCTGTCGGCCAAACCGAAGGACTTTGTCGTCGCCATGGGCGACTCGTACTCCTCCGGCGAAGGCGCCTCCGAGGGCAACCGGGACTACTACCCGGAGACCGACTACCTGGACAAGCAGGAGGACAAGACCCGCGACGCCTGCCACCGCTCCACCCAGGCATGGTCGCGCCAGGCGACGCTCCCGGGCCGGTCGGCGTCGATCGGAACCCTGGCCGACAACTACGGCAGCGCCATGGACTACCACCTGATCGCCTGCTCCGGCGCCCGCACCTACCACATGCTGCACAACGGCATCGTGCAGGGCAACGGCGGCGAGAAGCCGCAGATCGACAAGGGCTACCTGGACCAGAACACCACCCTGGTCACCCTCTCCATCGGCGGCAACGACGCCCGCTTCTCCGCCATCATCCAGAAGTGCCTGGTTGCGATGAACGGCGGCAACTGCAAGGACAAGACCTTCGAGGACGGCGACACCGACAACCAACTGGCCGGCCGGGACCGCAAGTTCATCGGCCAGCCCCTCGAACAAGCCGTGGCCGGCATCATCGACGAGATCGTCCGGCCGGACATCACCAAGGTCCTGGCGGAGATCCACGAAAGGGCCCCCAATGCGAAAATCGTACTGATGGGATACCCGCCGCTGATCGAGAACCGGGGCGAGTGCCTGAGCATCACGGTGCCCGGAGTCGGCCAGATCGGCTTGTCCGCGTCCTCCTCCGACTGGCTCAACAGTGTGGCCGACACGCTCTCGGCCGCCATGCAGCAGTCAGTGAACGCCACCAAGGCCGCGGGCGCCCAGGCATGGTTCTCGAACCCGAAGCAGAACTTCGCGGGCAAGGCGGTCTGTGGTGACCCCGAGTCCGTCCACGGCATCGTCAAGACGCTGGTGGACTCGGACCAGCCGAAATCGGACTACCCGATCCTCGAGAACTACGGCCTGTCCGCCCAGTCGTTCCACCCGAAGATCGGTGGCGCCCGTCTGTACGCCGACTCCCTGGAGCGCACCTTCACCGACATGGGCCTGTAACCCCGCCGTCCCTCAGGGGCCCCGCTCTCCGCGGGGCCCCACCCGGCCGGAACGGACATACCTCACCATGAGGAAACTTCTGTCCACCGCCGCCGGTGGAGCCACCGTCCTCGCACTCGTCGCCCTGGCCGCCGCGCCGGCCTCGGCGGGCACCTCCGACTTTCAGTTCGACGTGATCTTCCCCGGCGACAAGCCGCAGACCATGTACAACGTCCAGAACACCGCCACACACTCCGGCAGCATGACCGGCAAGTCGGTCATGAGCCGGCAGATCATCGACGACCAGGTGGTCGACAACTCCAAACGGTTCACCGGCTTCAAGATCACCAAACGGATCAAGGAGCGCCTGGCCGAGACCGCCGAGGGCTACGTCGTCACGTCGAAGACGTGCGACCTGACCAAACTCGCCAACGACAACTACTCATGGTTCCTGGTGGAGCCCGCGAACACGTGCACCGCACCGTCCGTGCTCTACGACGGCGAAGGCGACGACAAGGGCGCCGTCACCCAGGAAACCCTCGGCTCGCCCCTGATCCACGGCTGAGGTCCCCACAACACCGGGTCCTGAGTACCGGTACTCAGGACCCGGTCCTGCCATCGAGGGAAACTTGTGCCCATGAACGACCCCGCCTCCCCGAAGCCTTCCGGCCTGCCACAGTTCCGCGGCGAGAACGTGCCGCCCCCACGGACCGGACGCCGGTGGCTGCCCCTTGCCGGAGACATCGCACTGGCCGTCGGGCTGCTCGTCCTCGACGGCATCGCGGCCGTCGCGACCTTCCTTCTCAGCATCGACTACAGCGGCTGGCAGCCGTTCGACCCCGGTGCGGACAACTCCGACATCTCCCTTACCCCCAACTGGCTCCACGTAGGCATCTCCGGCATCGTCATGGTGCTGAGCGCAGTGCTGCTCTACCGACTCCGCGCCGTCGTCAGCACCTGCCTGCAGGTACTCGTCGGCGTCGCCGTCCTGACCGTCGCCATCGGCGGCGCGCAGATCGACGAGCACCGCAGCGCCCGGGCCGACGCGTCCGTGTCAGCCCCTACTCGCACCACACCACCGATCGCCCCAGCCGTCCGACCCCAGGCACGGCGCAACCGGTGAACCGGCACAGCAGGTTGCCGTGCCCATCCGTTTCGTGGGTTGTGGAGAGTAGCCGCCGTCTACGCGGCGGTGGCAACGGCGGCGGGGTGGCCGAGCACATGCCCTCCCGGCACCGTCATCTGCCGGCCCGCTCACCATCAACAGCGGGCTGACGCTCCCCGACGCGAAAGCGGGAACCGGTCCGGTCAGCCCGCATCACGAAGTTACGGCCGAGAGCTCAGCCGCCGACATGGATGCCGGGGCGGCGGTCGGGGTCGGGTTCGTTGCTGCGGATGATTTCGCGGGTGACGGGAGCGGTGTCGCCGCGGCCCAGGAGGAAGTAACGGAACATGTGCCGCAGGGGACTTCCTTCGGCCCACGCGAAGTAGCAGTGCGGCTGGACCCCGGTGGCGTTGCGCAGGGCGAGAAGGATCGCCGCGATGGCGTTCGGAGCGGCCGGGGCCTCGGCACGCAGGATTCGGTAACCGTCCACCTCGACGCCCTGGACGCTGAGGGTTTCGCTGAAGTCGGACGGATCGACCACGTCGATTTCCAGGAACAGCACGTCGGCCGGGCCGGGCACGGGGTTGGTGCCGCGCTGCTCCCGCTCCTTGTAGGCGTACTCGGCGCTGTCGCCGGCCTGTCGTCGGTTGGCGATGAGGTTGATGGCGTTGTCGTGCGCGAGGGTGTCCGTGATGAACCGGCGGGCTTCGTCGTCGAACACGATCCGGTCGGCGCGCAGTTCAGTGGTGCGCGAGACCCGGGAGATCAGCGACACGGCGATGATGCCGGCGATGAACATGCCGGAGATGGCGATGCCGTCGGGCTTGTCGACGATGTTGGCCATCAGCGCGTAGAACAGGACGGCGGTGAGGAGCGCGAATCCCGTACCGGCCACGCGGCGGCGACTGCGGACGACCGAAACCGTGACGGCGAACGCTCCGGAGACCATCATGGCCAGGATGCCGGTGGCGTAGGCGCCGGCCTGGGCGTTGACATCGGCACCGAACGCGATGGTGATGATGATGCAGAGAGCGGTGTAGACGATCACGACGGGGCGTACCGCACGTCCCCATTCCGGGGCCATGCCGTAGTCGGGCAGATATCTGGGCACGATGTTGATCAGGCCTGCCATCGCGGACGCGCCCGCGAACCACAGGATCAGTATGGTGCTGATGTCGTAGGCGGTGCCGAACGCTTCGCCGACCTTCTCGTGCGCCAGCCAGGCCAGCGCCCGGCCGTTCGCCTGGCCGCCGGGCTCGAACTCCTTGTGCGGGATGAGGACGGTGGTCACGAAACTCGCGGCCAGCAGATAGACGCTCATGACGAGCGCGGCGGTGGTCAACAGCCGCCGGGTGTTGCGGATCCGTGACTGCTTCTGCTGCTCGGGATCGCTGCCCTTCGCGGATATGAGAGGCATCATGCTCACGCCCGTCTCGAAACCGGAAAGACCCAGCACCAGCAAGGGGAACGCCAGGAGCGCGGGCCCTGCCAGGCCTCCGGGACCGCCTCCGCCGTCACCGAGGGCGTCCGTCCACGCCGAAAAGGCGCCCGGCGTGGTGAAGACGTCCACCAGACCGACGCCGATGACAGCCGCGTTGAGCGCCAGGAAGGCTACGACCAAGGGGATGGCCACCTTGACCGCTTCGCTGAACCCGAGCAGGAACACTCCGCCGAGCACCACCAGCAGCGCCACGGTGAGAGCGACCTCGTGACCGTGCAGCGCGTGCGGGAAGTAGGGGTTTTCCACCACGTGCACGGAAGCGTCCGCCGTTGACAGCGTGATCGTGATGATCCACGAAGTGGCGACGAAACCGAGCAGGACCAGGACGAACAGCTTGCCCCGCCAGAACGGCAGCAGATCCTCCAGCATCGCCACCGATCCTGCTCCGTTGGGGCTCTCACGAGTCACCCGCCGGTACATCGGCAGCATCCCCACCAGGGTCAGCGCCACGATCAACAGCGTCGCCAGGGGCGAGACCGCTCCTGCCGCGAGGGCTGCGATCGCGGGGACGTAGGCCAGACTGGAGAAGTAGTCGACCCCTGTCAGGCACATCACCTTCCACCAGGCGTGCTGCTCGGTGTGTCCCTCTCCCGCCACTGGTCCGATCGGTTGCACCCGGTGATGCAGCAGCCAGAGCGCAAAGCGTCCGGTCGGCTGGGCCCGTAGAGCGGGACTTTCCACCTCTGCCGGTATGACCGGTTCGTTCGCGACCTTCATGTCCCCCATCAGCCCTTCCAGTTCGTGCCCTCGGTGCACCCGTCCCCGTTCACGGCACGGACAGGCGAGCAACGAGTATGCGGCCCACCGGAGGTGTCACGACCACCGGGGCGGCGTTGCCGGCCGTGGTGATGGCGCCCTTGTTCCCCGTACCCAGCTCGCTACCCGCCCGGTCGGGTAGTGCCGGCAACGACGGAAACAGCGTGATGGCCGAAGAGTTGGGCGCAGGGAGGCATGTCAACGATGGCTGGCGGGTGATCGCCGCCAGAGGGCGCAGTCCGTCAAGGGCGCCGAGGACGTCTCGCTTTCGACCTGCCGGGCATCGACCCCGACGCGCTCGACGTCGACGTCTAGCGGCACCTGCTCACCGTGAGGGCGGAGCGACGCCCCCTGCCGAGGTCCGAGAGCGCCCAGACGGAAAGGAAAGCCGACGCGCCTCATGACCCTTCTCCCCCCACCCGTCAACACGCGCAAGACGTCGTACGACGTGTCCTTGAGGCCCTCGGCCGCCGGCTGACGGGCGACGAACGCGTGGAACTCGCCGCCCGCCTGCCCCAGGAAGCGGCCGGTCACCTCGCCTCGCGGATCCTCACCAGCGGGCCACCGACCGGGTGGGGCTTCGTAAAGGACCTCGCCGAACGGACCGGTGGCACTCTGGCGACGACCCGCTGGGACACCGGACCGGTCCTCGGCGTCGTGGCCCGCCTCGCCGGAGACGACCTCATCGCCCGGATCATCGGACAGCTCCCCGACGGCTACGCCCTGCTGTTCGGACGGGCCCAGCTCGTCCGGGCCGCCTGACGCCCAGGCCGGACACCGACAACGTCACGGACGAGCACGAGCATGCCTGCACGCGGTGCTCCACCCGTACGGCAGTCGGCTCCGGCGAGAGTGGCTCTCCGTACGTTGGGCCGCTCGCTCCCGGCCTCAAGCGCCGCAGAAGACGAACCCGCCCGGGACGCTTTGCGTTCCGGGCAGTCTGCGTGGGCGGCAGCCGCGACGCTCCTGGGGAAGTTTTAGGTCTCAGCCGTCTCAGGCCGCGGCCGTCGGGTTCGCTGATTCGGCGGCGCGGCGGTATGCGGCGTTGATGCGCTGGGCTTCTTCCAGCTGGTCTTCGAGGATGACGATGCGGCAGGCGGCCTCGATGGGGGTGCCGCGGTCGACGAGTTCCCGGGCGCGAGCGGCGATGCGCAGCTGGTAGCGGGAGTAGCGGCGGTGTCCGCCCGCTGAGCGCAGCGGGGTGATGAGGCGGGCCTCGCCGATGGCGCGGAGGAAGCCCTGGGTGGTGCCGAGCATCTCGGCGGCCCGCCCCATGGTGTAGGCGGGGTAGTCGTCGTCATCGAGTCGGCCGTACGAGTCGTCTGCCGTCATTGCACCTCTCTGTTGAACGCGTGGAGGGGGGGGGGGGGGGGGGGGGGGGGGGGGGGGGGGGGGGGGGGGGGAGGGGCAGGGGCGGCTACAGCGCCGAGTCCGCCGAACGGGTCGGCGACCGTGTCGAGGTCACGCTCTCCGACGGCCGGGTCA
>NZ_JBVJCT010000004.1:0-2011 GCF_055588305.1 Streptomyces sp. NPDC042002 | reverse complement strand
GGTCGTAGATAGGGGCTTTTTGTTGTGCTGGCCTCTCTGTTGGAAGGGGGGGGGGGGCCCCCCCCCCCCCCCCCCCCAGGGCCCCGAAGGAACTGCTACACCATCCGCCGGCCCTGGTACTGCGCCGGTCTCATGTTTCCGCAGACCCGACCGAGACGCTGTCGGGGGTGCGGGGATCGCGGTTGCTCGACCGGAGACCACCTCACTATCGATGTCCTGCGGTACCCGGGCCCACAACGTCCGCCCGGGCGATCCTGATGGCGATCGGCCCCTCCGTTCTTCCCTCGGTGATCAGCCCCCTACCGAACAGGGGACCGCGTACTGCTGGTACCGCTCTACTGCGCACTGCTGGTGATGCGAACCGCTCAGTGGCCTGCGACAGCGCCACTCTTCGGCAGCCAGCCCCGTCGCCCGTCCTGCGTCTGCTCTGGCTTGGAACCCCACTGCCGAACCTCCCGGTACGCGCGCCCGCAGCCGACGCCTTTACCGAGGTACCGCTCACCGACTTCACTGCTGGGTACCGCGAACTGCACTTACGGGTACTGCCTCTGCATCGACTGCGGTCCTGCTCGCGGCGGCCCCTGATCACTGCGGGCCACCCGGTCCGGTCGTCAGTCCCGTCGCCGTCCTGCAACCACCCTGGCTTCGAGAACTCCACCACCGCACCGTCCTGCGCACTGCAACTACGTACCGCTGCCTGGCGGTTCGTCTCTGCCAGGCTTTGCTGCCCCTCGGGGCCACGAGAGAAACCATAGCCACGCCGCCACCCAATGTCTACTCCGTCCATCATAGATTTTCGCGTGTCCGACGGAGAGGTAGTCGGCCTCGAACAGCTATGGCAGGAGGAGAGCCGTCACTGCCGGGTCAGCGGGCCGCAGGCCAGGGCACAAGCGCCGCGCGGACGAACGGGGACGCCGATGCAGGGGACCTGATGGACACGATGAGCGTCTGCGTCCCACCCGTCCGCTCCACGGCATCCGCGGCCGACCCACGCGAGAGCGCCCGGAGCCTCCTCGACGGTCTCGTGCCGGCGATTCGAGGCAAAGGCTGCCGAAACCGTGGTCCTGGTGGTCTTGGAGGCGTCACCAATGCCCTGCGCCACGGCGCGGAATCGGCAACTCGGACGCGCCGCCCGACGGCCGAGAGAGCACACTCCGGATGGACGCAGGCACCTGTCCGCCCTCCACGGAGGGGCAGACAGCACTGATCCCGGCAGCCAACAAGCCGCCGGGATCAGGGGTCCTGCACCTACTTGGGCTTGATGGCGTCCTTGGCCTTCTCCTTGGCGGCGCGCAGGTCGCCCTTGGACTCCTCGGCCTGCCCCTTGGCCTTCAAAGACTCGTTGCCGACCGCACCGCCGACGACCTTCTTGACCTTGCCCTCGACCTGCTCACCCTTGGCCTGAGCCTTCTCGTCCGCAGCCACAACACTCACACCCTGTCTCACTCGAAAGAGGTTCATCCCCCGTGTCACCCCGGATTCCACCGCTAAACCGCAAGGCTGCCGCACAGACTTCGTAGCCATGGGCACTCTAAAAGCCACATAAGATCCGCAGGAGTGGAGATCGATCCGCAGGGCACACGAAGGCTCGGAGGTTGATAACCATGGTTCCTGTTCTTCTTGTTCTTCTGCTCGCCCTGATCCTCTTCGGTGCCGGTTTCGCACTGAAGGCCCTGTGGTGGATCGCCGTCATCGTGCTGGTGGTGTGGGTCCTCGGCTTCGTGATCCGACCCGCGGCAAGCGGCGGCAAGCGCGGCCGCTGGTACCGCTGGTAAGCGGGCCTGAGCAGCGCACCAACACGGGTGGGGGGGGGGGGGGGGGGGGGGGGGGGGGGGGGGGGGGGGTGGGGGTGGGGGGGGGGGGGGGGGGGGGGGGGGGGGGGGGGGGGGGGGGGGGGGGGGGGGGGGGGGGGGGGGGGGGGGGGGGGTTGGGGGGGGGGGGGGGGGGGGGGGGGGGGGGGTGGTTTGGGTTTTTCCCCCCCCCCTCCCCCCCCCCCCCCCCCCCCCCCCCG
>NZ_JBVJCT010000003.1:516583-526987 GCF_055588305.1 Streptomyces sp. NPDC042002 | reverse complement strand
GTCGTCGCCCTCCTCGCTGCTCCACTGGACCCGCCGCATGATCGAGATCCGCAAACAGAACAAGGCCTTCGGACTCGGCTCCTACACCGAACTCCAGTCCTCGAACCCCGCCGTCCTCGCCTTCCTGCGCGAAGCGCCGTCGACCGAGGGCGAAGGGGACGACGACGATCTCGTGCTGTGCGTGCACAACTTCTCCCGCTTCGCCCAGCCCACCGAACTCGACCTGCGCGAGTTCAACGGCAGACACCCGGTCGAGCTGATCGGCGGCGTGCGATTCCCGGCCATCGGCGAACTGCCGTACTTGCTGACCCTCGCCGGTCACGGCTTCTACTGGTTCCGCCTCCGGAAGGAAGCCGTCTAGAACCCGGGCGGCGGGGCGGTTTCTCCCGCCCCGCCCTGGGCACGCATGACTCACACCTCGCCCGGTATCCGGGGCCCCCGGGTCACTGGGGAAAGGACGCGACGCCATGTCGGAAGCCGTAACCCACTCTGCCCCGGCCCCGGTCGCACGCCCCGAGTTGCTCGCGTCGCTCGATCCACTGCTGCGGGAATGGCTGCCCCGGCAACGCTGGTTCGCGGGCAAAGGGCGTCCGGTGACCGGATTCTCCCTGGTGGCCGCGGTGGAACTACTGCCGCCCGGCGCCCGGTTGGGCCTGATCCATCTGCTCGTACGCGCCCATCAGCCACGCACTCCCACGCAGGGCGCCGCCTCGCATCCCGGGGACTGCTACCAGTTACTGATCGGCGTACGCGAGGCACTGCCGCCACGGCTCGCGCCCGCCCTGATCGGGCATCCGGAGGAAGGACCGCTGGCCGGACGCACGGTGTACGAGGCACTGCACGACCCGCGCGCCGCCGGTGTCCTCCTGGAAGCCCTGCGCACCGGGGCCCGCGTAGGAGACCTGCGCTTCGAGAACGACCGGCGCCAGGAGATACGCAAGGACCTGGTCCCGCGCCTGGTGACGGCGGAACAGTCCAACTCGTCCGTCGTCTACGGAGATACGTTCATCCTGAAGGTGCTCCGCCGGATCGTCCCCGGGATCAACCCGGATCTGGAGCTTCCGCTGGCGCTGGCCCGGGAGGGCTGCGCGCGGGTCCCGGCGCCCGCGGCCTGGATGCTGGCGGACCTCGACGCGGAGACCTGTGTACTCGGTGTGCTCCAGCCGTTCGTGCAGGGCGCGGCCGACGGCTGGGAACTGGCGCTGCGGGAGCTGGCCAAGGGCGAGGACTTCGCCGCCGAGGCGCGGGCGCTGGGCCGGGCCACCGCCGAGGTGCACACCGCGCTCGCCCGGTCGCTGCCCACGGTCACCCTGGGCCACACGCGGATGCGGCCTCTCATCGACGCCATGACCGGGCGGCTGGACGCCGCCGCGCAGGCGGTGCCCGCGCTCCGGCCCCACGCACCCGGCCTGCGGACCGCGTTCGAGGCGCTGGCCGATCTGTCCGCCGAGGGCCACACGTGGACGGCCCAGCGCATCCACGGTGACCTGCACCTCGGCCAGTGCCTGCGCTCCCCCGACGGGGAGTGGTCGCTCATCGACTTCGAGGGCGAGCCGTCGAAACCGCTCGCCGAGCGCCGTATGCCCCAGCCCCCGGCACGCGACATCGCGGGCATGCTCCGCTCCTTCGACTACGCGGCCCACTCCGTCCCCGAGGCTCCCGGCTCCCCGGGGACACCGCTGGCGGCCGCCTGGGCCGACACCTGCAGGGCCGCCTACTGCACCGGATACGCCGAGGTCAGCGGCCTCGACCCGCGCACGGACCCGGTATTACTGCGTGCCTTCGAGACGGACAAGGCGGTGTACGAGGTCGTGTACGAGGCCCGCCACCGCCCGGACTGGCTGCCGGTTCCGCTGGCGGCGGTACGGCGGCTGGCCGCGTCACCCTGATCCCCCTGCTGTCCCCCAGCTCACCCTCCCGAGGAGGCCCTGCCCGTGACGCCCCGCCCCCCGTCCGACGACAGTCCGAAGAAGAACGGCGCGAAGAAACCGGCCGCCGCCGAGAAGACGCCCACCGAGAGGCCGGCGGCCGAGAAGGCGTCGCCCAGGAAGGCGGACACCGAGATAGCACCGGCCGAGGCGGTCGAGGGCGCGACAGGTCCCGGCCGGGGCGAGAGTGGTCCAGCAGTCGGCGAGCCAGGTCCCGGCCCGGGCAAGACACATCCCGGCCCAGGCAGGCGCGGTCCCGCCGTCGGTGGGACAAGCCCTGGCCCGGGCGAGGCACGTCCCGGCCCGGCCGGAGGCGGTCCCGCCCCGGCCGGAGGCGGTCCTCGGCCAGTCGGAAGCGGTCCCGGCTTCGCCGGTGTCGGCCCGGCGGACCGGCAGCGGCTGCTCGACGGTACGCACCACGATCCGCACGGAGTGCTGGGCGCCCATCCGATACCTGGCGGTGTCGCCTTCCGCGCCTTCCGCCCGTACGCGCTCGGCGTCACCGTCGTCACGGACGACCTGCGCGCCGAACTGCGCGACGACGGGGACGGTTTCTTCTCCGGGCTGCTGCGGCTGCGCGCGGTCCCGGACGCGTACCGGCTGCTCGTGGCGTACGAGGGGACGGTGCTGGAGACCGAGGACGCGTACCGATTCCTGCCGGCGCTCGGCGAGTTGGACCTGCATCTGCTCGGCGAGGGCCGGCACGAGGAGCTGTGGCGGGCGCTCGGCGCCGAGCCGATGGAGCAACAGGGCGTCACCGGAACCCGGTTCACCGTGTGGGCTCCGAACGCGCGCGGTGTCCGGCTGGCCGGCGGCTTCAACTTCTGGGACGGCACGGGCCATCCGATGAGGTCGCTCGGCTCCTCGGGCGTCTGGGAGCTGTTCGTACCGGCGATAGGCGAGGGCGAGCTCTACAAGTTCGACATCACGCGCCCCGACGGTTCCCGCACCCTGCGCGCGGACCCGATGGCCCGCCGCACGGAGGTCCCGCCCCTCACGTCCTCGATCGTCCACGCGTCCCACTACGAATGGCAGGACGCCGAGTGGCTGGAGAAGCGGGCCGCCCGGCCGGCCCATGAGGCGCCGTTCTCGGTGTACGAGGTGCATCTGCCGTCCTGGCGACCGGGTCTGACCTACCGTCAGCTCGCCGACCAGCTCCCCGCCTACGTCGCCGACCTCGGCTTCACCCACGTAGAACTCATGCCCGTCGCCGAACACCCCTTCGGCGGCTCCTGGGGCTACCAGGTCACCGGCTTCTACGCCCCCACCGCCCGCCTGGGCACGCCCGACGACTTCAGACACCTCGTCGACGCCCTCCACCGAGCCGGCATCGGCGTCCTCATGGACTGGGTCCCCGCCCACTTCCCGCGGGACGAGTGGGCCCTGGCCGCATTCGACGGACGGCCCCTCTACGAACACGCCGACCCCCAGCGCGCCGACCACCCCGACTGGGGCACCCTCGAATTCGACTACGGCCGCCGCGAGGTCCGCAACTTCCTCGTCGCCAACGCCACCTACTGGTGCGAGGAGTTCCACATCGACGGCCTGCGCGTCGACGCCGTCGCCTCCATGCTCTACCTCGACTACTCCCGCGAACCCGGCCAGTGGACCCCCAACGAACACGGCGGCCGCGAGAACCTGGACGCCGTCGCCTTCCTCCAGGAGATGAACGCGACCGTCTACCGCCGCAACCCCGGCGTCGTCACCGTCGCCGAGGAGTCCACGGCGTGGGACGGCGTCACCCGGGCCACCCACCACGTCGGCCCCGGAGGCTTCGGCGGTCTGGGGTTCGGGCTGAAGTGGAACATGGGGTGGATGCACGACTCGCTGGACTACGTGTCCCACGAGCCGGTCCACCGGAAGTACCACCACGACGAGATGACGTTCTCGATGGTGTACGCGTACAGCGAGAACTACGTCCTGCCGATCTCCCACGACGAGGTCGTGCACGGCAAACGCTCACTCGTCTCCAAGATGCCCGGCGACTGGTGGCAGCAACGCGCCAACCTGCGCGCCTACCTCGCCTTCATGTGGGCCCACCCCGGCAAGCAACTCCTCTTCATGGGACAGGAGTTCGCCCAGGGCGCCGAATGGTCCGAGGCCCACGGCCCCGACTGGTGGCTCCTCGACCCCGCCTACGGCGCCGAAGCCGACCACCGGGGCGTCCGCGACCTCGTCCGCGACCTCAACACCACCTACCAGCACCAGCCGGCCCTGTGGGAACGCGACACCGACCCGGCCGGCTTCGGCTGGATCACCGGGGACTCCGCCGACGACAACGTCTTCGCCTTCCTGCGCCACGCCGCCGACGGCACGCCCCTGCTCGCCGTCTCCCACTTCTCCCCCGCCGTCCGCCACAACTACCGCCTCGGCGTCCCCGAGGACATCCCCGCCTGGCACGAAGTCCTCAACACCGACGCCCTTCGCTACGGCGGCAGCGACGTCACCAACCCCGACCCCGTCAAACCGGAACCCCGGGGCTGGCACGGCCGCCCGGCCAGCATCCAGCTGACCCTGCCACCCCTCGCGACGGTGTGGCTGCGGCCGGCCTAGAGGCTGCGCGTACCCGGTCCCCGGCGGCGCGGCCACGGGGACCGGTCAGGAGCGAGGCGGCGGGACCGGCGAGCCCACCGTCACTCCGGACCGGCACCCCGCGCCGGTCACTCCAGACCCGTACCCCGCAGCGGCGCGGGCAGTTCCCCGGTGTGCAGGACGCCCAGGGTCTGGGTGGCCCGGGTCAGCGCCACGTACAGGTCGCTCGTCCCGTACGACGCGGGCTCGACCACCAGGACGGAGTCGAACTCCAGGCCCTTGGCCTGCCGGGGGTCGAGGAGCACCACCGTGCGGGTGAGGTCGGGCTCCTGACCCGCCGTCACCCCGTCGAGCCGGCCGGCGAGCGCGGTGTGCAGGGCGCGCGGCGCGATCACCGCGAGCCGTCCTTCGGCGGGGGTCAGTTCGGCGACGGCCTTGGCGACCGCGCCGGGCAGGTCGTCCCCGGCCTCCCGCGCCCAGGGCCGTACCCCGGTGGAGCGGACGGAGCGCGGCGGCTCGAACCCGGGGCGCTCTGCCCGCACCACACCGGCGGCCACGTCCATGATCTCGGACGGGGTGCGGTAGTTGACGCCGAGCCGGGTGTGCTCCCAGCGGTCCTCGACGTACGGGGAGAGGATCTCCTCCCACGAGCCGACCCCCGCCGCCTCCGCGGTCTGCGCGGGGTCGCCGACGAGCGTCATCGACCGGGTGGGGCTGCGCCGCATCAGCAGCCGCCAGGCCATCGGCGACAGCTCCTGCGCCTCGTCGACGATGATGTGGCCGAAGGCCCAGGTCCGGTCGGCGGCGGCGCGTTCGGCGGCGCTGCGGTGGTCGTCCTCCTCGTGCCGCTGCGCCATCCGCTCGGCGTCGATGATGTTGTGCGCGGACAGGATCTCGGAGTCCTCCTCTTCCTTGTCCTCGAACTCGTACGTCCGTGAGGCGTAGGAGACGTCGAGCACGCCCTGCGCGTAGGCGATCTGCGTACGGCGTTCCTGGTCGGCCAGCGCCCGGGCGACCCGGTCGTCCTCGCCGAGCAGTTCGGCGGCCTCGTCGAGGAGCGGGACGTCCGCGCCGGTCCAGTCACCGGCGCCGGTCAGCGGGCGGTGGATCGCCGCCGCGTCCTCGTCCGGGACATGGCCGTACGGGTCGGCCAGGAAGTCGGCGACCAGTCGCTGCGGGGTCAGCCTCGGCCACAACTGATCGATGGCCGACCAGACTTCGGGGTTCTCGGCGAGTTCGTCGCGGATCTGGGTGATGTCGCTCGGGTCGAGGAGGTTGGAGCCGTCGAAGGGGTCCGTGCCGATGCGTTCGGCCAGCATGTCGGTGAGGGTGTTGAGGATGTGGCCCTCGAAGTGCTCGCGGGCGACGTTGTGGGGCAGGTCGGCCGCGCGGGCGCGTTCCCTGGCCACCTGGACGAGGCCCGCGTCGAGCATCAGGACGTCCCGGTCGTGCTCGATCGCGATCACCGGGTCGGGGAGGGCCTGGCGGTCCCGGACGACCCCGGCCAGCACATCGGCCATCTCGGCACGGCCCTTCACGGCGGCCGCCCCGGGCGTGTCCACGGCCGTCGCGTGGACGCCGGGGAAGAGCTCACCGACGGTCGAGAGCAGCACGCCGGTCTCACCGAGCGAGGGCAGCACCTCGCCGATGTAGCCGAGGAAGGCCGGGTTGGGGCCGACGATCAGGACGGCCCGCTTGGCGAGCAGTTCCCGGTACTCGTACAGCAGATACGCGGCGCGGTGCAGGGCGACGGCCGTCTTGCCGGTACCGGGACCGCCCTCGACGACCATGATGCCCCGGTGCGGCGCGCGGATGATCCGGTCCTGTTCGGCCTGGATGGTCTGCACGATGTCGCTCATCCGGCCGGTGCGGGCCGAGTTGAGCGCGGCGAGCAGCACGGCGTCGCCGGTCGGGTCCTCGTGACCGGTGCGTTCACGGTCGCCGAGGTCCAGGATCTCGTCGTGCAGGTCGGTGACATGCCGGCCCTCGGTGCCGATGTGCCGGCGGCGGCGCAGGCCCATCGGGGTGTGACCGGTGGCCAGGTAGAAGGGGCGGGCGACCTGGGCGCGCCAGTCGATGAGGATCGGGGTGCGCTCGCTGTCGTCGGCACGGATGCCGATCCGGCCGATGTGGTGGGTGACGCCGGCGGAGGGCGCCCCTTCCACGGGGGATTCCACCGGGGCCAGGTCGATACGGCCGAAGCAGAGCGAACCGTCCACGGCGTTCAGCGCGGCCAGCAGCCCCGAGCGTTCGGCGACCAGGACGTCCCGTTCGAGCCGGGCCTGCATGGGCGTGTCGCCCTGGGCGAGCGCGTCCTCGACGGAGGCCTCGGTGACACCGCGCAGGGCGTCCACCCGCGCGTACAACCCGTCGATGAATTCCTGCTCGCTTCGCAGTTCATCGTCGGGGAATTCCGTGTGCGATTCCTTGTTTGACAATTCCGCTCCCACCCAGATATACTGCGCCTAGTGAACTTCTTCACGACTCGATCCCTCGAAGTCGCGAATCATTGAATATACGCAGAGAAATCCCCCGGGCGCAATTGCCCAGGGGATTTTTTTATCTGCCGGGTTGTCGGCCGGGTGGGGTCAGATCACGTCCGACAGCTCCTGCAGCAACCGTCGCTTGGCCCGGGCGCCCACCATCGACTTCACGGGCTCACCGTCGCGGAAGACCATGAACGTCGGCATCGAGAGCACGCCGTACGCCAGCGTGGTCTCCGGATTGGTGTCCACGTCCAGCTGGACCACCTTGAACCGGTCGCCCTCCTCGAAGGCCAGCTCGCTGAGCACCGGGCCCATCTGCCGGCACGGCGGACACCAGTCGGCCGTGAACTCCACCAGCACGGGCAGCTCCGAGCCGATCACCTCCGCCCCGAAGTCCGCGTCCGTCACTTCGGCCACGCCTGCCGCCCTGATCATCGCGTCCGCCCTCCCAGTTCGCATACGGGTTCCGGACCGCCCGGAACCTCCGCGTCGGCCGCCAGCTCGTCGCGCGCCCGTTCCGCCCGCGCCAGCTGCTCGCCGACCTGCGCGCGCACCGACCGCAGCTCGTCGATCAGCGCGTCGAGCTCGCCGAGCTTGCGGCGGTAGACGTCCAGGGACGCCGGGCACGAGTCGCCCTCGGGGTGCCCGGCCCGCAGACACTCCACGAAGGGCCGTGTCTCCTCCAGGTCGAACCCGAAGTCCTGCAGCGTCCTGATCTGCCGGAGCAGCCTCAGGTCGTCCTCGTCGTACGTCCGGTACCCGTTCCCGCCCCGCCGCGCGGGCAGCAGCCCCCGGGACTCGTAGTAGCGCAGAGTCCGCGTGGTCGTCCCGGCCCGTGCGGCCAGCTCGCCGATTCGCATGCCCCGACGGTAATCCTTGACGCCGACGTCAAGGCAAGCGGCGGCGGGCGGACGCCTCTGCGCGGGGCAGCGGGGCAGCGGGGCAGCGGGGCTCAGCGTGAGGTGCGCGGCAGCAGCGGTTTGCGGTCCACCGGTGAGGACAGCACGATCGAGGTCGTCGTCCGCCCCAGCGCGGAGGTCTGTTCCAGGACGTCCTCCAGGTGGATGGTGTCCTCGACGGCGACCTTGAGGATCCAGCAGTCCTCACCGACGACGTGGTGGACCTCGGTGACCTCGGGACGGGCCAGCAGTTCCAGGGTCCGCGGATGCTTGAGGGTGTACCCGCCGTGCGGGTTGACGCGGATGAATGCCTGGATGCCGTAGCCGAGGCGGGGTGCGGAGACCCGGGCGCCGTAGCCGGTGATCGCGCCCGTCGCCTCCAGCCGGCGCACCCGCTCCGCGACCGCCGCCGGGCTCAGCCGGACCCGGCGGCCCAGCTCGCTGAGCTTGATACGGCCGTCGCTCTGGAGCAGTTCCAGGATCTGCCGGTCCAGCGCGTCGAAGCCCGCCGACGTTTCGCCGGAGACGGCGCGCGGATGCCGTGTTTCCTTCGGTGCGACAGCCGGATCTCCCATGTCTCCCCCTTCGGGCCTGACCCCCGCGACGGGAGAATTATGACCACAGCCCGAAGCACCGGGAACGCCCGGCGATCGGTGACGGGGTGCGTGGAGAACGGGTGCCCGCGTGCATGGACGCATGGGGCACGAGTGCGGGGAAACAGGAAAGGTCGGCATGCGAGAGATCTGCGTCATCGGCGGAAACCGGTATTTCGGAAAGCGTCTCATAGCCCGGCTGACGGCCGCGGGAGACCGGGTCACCGTCATCAATCGCGGCTCGTCGGCACCGCCCGCCGGGACGATTCATCTGATCGCCGACCGCGATGACGAGAACTCCCTGGAAAAGGCGCTGGGGTCACGGACTTTCGATGTCGTCGTCGACCAGGTCTGCTACACACCGCGGCAGGCGGAGATCGCCCGCCGGGTCTTCGCGGGGCGCACGCGCCGGTATGTGATGACGTCCACCGTCGAGGTGTACGAGTACGAGGACACGGCGGACCCGGTCACCGAGGACGCCGTGGATGCCCGTACGGTCGCCGTCGACCTCGGACTGCCCTGGGACGAGGCGAAGTTCCTCGAAGCGCACTACGGCGAGGGCAAGCGGCAGGCCGAGGCGGTGTTCGCGGCCGGTCCCGGCTTCCCGTACGTGGCCGTGCGGGTCGCCCATGTGCTGGGCGGGGGCGACGACTTCACCGGCCGCCTGGAGCACTACGCCGACCGGATCCGCAGGGGCGAGACGATCGCCGTGCCGCCCGTGAACCACCCGGCGACCTACATCCACGTCGAGGAGATCGCCGACTTCCTGTTCTGGGCGGCGGGCGAGGACTTCACCGGCCCGGTCAACGCGGCCTCCCACGGGCCGCTGACCACACAGGAGTTGTGCGAGGCGATCACCGCGCACCTCCCGGACGGCAGGGCGGTCCTGGGGGTCGTCGAGGTGGGCGAGATCTCACCCTTCTCCTTCCGCCGTTCCTACGGCATGGACAACTCCCGGGCCGCCGAGCTCGGTTTCCCCTTCGGCGACGCGCGGGCGTGGCTGCCGCGCGCCGTGGCCGAGACCCTCGGAAAGGGCGACTGAGGCGCAAGGGACCGTGCGTACCGGGCGGGGGCCCGGGTGTCAGACCATGACCCCGGCCGACGCCTCCACCTCCAGAAGCGACGCGCTCTGCCGCTCCGCCTCGAACGCCCTGTGTCCGCCGCGCAGGCCGAACAGCCGTTTGGCGAGGGCGATGTAGAGAACCGCGAGGACGTTCAGGACCAGCGTCGCGATCTTCAACCCGCTGATGTGCTCGGTGAGTTCGTAGATCTCCAGCGGGAGGAAGGCGGCGGTGGCGACGACCGTGAGGTACTCCGCCCAGCGCTTGGCGTACCAGAGGCCGACCGCCTCGACGAGCTCGATCAGCGCGTACGCCAGCAGCAGGACCGCGACCAGCAGCAGTGTGGAGTGCTTGTAGCCGAAGGTCTTCTGGATGGTGCCGACGACGGGCGAGTGGTCGAGGTCGTAGTGGAAGTGCCGGAAGACCGGCCTGAGGACGTCGAGGTACTCGTCGAAGAGCCGGCGCACCGCGTACTGGCTGTTGCTGAACTTCCAGACGGCGACCGCGACCAGCACGATGAACACCCCGCGCACGGCCCGCTCGATCGCGAGGAAGCGCAGGATGAACAGGTCGCGGAGCACCTTGCCGCGCGCCACGAGCGGCGCCTCGTCCGCGGGGCCGGAGCCGTGCGGATCGCCGAGCGCGAAGTCGCCGCAGCGCAGACAGCGCCATGCCTCGCCGAGGCCCGTCTCGGCGCGCAGCCGCTCCCGTAGCACCCGCTCGTCGGGCGCGTACGTCACGTGGCCGCGCCGCGCGCACGTACGCCGGTCCCAGTCGATCTTCATGCTCGGTGTCCTCCGCAGAACGTGCTGTGCCGGGGGGGGGGGGGGGGGGGGGGGGGGGGGGGGGGGGGGGGGGGGGGGGGGGGGGGGGGGGGGGGGGGGGGGGGGGGGGGGGGGGGGGGG
>NZ_JBVJCT010000003.1:256106-516573 GCF_055588305.1 Streptomyces sp. NPDC042002 | reverse complement strand
GGTCGGGTGTGTGGTTGGACCGCACGGCGCGCGTTCATTCCTGCCCGTTTGGCTTTCCGTTCTTTTTGCCCCCCACAACCTGTCCCCCCCCTCCCCCCCCCTCCCCCCCCCCCCCCCCACGGTAGTGCATGTTCTACGAGACGGCGGCCCGGGGGGTCACGGTTCCGGCCGGACCACCGCCGTGTCCTTCGGCCGCGCCGTCGCCCTCCCGCTCGGCAGCCTTCCCGGCCTCGGCCTCAGGTTCGGCGTCGGCCTCGCTCCCGGCCTCGCCCTCAGCGTCGGCCTCGCTCCCGGCCTCTGCCTTGTTCTCGGCCTCGGGGCCGGTCTCGGTCTCGGTCTCGGTCTCGGTCTCGGGCTCGGTCTCGGTCTCGGTCTCGGTCTCGGTACCGGACTCGGTACCGGACTCGGTACCGGACTCGGTACCGGACTCGGTCCCAGGCTCCGTGTCGGCCGGGTTCCCCGCCTCGTTCTCGGCCCCCGTACGGCCCTTGCCCGGCAGCAGCACCGCCACCAGTACCGTGCCCACGCCCAGGATCACCGCTCCGACGAGGCTGGTGTGCGCCACCGCGTGCGAGAAGGACGAGCCGACCGCGTCCGCCATCTGCCGTGCGCCGTGGGCGAGTTGGCCGGCCTGCGCCTTCAACTGGGCGGCCTGCTCGGGGCTGGCCGAATGCGCCGCCTGCTCGCCGATCTGGCGGGCCTTGTCGCCGATGCCCTGGGCGACGGCGTATCCGGCGCCCACCGAGTCCTGGGCCGTGGCCAGGGTGCCCGCCGGGAGCTTGCTGCCCGCGGTCGCGTCCGCGAGGTGCGAGGAGTACGAACTCGCCAGCACCGAGCCGAGGATGGCGATGCCGAGCGAGCCGCCGAGCTCCAGCGAGGTGTCGTTGACCGCGCCGCCGACGCCCAGTTCGGCCTCGGGGAAGGCGCCCATGATGGCGTCCGTGCAGGGCGAGAGCGCGAGTCCGATGGCGAGGCCGAGGATGACGAGGGGCAGCACGAAGTCGCCGTACGCCGAGGAGGCGTCCACCCGGGTGAGCAGCGCCAGCGCCGTCGTGCCGCCGACCATGCCCGCGGTGACCGTGAACTTCATGCCGATGCGCGGAGTGAGGTACCCGGTGAGCGCCGAGCCCACGAAGACGGCGCCGGCGAGCGGCAGCATCCGTACTCCGGTGTCCAGCGCGTCGTAGCCGAGGACGAACTGGAGGTGCTGGGTGAGGTAGTAGAAGGCGCCGAAGACGGCCAGGAAGAAGAGGGCGACGGCGAGGTTCGAGCCCGCGAAACGGCGCTGGGCGAAACGTCGTACGTCGATGACGGGGCGCGGGTGGCGCAGCTCCCACAGGACGAAGAGGACCAGCCCGACCCCGGCGACCACCGCGGCGGTCACGGCCTTCACGCCCCAGCCGAAGTGCGGGCCTTCGATGATCATGTAGACCAGCGAGCCGATCCAGACGACGGAGAGCAGCCCGCCGACGAAGTCGATGCGGTTGTGGTGCGCGGCCTTGGACGGCGGTACGAGGACGAGGGCGCCGACGATGGCGAGAACGGCGATCGGCACGTTGATCAGGAACGTGGAGGACCAGCCGTGGTTCTCCAGCAGGGCGCCGGCGACCAACGGCCCGGCGGCGATGGCGAGTCCGGCGGTGGCGGTCCACAGGACGATCGCCTTGGCCCGCTCGGCGCGCGGGAAGGTCGCGGCGAGCAGGGAGAGCGTGGCGGGCATGATCAGCGCGGCGCCGACACCCATGACGGCGCGGGCCGCGATGACCCCGGTGGAGCTGTCGACGAGCGAACCGGCGACCGCGCCGCCGCCGAAGACGACGAGCCCCAGGATGAGCGCGCCGCGCCGGCTGTACTTGTCCCCGATGGCGCCGAGCAGCAGCATCAGCGCGGCGTACGGGACGGTGTAGCCGTCGATGACCCATTGCAGGTCGGCGCTGGACAGGCCGAGGTCCTGGGTCATGTCGGGAGCCGCGACCGTGAGGGCGGTGTTCGCCATCACGATGATCAGCAGGCTCAGGCAGAGCACAAGCAGCGCCCACCACCGCCTGGGGTAGGGCCGGTCCATCCTCTCGACCGGTTCGTTCATGACGAGACGCATGGCTACGGTCGCCCTTCCTTCGTCGACGGGTACGGAGATCCGTCCGCACCAGGACTTGCGCTTCAGGACTTGCACAGTGGAGTGCAATTACACAACGCTGTGCAATATACGAGATTGCACAGGGCTGTGCAAACGAAGGAGGTGGAGACCCCGTGACCGCAGGACGGGAGGTCGCCCGACGGGCGGGCAGAATGGCAGCCATGACCACGGGTAACCCGAGCCGCGCCGATGTGAACCGCCGCCGCATCCTCGACGTCGCGCTCGCCGAACTGCTGCGTGACCCCGACGCGTCCATGGACCAGATCGCCCGGGCGGCGGGTGTCGTACGGCGTACGGTGTACGGGCATTTCCCCAGCCGCGAGGCGCTGGTCGGCACCCTGACCGACGAGGCCGTGGCGGCGGTCGCGGCGGCGCACGCGGCGGGCCGCGAAGGGGTCGCGGACCCGGCCGAGTCACTGGCCCGCTCGACCCTGGCCGTCTGGGAGATCGCCGACCGTTACCGGCTGCTGGTCGCCCTCGCCCAGCGCAGTGTCACCATGCAGGGCATCCGAGAACGCCTCACGCCGGTCCGCGAGGCCTGTGCGGAGATCCTCCGACGCGGCCTGGAACAGGGCGTGTTCGCGTCGCCGCTGCCCCCGAACGCGCTGGCGTACGTGCACGAGCAGACCCTGTTCGCCCTCATGGAGGCGGTGAACGACGGGCTCCTGGCGGCGGAGGAGGCGGGCAGCTCCGCCACGGTCACCATGCTGACCGCGGCGGGCGTACCCGCCTCACGCGCCACCGAACTCGTGGCGAAGCTGAGCGACTGAGTCCTCGGAGGAGTCAGGGACCTCCGAGGACTCGGTCGCCTTCATCGGCGCACCGGGCGGCCGGGCCCGTGGGGGGGATGCCCGGCCGCCCGGCGTCTGAGGGGCCGCTACGCCGTGGCCGGTTCCTTCTCGCCGCCCTGCTCCGGTACGTCGCCGTGGACATCGGCGGGGGCGGCTGTGGCGGCGGAGGTGCCGGCGTCGTCCAGCAGGGTCTTCTCGTCGAAGGGAAGCTCTCCGGCGAGGACCCTGGCCACCCGCTCCTTGTCGATCTCCTTCGTCCAGGTGCCGATCAGGACCGTGGCCACGGCGTTGCCGGCGAAGTTCGTCAGCGCGCGTGCCTCGCTCATGAAGCGGTCGATGCCGACGATGAGTCCGACGCCGTCCACCAGGGCGGGCTTGTGCGACTGAAGGCCGCCGGCCAGCGTGGCGAGGCCCGCCCCGCTGACGCCCGCCGCCCCCTTGGACGCCACGAGCAGGAAGAGCAGGAGCGGGATCTGCTCCCCGACCGACATCGGCTTGCCCATCGCGTCGGCGATGTAGAGCGAGGCCATCGTCATGTAGATCATCGTGCCGTCGAGGTTGAAGGAGTAGCCGGTCGGGACGGTGATGCCGACCACCGACTTGCCGACGCCCAGGTGCTCCATCTTCGCGATGAGCCGCGGCAGCGCGGACTCGGAGGACGAGGTGGACAGGATGAGCAGGAACTCCCGGCCCAGGTACTTCAGGAACGTGAGGATGTTCAGACCCGTCACCACGCGCAGCACCGCGCCGAGCACGACGAAGACGAAGAGGAAGCAGGTGACGTAGAAGCCGAGCATCAGCACGGCGAGACTCTTGAGCGCGTCCAGGCCGGCGGAACCGGTGACGGCTGCGATGGCGCCGAAGGCCCCGAGCGGGGCCGCCCACATGACCATCGCGAGGATACGGAAGACGAGCCGCTGGATGTGCTCCACGCCCCGCAGGACCGGCTGTCCGGCCGGCCCCATGGCCTGCAACGCGAACCCGGTGAGCAGCGCGACGAGCAGGGTCTGCAGGACCTGGCCCTCGGTGAACGCCGAGATCATCGTGGTCGGGATGATCGAGAGCACGAAGTCGACCGGCGGCAGCGCCTCCGCGGACACCTGCCCCTGGCCGGCC
This sequence comes from Streptomyces sp. NPDC042002, assembly GCF_055588305.1. NCBI lineage: Bacteria > Bacillati > Actinomycetota > Actinomycetes > Kitasatosporales > Streptomycetaceae > Streptomyces > Streptomyces sp. NPDC042002. The sequence continues at coordinate 512,529 of NZ_JBVJCT010000003.1, read as the reverse complement.
TGCTTGACCGCGTCGGTCATCGCCAGACTGCTGCCCGGCTCCAGGATGTTGCCGACGACCAGACCGATGGCGAGCGCGACCAGCGACATGACCAGGAAGTAGCCGAGCGCGATACCGCCGACGGCGCCGACCTTGGCGGCCTTGCGGACCGAGCCGATGCCCAGCACGATCGTGCAGAAGATGATCGGGGAGATCATCATCTTGATCAGGTTCACGAAGCCCGTACCGATGGGCTTGAGCTCGACGGCGAAGTCGGGGGCGATCAGGCCCACCGCGATCCCGAGGATCACGGCGCCGATCACGGCGATGTACAGATAGTGCGTGCGGTCCCGCTTGGCGGCGGGTGCGGCAGGTGCCGTTTGCGGCGTGCTGGCCACGGCTGCCCTCCTTGACGACGTCGTCGGCATCATCCGGCGTGCGGCTCACGTCCGGCGGAACCCGGCGTGCGGCTCACGTCCGGGGAAACCGGGAGGCGTGGACTCCCGGGGGGATGAGGGGACTATCTCCCGGCATGTGAGGGCGGTCACCATTCCGTTCATTGAGTTCACGCGCCCCGGGCCAGCCGTCCGGTCCCGGGGCCCGGATGTCCCCCCTCGTTCCACGCGCCCCGGAAGAGCCGTTCGGCTCACTCCGTCGGATTCGGATGGCGTGGCCCGGCTTCCGTTCCCCGGCAAAGCCATCCGGGTTCCCGTCGTCCGGAAGAGCACCCGTCCGGGCGAGGCACACTGAACGGCATGCGTCTCCCCCGTGTCCCGCGGCCCCGCAGCCTGGCCGGCCAGCTCTTCGGCATGCAGGCCGTGCTGATCGCGGTCCTCGTCGCCGGGTACGCGCTGTTCACCTACGTCAGCGACCGCAGCCAGGCCGAGGAGGCCGCCGGCCGTCAGGCGATGGCCGTCGCGCGCTCGGTCGCCGACGCCCCGTCCGTCCACGCGGCCATCGGCACCGCGAACCCCACCGGGGAACTCCAGCCGTACGCGCTACGGGTGCAGCGGGACACCGGCGTCGACTTCGTGACGATCATGAATCCGAGGGGCATCCGCTGGACGCACCCCGAGGAGAAGCTGATAGGCAAGCACTTCCTCGGGCACTTCCGGCCCGCACTGGCGGGCAGGTCCTTCACCGAGACGTACACGGGCAGCCTCGGCGCCTCCGTGCGTGCCGTCACCCCGATCCAGGACGGTGAGCGGACCATCGGCGCGGTCAGCGCGGGCATCAAGGTCCAGGCGATCAGCGAACGCGTCCAGGACCAGGTCACGGCCCTGATCGGGGTCGCGGCGGGCGCGCTGCTGCTGGGCGGTGTCGGCACGTACGTCATCAACGCCCGGCTGCGCCGATCCACCCACGGCATGAACGCGGCCGAGCTGAGCCGTATGCACGACTACCACCAGGCCGCGCTGCACGCCGTGCGCGAGGGGCTGCTGATGCTGGACGGGCAGTTCCGGGTGGCGCTGATGAACGACGGCGGGCGGGAGCTGCTCGGCGTGACGGACGACGCGGTCGGCCGTTCGGTGGCCGAACTCGGGCTGCCCGCACCGCTGACGGGCGCGCTGCTGTCGGCGGAGCCCCGGGTGGACGAGGTCCACCTGACGGACACGCGCGTGCTGGTGGTGAACACCTCCCCGGTGTCCGGCGGCGAACGCCGGGGCACGGTGGCCACCCTGCGCGATGTGACGGAACTCCAGGCGCTGACGGGCGAGTTGGACTCGGAGCGCGGTTTCACCCAGGCGCTGCGCTCGCAGGCGCACGAGGCGGCGAACCGTCTGCACACGGTGGTCTCCCTCATCGAACTGGGCCGCGCCGAGGAGGCCGTCGACTTCGCCACCGCCGAGTTGGAGCTGGCGCAGGCCCTCACCGACGAGGTGATCTCCGCGGTCAGCGAACCCGTCCTCGCCGCGCTGCTGCTGGGCAAGGCGGCGCAGGCGAACGAGCGCGGTGTGGAGCTCGTGGTCTCCGAGGACAGCGGCATCGACGACGGACTGCTCCCGGCCTCGCTCTCCGCGCGTGACCTGGTCACCGTCCTCGGCAATCTGATCGACAACGCGATGGACGCGGCGCGGGGCACGGTGGGCGCCCGCGTCACGGTGACGGCGTTCACGGACGACTCCGCCCTGGTGCTGCGGGTCGCCGACACCGGCTCCGGGGTGGACCCCGCCCACGCCGAGCAGGTCTTCCGTCGCGGCTGGTCCACGAAACCGGCGGGCCCCGGTGGCCGCGGCCTCGGTCTGGCCCTCGCCCGGCAGACGGTGAGCCGCCACGCGGGCACGCTGGAGGTACGCGAAGGAGCCGACGGCGGAGCGGAGTTCGAAGTACGGCTACCGCTCCCGGCGCCGCCCGCGGACTCCGGCTCCGCCCCGAACCGGGCCCCGGGCCCGGACTCGGCCACGACCGCGGGCACGGAGCCCGTACCCACCGGCTCCGTACCCACCGGCTCCGTTCCGTCCGGGTCCCTCCGGACGTCCCCGTCACCCCGGCCCGCTCAGGCGCCCCGGCCCACTCGGTCCACCCGGCCGTCCGAGCCCGTTCTGCCTGGAGGCGGCGCATGAGCGATCCGATCCGTGTGCTCGTCGTCGAGGACGATCCCGTCGCCGCCGACGCGCACGTCATGTACGTCGGCCGGGTCCCCGGCTTCACGTCGGTCGGCAAGGCCCACACGGGTGCGCAGGCGCGCCGCGCGCTGGACCGTACGCCCGTGGACCTGCTGCTGCTCGACCTGCACCTGCCGGACACGCACGGCCTCCAGCTCGCCCGCTCCCTGCGCGCCGCCGGCTATCACGCCGACGTCATAGCGGTGACGTCCGCGCGCGACCTGGCGGTCGTACGGGAGGGGGTGTCGCTCGGGGTCGTCCAGTACGTGCTGAAGCCGTTCACCTTCGCCACCCTGCGCGACCGGCTGATCCGGTACGCGGAGTTCCGCGCGGCGTCCGGCGAGGCGAGCGGCCAGGACGAGGTGGACCGCGCACTGGCCGCCCTGCGGGCTCCGGGTCCGGCCGCACTGCCCAAGGGCCTGAGCGCGCCGACCCTGGAACGCGTGACCGTCACCCTCCGGGACCACGCCACCGGGCTGACGGCGGCCAAGGCCGCCGAGGCCGTCGGCATCTCCCGGATCACCGCCCGGCGCTATCTGGAGCACCTGGTGGAGGCGGGCCTGGCGGCCCGCGCTCCGCGGTACGGGGCAGTCGGGCGGCCGGAGTTGCAGTACCGCTGGGCGAAGGGCTGACCCAGCGGCAGGGCAGCCGCCGGGCGAGATCACGGCGGGGCCGTCGGTCCTGCGGGCGCTCGCACCCGAGGGGCGCCTCGTCGGGCGAGTACGTCCCGGGTCCCACTCGGTCCTTGGAAACGGTGAACTCCCGTTCCGGTACGGCGAATTCAAGGCCGCGGCCGAAACCGTATGTTCCTACGATCTGTGATTATGGCTGAACAGACCGTAGTCATCGCCGCCCCAAACCCATACTTTGTGCGCGTGCACCGACCGCAAGCCCAACAGCCCACCCCGCCCTTCAACGCCCCCGCCGCCCGAAGACTGCGGGCGGCACTCGGAATGGGGCCCGAGCACGTCGCGTACGGACTGAGAGCCTCGTACGGGCTGCCGTACGTCACACCCGATCTCGTCACCGCCTGGGAACGCGGCATCACCGCGCCGAGCAGCCCCGAACTCACCGCCCTCGCAGGCGTGTTGTGGTGCTCGGCGGGTGACCTCATAGGCGCCCCGCGCACCTTGCGCGAACACCGCGTCGCGCGCGATCTCACCCCGGAGGACGTGGCACACGCCGTCGGGATCGAACTCCTCGCCTACGAGCGGATGGAGGAGTCCGACAGCTGGCGCGGCACCGAACGGCAGTCGACCGCGCTCGCCGAGGCGCTGGAACTCTCGCTGCCCGACTTCATCACCGTGACGGGCCGCGACGGCCGGCTCACCGACCTGCTGCGCAGCGCCGTGACGACGCGCTGGCAGGCCTACGTGCGCCCGATCGGGAAGGTGGTCCCCCTGGACCGGCACCTCCTGGAGACCGCGCTGGAGGAGCTGCACACCGACTACCAGGGGCAGATGATCGCCACACTGAACTGGGGCGGGGTTTCGGCCGCCACCGGCTCCGGCGAGTCCGGCCGGGAATTCCTCGACCGGGTCCTCGACCACTTCTGGTCGACGGTCCGCAGAAGCACGTACTGAGGTACCCGAGAAGCACGTACTGAGGCACCCGGCCACGAGGCCGGGGGCCCGCCAACCGGCCCGGTTCTCGTCCCCGAGGGGACTAGAACACCGACTCCGCCTCGTCCATCCGGTCCTTCGGGACCGTCTTCAGTTCGGTGGTCGCGTCCGCGAGCGGCACCATCTCGATGTCCGTGCCGCGCAGCGCGGTCATCCTGCCGAAGTCGCCGCGGTGCGCGGCCTCGACGGCGTGCCAGCCGAAGCGGGTGGCGAGGACACGGTCGTACGCGGTCGGGGAGCCGCCGCGCTGGACGTGGCCGAGGATGACCGGCTTGGCCTCCTTGCCGAGGCGGCGCTCCAGCTCGTACGCGAGGGCCGTGCCGATGCCCTGGAAGCGCTCGTGGCCGAACTGGTCGATCGCGCCGTGGCCGTAGTCCATGGTGCCCTCGGCGGGGTGCGCGCCCTCGGCGACGCAGATGACGGCGAACCGCTTGCCGCGGGCGAAGCGCTCCTCGACCATCGCGACGAGGTCGGAGGGGTCGAAGGGACGCTCGGGCAGGCAGATGCCGTGGGCGCCGGCCGCCATGCCGGACTCCAGGGCGATCCAGCCCGCGTGCCGGCCCATGACCTCGACGACCATCACGCGCTGGTGGGACTCGGCCGTGGTCTTCAGGCGGTCCATGGCCTCGGTGGCGACGCCGACGGCGGTGTCGAAGCCGAAGGTGCGGTCCGTCGCGGAGATGTCGTTGTCGATCGTCTTCGGCACGCCGACCACGGGCAGGCCCGCGTCCGCCAGCATCCGGGCCGCCGTGAGGGTGCCCTCCCCGCCGATCGGGATGAGCACGTCGATGCCGAACTCGCGGGCCATGTCCTGCGCGTTGTCGCAGGCCTCGCGGAGCCGGTCGCGCTGCAGCCGGGAGGAGCCGAGGATGGTGCCGCCGCGGGCGAGGATGCCACTGACGGCGTTGAGGTCGAGGGTGCGGTAGTGGCCGTCGAGGAGCCCGGCGTAGCCGTCCTCGAAGCCGATGACCTCGTCCCCGAAGTTGGTGACCGCTCGGTGCACGACCGACCGGATCACTGCGTTCAGGCCAGGGCAGTCGCCGCCTGCGGTGAGAACTCCGATGCGCATCGTGCTGTGTCTCCTGCTCCCTGCTGGTCCGTGTGAGCCGGTTCGATTGTTTCATGGCCCGGGGTGACCCGCCGATTCCCTCCTACGGCCCATCCGCCGGGCCGCCGGAACGCCGGTCCCGGCCGACCGGCGCGTTCGCCCTGGCGGGCGCCTTAGCCAGCCCCAGAGGTATTGTCAAGAGGGTCCTGCTCACGTTGGTGGGCCCTTTTTCCGAGCCCAGAAACCGCCTGGCGAAGAAACGGATGGAGAGCACGCGTGACGCGCAGCGTGTACGTGACCGGGATCGACCGAGGTGACGGCCGTCAGGTCGTCGAACTGGGGGTCATGGAGCTCCTGACCCGCCAGGTCGACCGGGTGGGGGTGTTCCGTCCGCTCGTGCACGACGGTCCGGACCGGCTCTTCGAGCTGCTGCGGGCCCGCTACCGGCTCGCGCAGGACCCGGCGACGGTGTACGGCATGGACTACCACGAGGCGTCCGCGCTCCAGGCCGAGCAGGGCACCGACGAGCTGGTGTCCACCCTCGTCGACCGCTTCCACCTGGTCGCCCGTGACTACGACGTCGTCCTCGTCCTCGGCACCGACTTCGCCGGCACGCAGGTCCCGGACGAGCTGGCGCTCAACGCCCGCCTGGCGAACGAGTTCGCCGCGTCCGTGATCCCGGTCGTCGGCGGCCGGGGCGAGAGTGCCGAGTCGGTGCGCTCCGAGACGCGCAACGCCTACCGCGCGTACGACGGGCTGGGATGCGACGTCCTCGCCATGGTGGTGAACCGGGTGGCCCCGGAGGACCGGACGGAGATCCTGGAGCGGCTCGACTCCCGGCTCCCGGTGCCCTGTTACGTCCTTCCGGACGAGCCCGCGCTCTCCGCTCCCACCGTCGCGCAGATCACCCACGCGTTCGACGGCAAGGTGCTCCTCGGCGACGACGCGGGGCTCGCCCGTGACGCGCTCGACTTCGTCTTCGGCGGCGCGATGCTGCCGAACTTCCTGCGGGCGCTGACCCCCGGATGCCTGGTGGTCACCCCGGGGGACCGTGCCGATCTGGTGATCGGCACGCTCGCCGCGCACAGCGCCGGCACCCCGCCCATAGCCGGCATCCTGCTCACCCTGGACGAGCGGCCCAGCAGCGAGATCCTCACGCTCGCGGCCCGCCTCGCGCCCGGCACCCCGGTCGTCTCGGTGGCCGGGAACTCCTTCCCCACCGCGACCGCGCTGTTCGCCATGGAGGGCAAGCTGAACGCGGCCACGCCCCGCAAGGCGGAGACCGCGCTCGGCCTCTTCGAGCGGTACGTGGACACCAGCGACCTGCTGAAGCGGGTCTCCGCGCCCAGCAGCGACCGGGTCACCCCGATGATGTTCGAGCACAAGCTGCTGGAGCAGGCCCGTTCCGACAAGCGCCGTGTCGTGCTTCCCGAGGGCACCGAGGAGCGCGTCCTGCACGCCGCCGAGGTGCTGCTGCGCCGGGGTGTCTGCGATCTGACCCTGCTGGGCCCGGTCGACCAGATCCGCAAGAAGGCCGCCGACCTCGGCATCGACGTCAGCGCCACCCAGATCGTCGACCCGCAGACCTCGCCGCTGCGGGACTCCTTCGCCGAGAAGTACGCCGAACTGCGCGCCCACAAGGGGGTCACGGTCGAGCTGGCCTACGACGTCGTGGCGGACGTGAACTACTTCGGGACGCTCATGGTGCAGGAGGGCCTCGCCGACGGCATGGTGTCGGGGGCCGTGCACTCGACGGCCGCGACCATCCGGCCCGCCTTCGAGATCATCAAGACCCGGCCGGAGTCGAGGATCGTCTCGTCGGTCTTCTTCATGTGCCTGGCCGACAAGGTCCTGGTCTACGGCGACTGCGCGGTGAACCCCGACCCGGACGCCGAGCAGCTCTGCGACATCGCCATCTCCTCGGCCGCCACCGCGGAGCAGTTCGGCGTGGAGCCGCGGATCGCGATGCTGTCGTACTCCACGGGCACCTCGGGTTCGGGCGCCGACGTCGACAAGGTGCGCGAGGCGACCGAGCTGGTGCGCCGGCGCCGCGGCGACCTGCGGATCGAGGGGCCGATCCAGTACGACGCCGCCGTCGAGCCGTCGGTCGCGGCGACCAAGCTGCCGGAGTCGAAGGTCGCCGGGCAGGCGTCCGTGCTGATCTTCCCCGACCTCAACACCGGCAACAACACCTACAAGGCCGTGCAGCGTTCGGCCGGCGCGATCGCCGTCGGCCCGGTGCTCCAGGGTCTGCGCAAGCCCGTCAACGACCTGTCCCGCGGCGCGCTCGTCCAGGACATCGTCAACACGGTCGCCATCACGGCGATCCAGTCCCAGACCCCCGACCAGAAGGCTGCCCAGCAGTGAGCGCCCACCCGTCCCCCGCCGCCGTGACCGACGAGCCCGCCTCCCCGCCGGCCACCCGTGTCCTCGTCATCAACTCCGGCTCCTCGTCGGTCAAATACCAGCTTCTCGACATGCGCGACAGCTCACGGCTCGCCGTCGGTCTGGTGGAACGCATCGGTGAGGGAACCTCCCTGCTGCGGCACACCGCGCTGACGACGGGTGAGACCCGCGAGAGGGCCGCCGAGTTCGCCGGTCACGAGGCCGCGCTGAAGGCGGTGGCGGCGGAACTGGCGGTGGACGGACTCGGTCTGGACTCCCCCGAACTGGCCGCGATCGGCCACCGGGTGGTGCACGGCGGGCGGACCTTCACCGAACCGACCGTCATCGACGAGGCGGTCCTCGCGGAGATCGAGCGGCTGATCCCGGTGGCGCCGCTGCACAACCCGGCGAACCTCACCGGCATCCGCACCGCGATGGCGCTGCGCCCCGACCTCCCCCAGGTCGCGGTCTTCGACACCGCGTTCCACACGACGATGCCGGAGTCGGCCGCGCGCTACGCGATCGACGTGGCGACCGCCGACGAGCACCGCATCCGCCGCTACGGGTTCCACGGCACCTCGCACGCCTACGTCTCCCGGGCGACCGCCGGGCTTCTCGGCAAGGCACCCGAGGAGGTCAACGTCATCGTGCTGCATCTGGGCAACGGGGCCTCGGCGTCGGCGGTCAGGGGCGGGCGGTGCGTGGACACCTCGATGGGGCTCACGCCCCTGGAGGGCCTCGTGATGGGAACACGCTCCGGCGACGTGGATCCGGCCGTCATCTTCCATTTGGAGCGCGTTGGCAAGATGTCCACGGACGAGATCGACACTTTGCTCAACAAGAAGAGCGGTCTGATCGGTCTGTGCGGCGACAACGACATGCGGGAGATCCGTCGCCGTGTCGACGAGGGCGACGAGCGGGCCAGGCTCGCCTTCGACATCTACATCCACCGGCTGAAGAAATACATCGGCGCCTACTACGCGGTCCTCGGCCGGGTGGACGCCGTCGCCTTCACCGCCGGGGTGGGCGAGAACGCCGCCCCGGTGCGCGAGGCCGCGATCACGGGCCTGGAGGAACTGGGGCTCGCGGTCGACGGCGACCTGAACGCCGTACGCGGCGGTGAGCCCCGGCTGATCTCACCGCCGTACGCGCGCGTCGCGGTCGCCGTGGTGCCGACGGACGAGGAACTGGAGATCGCCACACAGACGTACGCGCTGGTCGGAAAGGGCAACGTCTGAGCGGGCCGGAAAGCCACGCCTGAGCGCCCGCCCGCCCATTTGTATCTTCCACCAGACGGAATATTCCGTAGCGAAACAAACCGATAGGATCGCCCTATGCGCCGTTCGAAAATCGTCTGTACTCTCGGCCCCGCGGTCGACTCCCACGAGAAGCTGGTCGCGCTGATCCAGGCCGGCATGAACGTGGCCCGTTTCAACTTCAGCCACGGATCCCACGCCGAGCACCAGGGCCGGTACGACCGTGTCCGGGCCGCCTCGGCCGAGACCGGTATCGCCATCGGTGTGCTCGCCGACCTGCAGGGCCCCAAGATCCGCCTGGAGACCTTCGCCGAAGGCCCCGTCGAGCTGGAGCGTGGCGACGAGTTCGTCATCACGGCCGAGGACGTGCCGGGTGACAAGCACATCTGCGGCACGACCTACAAGGGTCTGCCCGGTGACGTCTCCAAGGGCGACCAGATCCTCATCAACGACGGCAACGTCGAGCTGCGGGTCGTCGAGATCGACGGCCCCCGGGTCAAGACGGTCGTCATCGAGGGCGGCGTGATCTCCGACCACAAGGGCATCAACCTGCCCGGCGCGGCCGTGAACGTGCCGGCGCTGTCGGAGAAGGACGTCGAGGACCTGCGCTTCGCCCTGCGGATGGGCTGCGACATGGTCGCCCTGTCCTTCGTGCGCGACGCCGACGACGTGAACGACGTCCACAAGGTGATGGACGAGGAGGGCCGCCGCGTCCCCGTCATCGCCAAGGTGGAGAAGCCGCAGGCGGTCGACAACATGGAGGGCGTCGTCGCGGCGTTCGACGCCGTCATGGTGGCCCGCGGCGACCTGGCCGTCGAGTACCCGCTGGAGCGGGTGCCGATGGTGCAGAAGCGCCTCGTGGAGCTGTGCCGCCGCAACGCCAAGCCGGTGATCGTCGCGACCCAGATGATGGAGTCGATGATCACCAACTCCCGTCCGACACGCGCCGAGGCCTCCGACGTGGCCAACGCGATCCTGGACGGCGCGGACGCGGTCATGCTGTCGGCCGAGTCCAGCGTGGGCGCGTACCCGGTCGAGACCGTGAAGACGATGTCGAAGATCGTCGTCGCGGCCGAGGAGGAGCTCCTCTCCAAGGGCCTGCAGCCGCTGGTCCCGGGCAAGAAGCCGCGCACGCAGGGTGGCTCGGTCGCCCGTGCCGCCTGCGAGATCGCCGACTTCCTCGGCGGCAAGGGTCTGGTGGCCTTCACCAAGTCCGGTGACACCGCCCGCCGGCTCTCCCGCTACCGCGCCGCCCAGCCGATCCTGGCCTTCACCACGGACGAGGGCACCCGCAACCAGCTCACGCTGAGCTGGGGCGTCGAGTCGCACGTCGTGCCGTTCGTGAACAGCACCGACGAGATGATCGAACTGGTCGACCGCGAGCTGCAGAAGCTCAAGCGGTTCAACGAGGGCGACGTCGTCGTGATGACCGCCGGTTCGCCCCCCGGTGTCCCCGGCACCACCAACATGGTCCGGGTGCACCACCTGGGCGAGGTCGACCACGCCTGATCCCCCGGCCTCCGTACGCCACTGAGGGGCGCCCCCTGCGAACAGGGGGCGCCCCTCAGCGTTTGTGCGGCTCCCGGACGGGCTCTGGACGACTCAGCCGGTCGTGTACTGGTGGAGTCCGGGGACGGTCAGGGTGCCGCCGAACTGACCCGCCTGAACGACCGTCACCTTGGTGAAGTAGATCAGCGGGATGTTCAGCGGCGGAGGGTTGTCCGGGTCGAACGTGATCGGGATGAGCCCGAGCAGGTTCCCGGAGATGCTCTCCGTGTACATGATCGTCTTGCCGTCACGGATGGTGGACGTCGAGCCCTTCGCGGCCTGTACGTGGTAGGTCTTGCCGCTCTGCTTGTCGTCCACCGTCTGGTGCAGGTCCCCGATGTCGGTGCCGTCGGAGATGACGTACTTCAGGACCTTCTTGATCGTGCCGTCGGCGGTCCGCACCTTGACGATGCCCTGGTAGTCGGCGCCCTTGAGGGTCAGCGAACTGGCGCTGAGGTGCCAGGGGTCGACCGGCAGGGTGACCGCGTTGTCCACACCGCCCGTGTCGTCGGTCGCGACGGGGCAGTCCGCGGCGTTCGTGGTGGCGCTCGCGGACGGGCTGGGCGACTCGGTGACCGCGTCGGCTGCCTTCTTGACCGTCTCGGTGGTGTCCGAGGCGGCCTTCGACGCCGTGTCGGTGGCCTTCTTGGTGGTGTCCCCGACCGTCTCGGTGACCTTGCCGGTCGTGTCCTTGACGGTGTCGGAGGCGCTCTTGCCGTCGGACGCGTCCGTGCCGGCACTCGCGCTCGCGCTCGCCGAGGCGGACGGCGCGGGTGTGGAGCTCGCCGTCTCGTCGGGCGTGAGGATGTTCTTGATGGCGTCGCCGACGCCCAGCGGGTCGAGCGGGTTCGTGGTGCTCGCCGACGCCGAGGGGGTCGGCGTGGAAGCGCCGCTGTCCGCCGCCTTGTCCGACGTGCTCGGCGTGCTCGCGGAGGAGGACGCCGAGGGCGCGGGCGTGGCCTTGTCGTCGGAACCTGAATCCGACGAAGAGGTCTTGCCCGGTGCCGCGGACTCCGACGACGCGGAGGGGCTCGGTGTGGCCTGGTCGGACGACGCGCTCGCGCTCGCCGAGGCGGACGGCGCCGGTGTGGCCGACGCGTCCTTGCCGGTCACGGCCTCGACGCACGCCTGGTACTCGTCCGCCGTGAGGGTCTTGGACGTGGAGTGGTCGTCGGCCTGGGCGAGCGTCGGGACGAAGCCCATGCCCATGAGGACGGCCGTCGGCATCGCCGCGATGGCTATCGCCTTGCCGGCGGGCATCTGGATCCTGGTGAGCAGCGGCTTCCTCGGGGCCGCGTGGCGCGGCCCGGTTCTCACACGGGACTCCTCCACATCAGTCCCGTGGGTCACCTTGTCAGCCGGCACTGTGCCTCCCGTTCGCCCCGTTGCTCGGGCTCGTTCCTGACAGATCGTTCGGGTAGTCCGTACCGTCCGCCGCCTCGGGTCCGACGGGCTCGGCCGCCGCGCTGTCCGGCAGGCCCTCCTTGTCGGGGGACCGCTGCGTGGAGTACCCCTCGTCGGGTTCGCCGGGAACCCAGGAGACCGCCATGGCGCCGCCGATGAGGGAGAACAGGAAGCCGATCAGGAAGCCGCCCAGGTTGGCCACCGGGATGGACACCAGCGCCAGGAGGATCGCGGCGACACCGGCGAACGTCCGTACGTGCTTCTGGAACCAGAGGCTGATCCCGAGCACGACGAGGAGCACGCCGATGATCAGGGAGCCGGCTCCGGCGGTGGTGGACATCGCCAGCGTCAGATGGCCGACCTGAAGGTGCGCGTACGGGAAGTAGGCGATGGGGACACCGCCGAACCCGATGAACAGACCGGCCCAGAACGGGCGGTCGCCCCTCCAGTCACGGAAGTTCCGCCGGAACACCTGAAGGTAGTGCTCATCGTTCTGGCCGGGCGCGGCAGGAGTCTCGGCGCTCATGGAAACAGCTCCCTGGAACGGCATTGCTGTGAGAAGTACGCGTTGAGTGCTCCGCGTACGACGGGCGGAGCGGCGGGGCGGGCGAAGCGGCCTGGGCCTCCTCGCCCACCCCTGGGGTGCTCAGTAGCACTCGTGGGTGCCCGCGGACACCGACATGTGCAGGCCGCTGAGCTTGAACGTGCCGGCGGTGGTCGCCCACGCCGTCTGCTTCACGTCGGTCAGCGTGGCCGAGGTGGCCTGCTGAGCGAAGCCGTAGGGGTTGGCCGCTTCGCCGCCACCCTTCATGCCCGGACCCTTGGTGGTGTCCTTGGCGGCAACACCGATGTCGATGCCGCGGAACGTCGCGTCGGCGCCGAGGTCCTCGACGTCGATGTACAGGTTGTCCGCCTCGACCGGCGTACCGCTGCCGCCGGCCTTCAGCACGAGGCTGACGGAACCGAACCCCGGGATGCCCGGGGTGACGACGGACTGGCACATGTTGGTGATCTTGGCGCTCGTGAACGCCGAGACCGCGACGGGGTGCCCTGTCTGCTTACCGTCGAGGGTGTAACCCGAGTCAATGGCTCCGTACTGCGAGAAGCCCTGGCCGTCAAGCTTGTCCGCAGACACCTTGAACGACTGACCGGAGACGCTGAACGACGCGGCGAGGGCACCCTGCGCGAGGGCGACACCTATCGCTGCCGTGGCTGCCACGCTGGGCACCATGACGACGGCGAACCGCTTCCATCTGGTCCCGCCACGCACCTGGGACATCATAATTTCCTCCTTCTCGGACGTACATCTCCTGGCCCTGACTGCCACGTTGCGGCGGCTCAGCCGGGCAGGGATGGGAGAAGTGCTACGTCCTCGGGAAGGAGAGCGCCTGTACCCGGAGGTGCTTTTGCACCCGAATCACCGGCGATCACCCCCGAGCGACAACCACTGGTCGCGCCTGACACACATCACGCACAACCTGCTGGACAGGCTCCGCCGGACGGCGAAGACCCCCCTGCCCAAGAGCCGACCGCACTGCTGTCGGCCCTACTCGGTGGGGACCCAGAAAGTCCGCCGACCCGATTGGCTGTCGGGGTGCGGGAATGGACCGAGCGTCGCCGATCGTGGTGCATTCTCGCCGCGCGCACAAGGGGGTTCGTTACTCGCTAGTAACGGCGGGATAACCGAAGGACGACCCGTCGGTATCGGGTGGCGACACAGGGTGGCCCCGTCGGGGGTTACACAACGGTCAAATGCCGGACGGAACCAGACAGTTCAACGCCCTCGACTTACTACGAGTAACAGCGGCCGCGTTTACCAAGTTTTGGTAAAGCGCGGCCACTTGTACCCCTGTCGGCCAATCTTTCACCTGGGCATCACAGGCCCTGACGTTTAGGGACTGGTCAGAACAGAGCCCGGGCCAGCGCCCGGCGCGCCGCGATCACGCGCGGGTCGTCGGCACCGACCACCTCGAAGAGCTCCAACAGCCTCAGCCGTACGGCGTCCCGGTCGTCGCCCGCCGTGCGCCGCACCGTCTCGATGAGCCGCCCGAAGGCGTCCTCGACATGGCCGCCCACGAGGTCCAGGTCGGCCCCCGCGATCTGCGCCCGCGCGTCCCCGGGCTTCTCGGCGGCGTCCTTGCGGACCTGCTGCGGATCGAGGCTCTGCACCCGCTGGAGCAACTCGGCCTGGGCCAGTCCCAGTTTGGCCTCCGTGTTGCCCGGGTCGTCGCCCAGCACGTTCCTGTAGGCCTGGACGGCACCGCCGAAGTCGCCCGCGTCCAGCGCCTGCACGGCGGCCTCGAGGAGCGCGTCGTACGGTCCGGCCGGCATCTCCTGCGCCGCGGGGGCCTCGCCCGGCCCGGCGTCGGCGTCGACCGTCAGACCGGTCAGGCCGAAGCGCTGCTCGGCGACCTGGACGAGCTGGTCGAGGGTCTCGCGGATCTGCGTCTCGGGAGCGGCTCCCTGGAAGAGCGGCAGGGCCTGTCCGGCCACCACCGCGAAAACGGCCGGAATCCCCTGGACCCCGAACTGCTGCATCAGCATCTGGTTGGCGTCGACGTCGATCTTCGCGAGCACGAAGCGCCCGTTGTACTCGACGGCCAGCCGCTCCAGGACCGGGCTCAGCTGCTTGCAGGGCTCGCACCACTCGGCCCAGAAGTCGATGACGACGGGCACCTCGGTGGAGCGCTGCAGGACGTCGTGCTCGAATCCCGCCTCGTCGACGTCGATGACGAGACTGGCGGGGGTCACCGCGGCGCCCCCACCGCCCTGCCTGGCGGCTTCGGCTCGCGCCTGCTCCGCCTTCGACTTGGCCTCCTGGGCCGCCTTCACCGCGGCGAGGTCGACGACTCCGCTCATGGACATGTTCCGTGGCTGCATGAGTACATCCTCCCCCTTCCTCGCGCACGTGTGAAAAGCGTTGTGAAAGCCAAGCCTTGTCATGCGTGTTCGGCACCGGGTCCCCACCTGGCGCCTGTGCGGTTGTCGCCGCGTTCGAGCTTTCGCTACGAGTCGTAGCGTAACTGGGTGAGGGCATGCCCGTGCACCGTCTCCCGGTGATCTCCCTCACGGCTTCACATAACCGCCGGATATGGCCACCGAAGCGGCCGGATATGGTCACTGACATGCAATGTCGCTCCCAGGCCGCCCGTACGGGCCGCCCCCGCAGCGCCGCCGCGGACGCCGCGATCCTGGAGGCGACGCGCACGGCCCTGGTCGAACTGGGCTGGTCCAAACTGACGTTGGGGTACGTGGCGACCCTCGCCGGAGTGGCCAAAACGACCCTTTACCGTCGCTGGGCGGGCAAGAACGAACTCGTCGTCGACGCGGTGGCCGAACTCTTCGACGAGCTGGAGCTCCCCGACCGGGGCAGTCTGGCCGCCGACATCGAGGGCGTGGTGCTCCAGTTCGCGGCGATCCTGGACCGCCCGGAGGCGAAGACGGCGCTGATGGCCGTGGTCGCGGAGTCCACCCGGGACGAACCGCTGCGCGAACGCATCCGCACGTCCATCGTCGACCGGCAGAAGCGCCTGGTCATGGAGGGCCGCGCCCGCGCCCAGGCCCGCGGCGAACTCCCCCCGGAGACGGACCCGGCCGCCGCCGACCGCACCGCCGCCCTGATCTTCGACGTGGTCGCCGGAGCGGTCGTCCACCGCACCCTGGTCAGCGCCGAACCCGCGGACGAGGAGTGGGTGCGCTCGTTCACCCGGATCCTGCTCCTCGGCCTGGTCGGCGCGACGGCCTCCGGCCCGGTCCCGCCGGAGACCGCCTCCGGCCCCTGACCGACGCGACGCGGCGGACGTCCGGCGTCAGCCCGTTGCGGGTCGGGGCCGACTGCGGGTGCGAGACCCGGACGGTCACAGCCCCGGCCGGCGAAGTGTCAGCCCCTCCGGCGATTGAGGAGCGGGGGTCCGGGGGCGGAGCCCCCGGGTACGGGACGGGTAGGGGCGGAGGGGGCGAGAAAAGGGCACCTGGCGCCGCGCAGGCCTCGATGGCGGAGCGAGGGTCCGGAGCCCCGGACCCGGCCCGGATGCCGGGCAGCCAGGGACGCCAGGCTGCCCGGGGTGGGTCAGAAGCCCGCCGGCTCCGTGTACACGCCCCACTCGTCCCGCAGGACACCGCAGATCTCGCCGAGCGTCGCCTCGGCGCGGACCGCCTCCAGCATGGGGGCGATCATGTTGGAGCCGTCGCGCGCGGCGGCGAGCATGGCGTCCAGCGCGCCGCGCACGGCGGCCTCGTCACGGCCCTCCTTGCGCGAGCCCAGCTCCCGCACCTGCTCACGCTCGACCTCGTGGCTGACCCGGAGGATCTCCAGGTCGCCGGTCACGGACCCGTGGTGGACGTTGACGCCGACGACCCGCTTGTCGCCCTTCTCGACCGAGCGCTGGTACTGGAACGCCGACTCGGCGATCTCCCCGGTGAACCACCCGTCCTCGATCCCGCGCAGGATCCCGGAGGTGATGGGACCGATGGGGTGCTTCCCGTCCGGGTGCGCCCGCAGTCCGCGCTCCTTGATCTGCTCGAAGATCTTCTCCGCGTCGGCCTCGATCCGGTCGGTGAGCTGCTCGACGTACCAGGAACCGCCCAGCGGGTCGGCGACGTTGGCGACGCCGGTCTCCTCCATGAGGACCTGCTGCGTCCGCAGGGCGATCTCCGCGGCCTGCTCGGACGGCAGGGCGAGCGTCTCGTCCAGCGCGTTCGTGTGCAGCGAGTTCGTGCCGCCGAGAACCGCCGCGAGCGCCTCAACGGCGGTCCGCACGACGTTGTTGTACGGCTGCTGGGCCGTCAGCGAGACACCCGCGGTCTGCGTGTGGAAGCGCAGCCACTGCGCCTTCTCCGAGGTGGCGCCGTACACGTCCCGCATCCAGCGGGCCCAGATCCGGCGGGCCGCGCGGAACTTGGCGATCTCCTCGAAGAAGTCGACGTGCGCGTCGAAGAAGAAGGAGAGACCGGGGGCGAAGACGTTGACGTCGAGCCCGCGGGAGAGCCCCAGTTCCACATATCCGAAGCCGTCCGCCAGCGTGTAGGCGAGCTCCTGCGCGGCCGTGGAGCCCGCCTCCCGGATGTGGTACCCGGAGACGGACAGCGGCTTGTACGCGGGGATCTTCTCGGCGCAGTGCTCCATCAGGTCGCCGATGAGGCGCAGATGCGGCTCGGGCTGGAAGAGCCACTCCTTCTGCGCGATGTACTCCTTGAAGATGTCGGTCTGGAGCGTGCCGTTCAGTACGGCGGGGTCGATGCCCTGGCGCTCGGCCGCGACCAGGTACAT
Source organism: Streptomyces sp. NPDC042002 (assembly GCF_055588305.1). Classification (NCBI taxonomy): domain Bacteria; kingdom Bacillati; phylum Actinomycetota; class Actinomycetes; order Kitasatosporales; family Streptomycetaceae; genus Streptomyces; species Streptomyces sp. NPDC042002. Next base: position 495,412 of record NZ_JBVJCT010000003.1, on the reverse strand, counting down.
GCAGAAGACCGGCACCGCGGGCCCGCTGATCGTCATCGACGTCGTGACGTCGCCGAGCGGGATGTCCTGGAAGAGGACCTCCATGTCGGCCGCCGAGTCGATCGCGACACCGCAGTGCCCGACCTCGCCGAGCGCACGGGGGTCGTCCGAGTCGCGGCCCATCAACGTGGGCATGTCGAAGGCCACGGAGAGGCCTCCGCCGCCGTTGGCGAGGATCTTCTTGTAGCGCTCGTTGGTCTGCTCGGCGTTGCCGAATCCGGCGAACTGCCGGATGGTCCACGTACGCCCCCGGTAGCCGGTCGCGTACAGCCCGCGCGTGAAGGGGTACTCCCCGGGCCAGCCGATCTGCTCGAAGCCCTCGTAGTTGTCCCCGGGCCGGGGACCGTACACCGGCTCCACGGCATCGCCGGAGAGCGTGGTGAAGTCGGCCTCGCGCTTGCGCGAAGCGTCGTAGCGGGCCTGCCAGCGTCGGCGGCCTTCCTCGATGGCGTGAGCGTCCATACCCTCGAATTTACTAGGACGTCCTAGTAAATGTCGATGGCAAACCGCCGTACGGTCTCGTACGGCGGTGTGGATCAGGCCTTGACGACCGCGGGAGAAGCCTCCGCGACCTGGGATTCGAGCTCGTGGCTGATGCGGCGCTCCACGAAGAAGGCGGCCGTGGGAATCGTGCCCGCCAGCAGCACCCAGAGCTGCTTGCCGACCGGCCACTTCGCCTTGGACCCCAGATCGAAGGCGAAGATCAGGTAGACGACGTACAGCCAGCCGTGCGCGATGGCGACGACACGGGTGAAGTCCGCGGCCCCGTCGACGCCCAGGCCGTACTTGGCGATCATGCTGAGGCACAGCAGAACCAGCAGCACGCCGGTGACGTAGGCCATGACGCGGTAGCGGGTCAACACGCTCTTCTTCATGGCACGAGGGTAACCACCCTTTTCGCGCGATCTTCACGCACCCCCACGCCCCGCCCCCGGCGCCCCGCCCGTCGTCGGACCAGGCGTCGGCCCGGTCGTCCTACTCGTCGTCGAAGTCGCGCGCGGCGACCCGCAGCGGCCGCAGCATCGCGAAGATCTCCCCGCACTCCTCGGCGTCGTAGACCCCGAGCCCGAAGTCCATCGCCATCAGGTCGCGGGTGGCCGCGTCGCAGACCTCGCGGCCCTTGTCCGTGATGGAGGCGAGGGTGCCCCGCCCGTCGTTGGGGTTCGGGCGCTTGTCGACCAGCCCGGAGAGCACCAGCCGGTCCACCGTGTTGGTGACCGACGTCGGATGCACCATGAGCCGCTCGCCGATCTTGGACATCGGCAGCTCGCCCGCCTTGGAGAAGGTGAGCAGCACCAGCGCCTCGTAGCGCGCGAAGGTCAGTCCGTACGGCTTGACGACCGAGTCCACCTCGGCCAGCAGGATCTGGTGCGCGCGCATGATCGAGGTGATCGCGGCCATGGACGGCACGGAACCCCAGCGCTGCTGCCAGTGTTCGTCGGCGCGGGCGATGGGATCGAAGGCAAGACTGAGCGGCTTCGGCACGCCAAAGACCTTACCGGCCGGTCACATCGTGGTCAGCCCCGTCTCGCTTTTCGGTACGCGACCCGGCGACGGCGGGGTTCCGGGCCCCTTCGAGCGGCCGGATCCACGCGCCCTCCACGCCCCTCCCCCACCTGCCGTCCACGTCTCTCCCCCACCTGTCTACTGGCCCCGCTCCTCGCCGTGTTCGGTCCGCCGGGCCGCGACCGCCAGGCCCACACAGACCGCGGTCCCCAGCACACCCGCGCCCACGACCGTCGCCCGCACCCCGGCGAACTCCGCCACCACGCCCGACAGCGCCATGCCCACGCCCTGAACGGTCATCAGCCCGGCCGAGTTCAACGTCATGGCCCGCCCGAGCAGTTCGTCCGGCACCGCCCGCACGAACCACTGGTCCAGGCCGAGGGTGTACGCCGATCCGGCACCGGCGAGCACCAGCAGGACCAGCGACCAGCCGAGACCGGGCCGCAGCGCGTACCCGGCGAAAGGCAGCAGCGTGACGCAGACCAGCGGGAGCGTGAGCCGGTTCCGGGTCGCCGGCCGCAGCCGCGAACCCGCGAACAGCTCCCCCGCGATCGTGCCGACGGGCATGGCGCACAACAGCAGACCGAGCCCGGCCGTACCGGCCCCGAGCCCTTCGGCGTACGGCGCGGCCAGCGCCTCCGGCGCGACGACGAACATCGGAGGTACCCAGAACAGCAGGAGCAGCACGAGGATCCGGCGGTCGGCCAGCACCTGACGGGCGCCGCGGAGGGAGTCCCGCACGAGTGCCTGTCCCCCGTGCGCCCGCGCGGGCCGCCGCCGGGTGCCGAACCGCAGCAGCACGGCGGAGACCAGGAAGGTGCAGACCGTCACGAGGAGCGCGTGACGCGGGGACACGACGGTGAGCAGCAGGCCGCCCGTCCCGAACCCGGCCAGCAGCACGCTCTGCGACAGGATCCGCAGCAGGGAGCGGCCGAGCACGAACAGTTCCCCGTCCCCGAGGACGTCCGCGAGGGTCGCCGTCCGAGTCCCCTGGAAGACCGGGGCGACCAGGGCGAGCGCGGCCCGCATCGCGAGCAGCACCGCGATGGGCGCGCCCGGCACCACCATCACGGCCACACAGCCCGCGCACACCAGGTCGCACACCACCAGGACCCGGCGGGCCGGGAAGCGGTCCGCGACGCCCGCGAGCAGGGTCCCGCCGATCAGGTAGGGCAGGAAGCCGAGCGCGAACGTCAGGGCGCTCAGCAGCGGAGAGCCCGTCAGGTCGTAGACGAGGACGGAGAGCGCGAGCTCGCTGACGACGAGTCCGAGCAGCGAGAACGCGTGCGCGACGAAGACGGCGCGGAACTCGGGCACGGCGAACACGGGACCGTACCCGGTGCGCCCGGGGACGGCCTCCGGAACGTCGGCACCCTTTGATGCGCCGAGGGCGTCCGGTGGGGCACTGGTCTCTGCTTCTGGCATGGGCGACAGCGTGCCCGGAGCCGCTCCTGACCCGTAGAGTTTCGGCGTCAGCCGAATCTTCTGGGGTCGTGTCATGCCGTCACTGCTGCACTTCGGGGAGGACGACCTCCTCAACTGCCGGTTCGCGGTGTCGCCGCTGTGGGAGACGCAGGAGGCGGTGCGCACGCTCAACCGGCCCGCTCGGCACGGCTATCACGCACACTGGCTGCGCCGCATCCGGGCGGCGGCCGCCGGACTCGATCTCACGCCGCTGTGGCTGCTGATGCCACAGCGCGGCTACTCCCCCGACTGGCTCGGGCCGCCCCCGCTCGGCCCGGCGGCGAGCTTCGAGGAGGAGATCGCCGCCATCCGCGCGGCCGACCCGGACGTGGCCCGCGAGGAGAGCGCGCGCTCGCTCGCCGAGACCCCGGGCGCCCTCGCCTCGCCGCGCGGCCGGGCGCTGCTGGCCGACCCCGCCCGCATGGTGCGCGAACTGACCGGCCTGCTGGAAGAGGCCTGGCACACCCTCGTCGAACCGGACTGGCCGCGGCTGCGCGCCCTGCTGGACGCCGACGTCGCCTTCCACTCGCGGCGGCTCGCCGAGGTCGGCCTCGGCGGGCTCCTCCCGGAGATCGACCGGCGGTTCGGCTGGCGCTCCCACACCCTGACCGTCGAGGTCGGGGGCCGGCACGAACGGCACCTGGCCGGGCAGGGCCTGGTCCTCATGCCGAGCGTGTTCTCCTGGCCGGACGTGATCAGCGGCTTCGAACCCCCCTGGCAGGCGACCCTCGTCTACCCCGCGCGCGGCATCGGCGGCCTGTGGGCCGAGCCGACGGACCGCACCCCCGACGCGCTCGTACGGCTCCTCGGGCGCGGCCGGGCCGCCGTGCTCACCGCGCTCGGCGAACCGGCCGGCACGACGGCCCTCGCCGCGCGGCTGCGCCTCGCGCCGTCGTCGGTCTCCGCGCATCTCGCCGCCCTGCGCGACGCGGGCCTGCTCGTCTCACGCCGGTACGGCCACCAGGTGCTGTACGAGCGGACGCCGCTCGGGATCGCGCTGGCGTCGGGCGGAGACCGGCCCGAGGACACCGGGGCCGCTCGCCCACTGCGCCACGCCGCTTCCCCGCCACATCGCGATGTCCCCTTATGCAACGATTGGTGACCGGTCGTCACCTTCGCGCAAGGGAGCAGCATGCCCCGGCTGATCCACGCCCTCGCGGCACTCGCGGCGCTCGGACTCGTCGCGGGCTGCACGCCCGCGCCCGAGGCCGGCGAGGCCTCCGTCGTCGGTGCCGCCTCGAAGCGGGCGGGCCCCGCCTCCCACTCGCCCTTCTGGGTCGACCCGTCCGGCCCGGCGGCCCGGCAGATCGAGCTGTGGCGGCGGCAGGGCCGTACCCGGGACGCCATGCTGCTGGAGCGGATCGCGGACGAGCCCGTCGCCCTGTGGCCGGCCGGCGAGCTCGACCCGGGCCCGGCGGTCCGGTCGGCGACCGCGTCCGCGGCCAGGGAGGGGCGGACGGCGCTGTTCGTGGCGTACGACATCCCGCACCGGGACTGCGGCCAGCACTCGGCGGGCGGGGCGGCCGACGCGGACGCCTACCGGGAGTGGATCGGCCGGTTCGCCGACGCGCTCGGCGACGGCCGGGCGCTGGTGATCCTGGAACCGGACGCGGTCGCCCACATCGTGGACGGCTGCACGCCCGGTGAGTACCAGGACGAGCGCGTACGGCTGCTCAACGAGGCGGTCCTCCGGCTGAAGCGCCAGCCGCGCACCAAGGTCTACCTGGACGCCGGAAACCCCGCCTGGATCCTCGATCCCGGGAAGCTGGTCGAGCCCCTGGAACGCGCGGGCGTCGCGAACGCCGACGGCTTCTCGCTCAACGTCTCCAACTTCCAGACGAACGCCGCCGGCAAACGGTACGGAGTCCGCCTCTCCGACCGGCTCGGCGGCAAGCACTTCGTCCTCGACACCAGCCGCAACGGCAACGGCCCGCTGGAGGGTGTCTGGTGCAACCCGCCCGGCCGGGCGCTGGGCACGCCACCGACCACGGCCACCGGCGAACCCGTCCTCGACGCCTACCTGTGGATCAAGCGGCCGGGCGAGTCGGACGGAGAGTGCGGGGGCGGACCGGCGGCCGGCCGGTGGTGGCCGGACTACGCCCTGGAGCTGGCGCGCGATTCCGTCACCTGACCTGGATCCACTTCGCCTCGGACGGCGTGCCCCGATCGTCCGTCACGAAGAGCATGTACCAGCCGGGCGGCACCAGCGCCGGGTCCCTGGGTACGTCGACGGTGACCGAGTCCGCGGTCTTCGTCAGCCCCAGTTCGATCGACCGCTGCTCGACGTCCGTGGTGTGGGTGACGGCACTCGGGCGCATCAGCCGGGCCTTGACGACCCGTTCCGGATGGTCGGTGGCGAACGTCGCCCGGTGGTTGCCGTCGAGTTCCTCGGGGCCCTTGCCGAGCACCGGGCGGTTCCTGCCGTTGCGGTGCAGGGCGGGCGGGGTGAAGACCTCCATGCGCTGTTCGAAGTGGCCCAGTTTGGTGTTCCGCCGGTCGTCGAAGAGCGGGTCGGAGCCGAACGTGGCGACGCGGCCGTCGGGCAGCAGCAGCGCCTCGGAGTGGTAGTTGCGGCCCACGCGCGGAGCCGCCGCCTCATGGAAGGCGTTGGCCCTCGGGTCGTAGAACTGCGCCTTGAGGATGTTGCTGGCGCCGCGGCCGCGGTAGTCCCTGGAACCGTTGGTGGTGAAGACGGAGTCGTCCGGCATGATCACGCTGTTGAGGTAGCGCGTGCCCTGGGGGAGGTCGGGGCCGTCCTGGAAGGCCGGGTTGTCCTTCTTGAGGTCGACGATGGCGGTGCGGGCGGTGGACTTCCGGGACTCGCCGACGCCTCCGCCGCCGAGGATCATCACCTTCTGGTCCTGGGCCGGCGGGAGCAGGAGCGAGGCGGAGGTCTCCGTCTGGTCGGCGTCCCGCAGGCCGGGCACCTTCTGGAACGTGTTGGCCGTGAGGTCCCACAGGCCCGCGTCGCGGCCCTGGTCGGCGGGTCCGTATCCGGCGTTGGAGGCCGGATAGAAGAGTTTGCCGCCCTTGGTGAGGAAGAGGGCCGGGTAGGTGGGGAAGTAGCGGTGGGGGCCGGGGCTCCACTTCTTCGTCCTCGGGTCGTAGATCTCGTTGTCGCCGGGGTCGATGACCCCGACGTCGTCGAGGCCGGAGACGGCGAGGACCCGTCCGTCGTCGAGCCCGACGAGGGTCGGGTACCAGCGGGCCTTGGCCATCGGGTCGACGGGGATGTACTTCTCGGCCTTCGGGTCGAACTCGTAGGCGGCCCTGATGCCCTGGAAGTCCTGCTTCGCCAGGGTGATCTTCTCCGAGAGGCCGTACGTGTTGTACGCGTCCTCGCCCCGCAGGCCGACGATCTCGTACTGGGCCTGCCGGTCGGTGACCGACCCGGGTCCCTTCTCCTCGGCCTCCACGAAGACGCGGGCCTCGCCGGCGGTGACCTCGGTCTTCCAGGGCCGCATGACGCCGGCCTTGTCGTACGTGATGACCTGGTTCCGCCTGGCCCTGGGGACCGTCACGTCGACCCTGCTGACGTAGTCGACGCCCGCGGGTGAGCGGAAGACGGTGCCCTTCTTGAGGACGATGGCCTTGTCGGGGTTCTCGTTCTTCACGCGCATGCCGCCGCCGGCCCGTACGACCTCGCCGTCCAGCCGTTCGTAACGGGCGGTGCCGCCGGCCACGAGCAGTCTGCCGTCGGGCAGCTGGGCGTGTCCGGAGCAGAAGAAGTCGTCCGGCGTGGGGATCCTCTTGAAGGTGTCCGTCCTCGGATCCCACAGGATCGTGTCGAAGGACCCCGCGTCGAACTTCTTCTGTTCGTTGCCCGACCCCGCGACGATGAGCACCTTCCCGGTGTGCAGCAGGGCCGCGTGGATCGCGTTGGTGCGGTACTTCGCGGGGATGTCGACGCCGCTCCAGGAGCCGTACTTCGCCTGGTAGGCGGGCTGGGAGATCTTGTACTCGTAGTACTCCGCACCGGCGAAGCCGAGCGCGGCCGGTGCGTTGAGTCCCGCGAGGACGGCGATGCCCGCGATGCCGAGCAGCGTCTTCTTCGTCTTCTTCGAGGGCCGGTACGCCATGGCCTAGGTACCTCCTGTCGTGGAGCCGGTGACCGTCATGGGGCCGGCGGCGGCCGGCACCGGTTCCTTGGCGCCGGGGACCCGGGCGGGGGCGGGCGGTACGAGCGGGGTCCGGCGCTCCGCGATGCGGGTGCGGCCCCAGACCGCGACCGGCGCGAGGGCGATTCCCATGGCCAGCAGCGCCCAGGTCCGCATGGCCGCGTGGGTGTGGCCGAGGACGGCCGACGCGCCGAGCGAGACGGCGAGCAGCGCGGCCCAGCCGAGGTGGACGCGGAAGGTCAGGAGCCGGTCGGGGCTGGCGCCGCCCTTCGGGGTGACGACGAACCGGCTGGGGCGCCGGACCAGCGCCGCACCGAGCGACCTCAGATAGATGGGGGCCGACAGTGCCGACATCGCCATGCCGGCCAGGCCGCCGGATCCCTCGGGTTCGTGCGGCGAGACGTTGTGCCGCCGGTTCCACAGGTACAGGCAGATCTGGAGGGCGGCGGCATCGCCGTAGAGCATCAGCCACAGGGAGGCCGTGACCTGTGTCCCGGAGGCGCCGAACCACAGGAACAGGAAGCAACTGAGCATTCCCAGAAGCCAGTTGAGGGCTGTCATCGGGTAGTAGAGGAGCATCAGGGTGTACGAGAACAGCCGGCCGGGAGGCATGGTGAACGGTGCCTTCCAGTACTGCTTGAACAGGGTCTCGTAGGTGCCGCGCGACCAGCGCGTCTGCTGGGTGAAGAAGTCGGTCCAGGAGGAGGGGCCTTCGCCGACGGCGAGGACGTCCGGGGTGTAGACGGACCGCCAGTGCCGGCCCGTCCGGGGGTTCCTGTGCCGGTGGATCTCGAACCCGGTGGCCATGTCCTCGGTGATGGAGTCGTACAGCCCGCCGACCTGCTTGAGGGCCGCGATGCGGACGACGTTGTTGGTGCCGACGAACATGGGCGAGCCGTAGCGGTTGCCGGCGCGCTGGATCAGGGCGTGGAAGAGGAACTGCTGGGACTCGGCGGCCTTGGTGACGGGGTTCTCGTAGTTCCCGTACACCTGGGGGCCGACGACGAACGCGACGTCGGGATCACGGAAGTAGCCCATCATGCGCTCGAGGAATCCGGGCATCGGGACATGGTCGGTGTCGACGGAGGCGAAGAAGTCGTACGCGTGACCGTAAAGGGAGAGCCACGCGTTGTAGTTGCCGTGCTTGGTGCGGGCCTTGTGTCTTCCCTCGGGACGGTTCCACTCGGGCGCCCCCCTGCGGGTGAAGTGCCTCACCCCGAGCTCGGCGCACAGGGCCCTGGCCTGTTCGTCGTCGCCCTCGTCGAGGAGCCAGACGTCGAGGGGACCGGTGTGGGTGAGCCGGACGGCGCCTTCGAGGGTGGCGCGGAGCGTGGCGAGGGGTTCCTTTCCCGGGACGTAGGTGGTGAGGAACGCGACCCGGGTCCCCTGCGCGGGGAGGACGGGAACGGGGTCGCGCGCGACCATCGTCGCGTGGGCGATGCTCATGACGTTGACGACCATGAACAGCTCGATCAGACCGAGGGCTATGAGCATGGTCGTGTCCAGGGCGATCAGCCAGGGTTCGCCGCCTTCGCGTTCCACCCAGTGGGTGGGCCACATGAGGCAGACGAGGAACGCGCCGGTGAGGACGGGCGCGAGGGTCATCAGCAGGACGGCGCGCACTCGGTGCGGTTCTCGCGAGAGGAGCTGGGTGTACTGCACCCGGTAGCCCGTGCCGGACGGCTGGGTCAGAGGTCCGGCGAGTCGGCTGTAGGTGTCGTAGTCGTAGCCCTCGGGCCGCACATCGCCCTCCAGTGGTGGAACGTGCCCCGTGATCGTTCTGGCTGGTACCCCCACACAAGTGGAGTTTTGACGACGTGTCGAACGGGGCGCGTCCGGTCGGGTGCGGAGGGCGTGCGAGCGGGTGGTCTTTGCCCCCGGCGTCCCGGGGGACGAAAGAACCCCGGTCCTGGGGACCGGGGTTCTCGGGCGGGGCCTGCGGGCCCCGAGGTCATGCCCGGCGTACCGACACGCCGTCATACCGCCCTGCGGTCATGCCGACAGGTGTCGCTCCACTGTCTCCACCTTGGAGGTGAGGCCGTCGGTCACACCGGGGCGGATGTCCGCCTTGAGGACGACCGAGACGCGGGGCGCGCGTTCCTCGACGACGGCGACGGCACGCTTGACGACGGCCATCACCTCGTCCCAGTCACCTTCGATCGAGGTGAACATCGCGTCGGTGCGGTTGGGCAGGCCCGACTCACGGACGACGCGGACGGCGTCGGCGACGTACTCCCCCACGTCATCGCCGACACCGAGCGGTGTCACGGAGAAGGCGACGATCATGCGTTCACGACCCCTTCCTTGCGGGCGCGGGACGCGATGACCGCGGCCTCGGTCTCGCGCTTGAGCCTGCGCTCGGCGAAGAAGCCGCCGGTGGGCAGGACGGAGAGGACGAAGTAGAGGATGCCCGTGCCGGCACTCCACCGGGCGCGGTTCCAGGCGTCCGCCCAGAAGATCACGTACAGGATGAAGAGGACACCGTGGACCGCGCCCATGACGGGTACGGCGTTGAAGTCCGTGGTCCGCTTCAGCACCGAGCAGACGAGCAGCAGCAGGAAGGAAACGGCTTCGGGGGCCGAGACCAGACGGAGCCGGCGGAGTGCGGTGGCGGTCTTTATGTCCACGGGTCACCTTCGGTGGGATTCGCTGTCGGGGGGAACACTGCCCTTGTGAACGCAAGCACAAGCGTCCCGGACATTGTGGCATCCGAAGGGCGCGATCCCGGGTCCGGGGCCCCTAGGGGGCGGCTCAGGGGTGAGATCCACCCCTGGACTCTGTCCGCGGTCCGGCGCTGCGGCTACCTTCAGGGCGTGGCGATGTTTCGACTTCAGGGCAGCAAGGTGCTGGCCGTCGACATGACCGGGGACGCCGTGAAGGCGAAGAACGGCTCCATGGTCGCGTACGACGGTCAGATGGCCTTCAAGAAGCTGAGCGGGGGCGGTGAGGGGATCCGGGGGATGGTGACCCGGCGCCTCACCGGCGAGCAGATGACGGTGATGGAGGTGAAGGGGCACGGCACGTGCTGGTTCGCGGACCGGGCCTCGGAGATCAACCTGGTGGCTCTTCAGGGGGACAAGCTGTACGTGGAGTCGAGCAATCTGCTCGCCACGGACGCGGGTCTGCGTACGGGCACGACGTTCACGGGCCTGCGCGGCGCCTCGCAGGGCAACGGTCTGTTCACGACCACCGTCGAGGGCCACGGCCAGGCGGCGATCATGTCGGACGGGGCCGCGGTGGTGCTGCGGGTCAGCGACCGGTACCCGCTGACGGTCGATCCGGGCGCGTACATCGCGCATCAGGGCAATGTGCGGCAGTCGTTGCAGTCCGGTGTGACGTTCCGCACGTTCCTCGGCGAGGGCGGTGGCGAGGCGTTCCAGATGCGCTTCGAGGGCGACGGGCTGGTCTATGTCCAGCCGAGCGAGCGCAACACGATCGCGGGGGATGTCTGACATGGCGTTCCGCGAGGTGAACTCGAAGATGGTCGAGGCGACGGTGGTGCCGGGCCAGCGGCTGTTCAGTCAGCGCGGCGCGATGCTCGCGTACAAGGGCGAGGTGTCGTTCACGCCCAACATCCAGGGCGGGCAGGGCGGTGTGATGTCGATGATCGGCCGCCGGCTGGCCAACGAGGCGACTCCCCTGATGACCGTCGAGGGTGCGGGCACGGTGCTCTTCGGGCACGGCGGCCACCACGTCCACGTGATCAGCCTCACCGGGGACACGCTGTACGTCGAGGCGGACCGGCTGCTGGCCTTCGACGGGACACTCCAGCAGGGCACGATGTTCCTGGGTTCACAGGGCGGCGTGATGGGCATGGTGCGGGGCCAGGTGACGGGCCAGGGGCTCTTCACGACCACGCTCAAGGGGCACGGCGCGGTGGCCGTCATGGCGCACGGCGGCGTCTTCGAGGTCCCGATCACCCCGCAGCGGACGGTGCACGTCGACCCGCAGGCGTACGTGGCGCACCACGGCGACGTGCGCAACAAGCTGTCCACCGCGCTCGGCTGGCGCGACATGGTGGGCCGCGGTTCGGGCGAGGCGTTCCAGCTGGAGCTGAGCGGAAGCGGTTCGGTGTACGTCCAGGCCTCTGAGGAGAAGCTGTGAGCGGGTACGGAGCCCCGGGCGGCCCGGTGATCCACGATCCGATGTCGCTGCCGGTCGACGACAACGTGAACAAGTACACCTTCTGCGTGGAGCTCAAGGGGAGCGAGTGGTTCCTGCAGAAGGGCAAGATGATCGCCTACTACGGATCGATGGAGTTCAACGGCATCGGGCACGGCCGACTTGACCGTCTTGTCCGTACGTCTTTCCATTCGCCTCTGCACGCGAGCGACTGGGTCGTGGCGCAGGGTTCGGGCAAGATGCTCCTCGCCGACCGGGCCTTCGACGTGAATTCGTACGACCTCGACGACGGCAACCTGACCATTCGCTCGGGCAACTTGCTCGCTTTTCAGCCAAGTCTCGCGCTCAAGCAGTCGATCGTGCCGGGCTTTCTGACATTGATCGGAACCGGCAAGTTCGTGGCCGCGTCGAACGGTCCGGTGGTGTTCATGGAACCCCCGATCAGGGTGGACCCGCAGGCCCTCGTCGGGTGGGCGGACTGCCCGTCCCCGTGCCACCACTACGACCATGGGTACATGACAGGCGTAATGGGCGGTCTACGTGCGATGACGGGCCTCGGAGGGGCCTCGGGCGAGGAGCACCAGTTCGAGTTCGTGGGGGCCGGCACGGTGCTGCTCCAGTCCACCGAGATCCTGATGGCGGAGCAGGTCACGGGGGCGGTCCCGCAGCAGGCCGGAGTGCCCGGCGCGGGAGGGGTGCCCGGTCAGCACGGGGGGCAAGCCGGCGCACCGCGCCTTCCCGGACAGCTGGGGGACCTCCAGCGTCGCTTCGGGCTGTGAGCGGTAGTCTGCGGAGTGTGACATCGAACGCGCATCGAACGCGTGCGCACGGTCACACAACCCCTCACTAGTTCGCCTTTCAACATTTTAGGTAGACTTCATTCATGGAGACCGAGACGGCCACGCGCTGGCTGACCGATGCGGAGCAGTGCGCCTGGCGCACCCACCTGGAGGTCAACAGGCTGTTGACGTACCAGCTCGAAAGGGACCTTCAGCCGTTCGGGCTGACGATGAACGACTACGAGATCCTGGTGAACCTCTCCGAGTCGGAGGGCGTACGCATGCGGATGAGCGACCTGGCGTCCGCCACCCTCCAGTCCAAGAGCCGCCTCTCGCACCAGATCACGCGCATGGAGAACGCGGACCTGGTGCGCCGTGAGAACTGCGAGTCCGACCGGCGAGGGCTGTACGCGGTCCTCACCGAGCACGGCATGGAGACGATGACGAAGGTCTCGCCGCATCATGTGGCGTCCGTGCGGCGGCACTTCATCGACCTGGTGTCACCCGAGGCGCTGGAGGACCTGCACAAGTCGCTGCGGCCGATCGCCGAGCACCTGCTGGGACAGCGCGGCAAGCCGTAGGACCAGCCCGGGAGTTGCGCACTTTCCGCCTCGGCGGGGCGCGCGCTCCCGGCCGCACCGTGCCCCGCGTCCGCGTCCGGACGCGGGGTCCTCGCGTTTCGCGCGCAGACCAGGGCCGCCGTCAGCGCGAGTGTCCCCGAGAGCGCGAAGCACAGCCCCAGGGGCAGCCGGCCCACCAGCAGGCCCGCGGCGGCGGCGCCCCCTGAACTCCCGGCGTTCACCGCGGTGTTGACCCAGGCTCCGGCCTGGGTGCGGAAGCCGGGCGGGGCAGCCGTGTCGGCCATCAGATAGGACGTCGTGAGAGCCGGGGCGACGAAGAAACCGGCGCAGGCGACGGCCACCGTCAGCGCCCCGAGGCCGGGGGCGAGCCCCGCGGCGAGCAGCGTGAGGCCCAGAGCGCCGGCCAGCAGCGGCAGCCGTACGCCGGGGGCCGTGCGCCAGTCGACCGCGCCGTTCAGCAGGCCGCCCAGCGCGCTGCCCAGCGACAGCGCGGCGAGCACCCAGGCCACCACGCCCGAGCCGTGGTGGTGCTGCCCGGCGAACGCCATGACCAGGAGGTCGACGGCGCCCAGCGACAGTCCGACGCCGAACGCGACCACGACGGGCTGGGCGAGGGCCCGTCCGCCGCGCCACCGGCGTCCGCCGCGCGCCGCGTTCACCGCGGCCGGACGGACGCCCGCCACCACCGGGGAGAGGACGAACGCCAGGGTTCCCGACCACACCAGCAGGGCGCTCAGCACGACCGCCGCGGCAGGCGGCGCCGCCTGGACGACCGCGCCGACGAGCAGCGGTCCGGAGACGAAGAGGATCTCCTCGACGACACCGTCGAGGCTGTAGGCGCGCCGCAACAGCCTTTCGTCCTGGACCACTTCGCCCCACACGGCGCGCATCGTGGGGCCGAGGGGCGGTGTACAGGCCCCCGCGGCGACGGCCAGCGCGCCGATCGCCGCGGCCGGTGCGCCGGGCCGCCAGGCCGTGGCCGCGAAAGCCGTGAGCAGGCCCGCGTAGAGCGAGGCCATGGGGATCAGGGCACGGCGGGCGCCGTACCGGTCGATCAGCGCCGCCCGCGCGGGCGACAGGAACACGCTCATCGCGCCGAACAGCGCCATGACCGTGCCGGCCACGGCGTACGACCCGGTGGCGCGGGTGGCGGTGAGCATCATGGCCAGGGAGACCACGCCGTACGACAGGCGGCCGGTCATGGCCGCCGCGAAGGTGCGGCGGGCGTGGGGAACGCGGAAGAGCGCGGCGTAGGACGGCCGCGAAGGTGACGCAGACATGGGTGGAGTTCCTCAACAGCGAGGCGGGACAGGGGTCGCCGGAGTGCCGCGACGCCGCAGCCACGGTGCTGCGTTCACGTCGCGGGCCTGGGCGCGCCCTATGCCAAGAGGAGGAACATGCCGTCCAACGTAACAGCGGCCACGCGAAGTCGACCACGGATTTCCCCGGCCACGGGGCCCAGGTCCACACCACCACGTGGTGCCGCACGGCGCGTGCCGTGCGGCATCACACCGTGCTGCGTCACATCGCGCCGGGGCGTATCGGGCCGCCTCCGGCCGGAAGTGCGCGCGGTGGCTCCGGAGTGTGTGCCCCGAGCGGGGACACCCGGTGGCGCCGCGCTCGTGCTCAGGTTTCCTTCAGGCCCTCGATCAGGGTGTCGGCGGCTCGGTAGGCGTCCAGTTCGCCCGCGACGATGCGCTCCGCGAGGACGCTCAGGCGGCGGTCGCCGTGGAGGTCGCCGATGCGCCGGCGCAGGGCGGTGACGGCGATCGTCTCGACCTCCTGGGACGCCCGGGCGAGCCGGCGCTCGGCCAGCACGCCGTGCTCCTCCATCCACGCCCGGTGCTTCTCCAGGGCCTCCACGACCTCGTCGATGCCCTCGCCGCGCGCGGCGACGGTCTTGACGATCGGCGGGCGCCAGTCCCCGGGGCCGCGGGACTCACCGAGGCTGAGCATGTGGTTGAGCTCGCGGGCGGTGGCGTCGGCGCCGTCGCGGTCGGCCTTGTTGACGACGTACACGTCGCCGATCTCCAGGATTCCCGCCTTGGCGGCCTGGATGCCGTCGCCCATGCCGGGGGCCAGCAGCACCACCGAGGTGTCCGCCTGGGAGGCGATCTCGACCTCCGACTGGCCGACGCCGACGGTCTCCACCAGGATCACGTCGCAGCCCGCCGCGTCCAGGACGCGGATCGCCTGGGGGGCCGACCAGGCCAGTCCGCCCAGGTGGCCGCGCGTCGCCATCGAGCGGATGTAGACGCCCGGGTCCGAGGCGTGGTCGGACATCCGGACGCGGTCACCGAGGAGCGCGCCCCCGGAGAACGGCGAGGACGGGTCGACGGCGAGGACACCGACCCGCTTGCCCTGCCGCCGGTAGGCCGTCACCAGCGCCGACGTCGAGGTCGACTTGCCGACGCCGGGCGAGCCGGTGAGGCCCACCACGTACGCGTTGCCGGTCAGCGGGGCCAGCGCGGCCATGACCTCACGGAGCTGTGGTGCCGCTCCCTCCACGAGGGAGATCAGCCGGGCCACCGCCCGCGGCCGTCCTTCCCTGGCCTGGGTCACCAGCGAGGAGACGTCCTGCATCACAGCTCCGTTCACGAGAGGTCGGTCGGTCGAACGCGGGTCAGGCCTTGGCCACCCGCACGATCAGCGCGTCGCCCTGACCACCGCCACCGCACAGGGCGGCCGCGCCCACGCCGCCGCCGCGCCGCTTCAGTTCGAGGGCGAGGTGCAGCACGAGCCGGGCGCCGGACATGCCGATCGGGTGACCGAGGGCGATGGCGCCGCCGTTGACGTTCACCATTTCCGTGGACACCCCGAGGTCCTTCATTGACTGGACCGCGACCGCCGCGAAGGCCTCGTTGATCTCGATCAGGTCGAGGTCCCCGACCTCCAGGCCCTCCTTCTTCAGGGCGTGCAGGATCGCGTTCGAGGGCTGCGACTGAAGGGAGTTGTCCGGCCCCGCCACATTGCCGTGCGCGCCGATCTCCGCGATCCACTCGAGACCCAGCTCCAGCGCCTTGGCCTTGCTCATCACGACCACGGCGGCGGCGCCGTCCGAGATCTGGGAGGCGCTGCCGGCGGTGATGGTGCCGTCCTTGGCGAAGGCGGGGCGCAGCCTGCCGAGCGACTCGGCGGTCGTCTCGGCGCGGATGCCCTCGTCCTTGCTGAAGACGACGGGCTCGCCCTTGCGCTGCGGGATCTCGACAGGTGTGATCTCCGCCTCGAAGAGGCCGTTCTTCTGGGCGGCGGCCGCGCGCTGGTGGGAGAGGGCGGCGATCTCGTCCTGCGCCGGGCGCTGGATCCCGAGGCGGGTGTTGTGCTTCTCCGTCGACTCGCCCATGGCGATGCCCTCGAAGGCGTCCGTCAGACCGTCGTACGCCATGGCGTCGAGCATCTCGATGGCGCCGTACTTGTAGCCCTCGCGGGACTTCGGGAGCAGGTGCGGGGCGTTCGTCATGGACTCCTGGCCGCCGGCGACGACGATGTCGAACTCGCCGGCGCGGATCAGCTGGTCCGCGAGGGCGATGGCGTCGAGGCCGGAGAGACACACCTTGTTGATGGTGAGGGCCGGGACGCTCATCGGGATGCCCGCCTTGACGGCGGCCTGGCGTGCCGGGATCTGCCCTGCCCCGGCCTGGAGCACCTGGCCCATGATCACGTACTGCACCTGGTCGCCGCCGATGCCCGCACGGTCGAGGGCGGCCTTGATCGCGAAGCCTCCGAGGTCGGCCCCGGAGAAGGACTTCAGCGAGCCCAGCAACCGTCCCATGGGCGTTCGGGCGCCCGCGACGATCACCGAGGTACTGCTGTTCGTTCCAGACATGAGGTGCGATCCCCTTACCGGCTTGCACAGCCGAGGAGTGAACGAGGGTTTACTGAGAATGTACTGAGCGGTAGGCCACCCGTCATCCGGCCCGCAGTGTGATCGCGCGCACGTTGCGTAACCACGCCGGGAGCGCTGCACTGACTCCATGCTGACGCGAATCGACCACATCGGGATCGCCTGTTTCGACCTCGACGCCACTGTCGAGTTCTACCGTGCGACGTACGGCTTCGAAGTCTTCCACTCCGAGATCAACGAGGAGCAGGGCGTCCGGGAGGCCATGCTCAAGATCAACGAGACGTCCGACGGCGGCGCCTCCTACCTCCAGCTGCTCGAACCGACCCGCGAGGACTCGGCCGTGGGCAAGTGGCTGGCCAAGAACGGGGAGGGCGTGCATCACATCGCCTTCGGCACCGCGGACGTCGACGGTGACGCCGCGGACATCCGGAACAAGGGCGTCCGAGTGCTCTACGACGAGCCCCGGACCGGGTCCATGGGGTCCCGGATCACCTTCCTCCACCCCAAGGATTGCCACGGAGTACTGACAGAACTGGTCACTTCGGCGGCGGTTGAGTCAGCCGAGCACTGACCTCCGTATATCTGGGCCGGTAGGGTTGGGCTCGGCCGTCGCCTTTCGCGGGGGACGGCCGTGGTCCCGGCGCCTTCCGGCGAGCGGGACCAAGGGCCGGGGTCCAGGTTTCGGGGGGCGAGCGTCGGGGCAGCAGCCCGTGCTCCGCCGTTGATCTGACACCATTCCCCGGGGGCCCCGTTCGGCGGAAGAACGGTGCTCGTTCGGATTTACTTGCGACCAGGGGACGGATGGGACCGCGCAGTGCGGGGCTACGAACGCCAGGAGCGAGAGCCGGCGGCTGACGTCGACCACCTCTCTCGGTTCGAGGCCGAGATGGAACGGCTGAAGACCGAGCGGGAGAAGGCCGTCCAGCACGCCGAGGACCTCGGCTATCAGGTCGAGGTGCTGCGCGCCAAGCTGCATGAGGCGCGCCGCAGTCTGGCGACCCGTCCTGCCTACGACGGGGCCGACATCGGCTATCAGGCCGAGCAGATGCTCCGTAATGCCCAGATGCAGGCCGACCAGCTGCGCGTCGACGCCGAGCGCGAGATCAGCCAGGCCCGGGCGCAGACCCAGCGCATCCTCCAGGAGCACGCCGAGCAGGCCGCCCGGCTCCAGGCGGAGCTGCACCAGGAGGCGGTCACCCGCCGCCAGCAGCTCGACCAGGAGCTGGCCGAGCGCCGGCAGACCGTCGAATCGCACGTCAACGAGAACGTGGCGTGGGCTGAGCAGCTGCGCGCCCGCTCCGAGTCCCAGGCCCGCCGTCTCCTGGACGAGTCGCGCGCCGAGGCCGAGCAGGCGCTCGCCGCGGCCCGCGCGGAGGCCGAGCGGGTCGCAGCCGAGGCGCGCCAGCGGCTCACCAACGACGCCGAGGCGACCCGCGCCGAGGCCGAGGCGCTGCTGCGCCGGGCCCGCACGGACGCCGAGCGGCTGCTGAACGCGGCGTCGACGCAGGCCCAGGAGGCCACCGACCACGCCGAGCAGCTGCGCAGCTCCACGGCGAACGAGTCGGACAACGCCCGCCGCCAGGCCACCGAGCTGAGCCGGGCCGCCGAGCAGCGCATGAGCGCCGCCGAGACGGCGCTGCGCGAGGCGCAGGCCGAGGCGGACAAGGTTCTGGCCGAGGCCAAGGAAGCCGCGGCCAAGACGGTCGCCGGCGCCGAGTCGGTCAACGAGCAGCGCACGCGGACGGCGAAGGAGCAGGTCGCCCGGCTGGTCAGCGAGGCCACCAAGGAGGCCGAGACCACCAAGTCCGAGGCCGAGCAGCTCGTCGCCGACGCCCGTACGAAGGCCGAGACGATCGTCGCCGAGGCCGAGGACAGCGCCCGCAGTCTCACCGCCGAGGAGACCGCCTCCCAGCTCGCCAAGGCCGCCCGTACGGCCGAGGACGTGCTCAACCGCGCGTCCGACGAGGCCAAGAGGACCACGAAGGCGGCGGCCGAGGAGGCCGAGCGGATCCGCACCGAGGCGGAGACCGAGGCCGACCGGCTGCGCGCCGAGGCGCACGACATCGCCGCGCAGCTCAAGGGCACGGCGAAGGACGACACCAAGGAGTACCGCGCCAAGACGGTCGAGCTCCAGGAGGAGGCGCGCCGGCTGCGCGGTGACGCCGAGCAGCTGCGTTCGGACGCGGTCGCCGAGGGCGAGCGCATCCGCGCCGAGGCCCGGCGCGAGGCCGTCCAGCAGATCGAGGAGGCGGCACGGACCGCCGAGGAGCTGCTCGGCAAGGCGAAGGCGGACGCGGACGAGCTGCGCCAGGCCGCCACGGCCGACAGCGAGAAGGTCCGCACCGAGGCCATCGAGCGCGCCACCACTCTGCGCCGGCAGGCCGAGGAGACGCTGGAGCGGACCCGCGCCGAGGCAGACCGGCACCGCGCGGACGCCGTCGAGCAGGCCGAGTCGATCGCGGCCGACGCGGAGCGGGCCGCCGAGCGGCAGCGCGAGGAGACCGAGCGGGCCATAGCGGCACGTCAGGCCGAGGCCGCCGAGGGTCTTGCCCGGCTGCACACGGAGGCCGAGGAGCGTCTGACCGCCGCCGAGCAGGCGCTGACGGACGCGCGTGCGGAGGCCGAGCGGATCCGTCGCGAGGCCGCCGAGGAGACCGACCGGCTGCGTTCGGAGGCCGCCGAGCGGATCCGTACGCTCCAGGCGCAGGCCGAGACGGAGGCCGACCGGCTGCGCGACGAGGCCGCGGGAGACGCGTCCGCGTCCCGGGCCGAGGGCGAGGCCATCGCCGTACGGCTGCGTTCGGAGGCCGCGGCGGAGGCCGAGCGGCTGAAGTCGGAGGCCCAGGACAGCGCCGACCGGGTGCGGAGCGAGGCGCAGGCCGCGGCCGAGCGGCTGGCGACCGAGGGTGCCGAGACGCTGGCCGCCGCCCAGGAGGAGGCCGCCCGGCGTCGCCGCGAGGCCGAGGAGACCCTCGGTTCGGCGCGCCAGGAAGCCGACCAGGAGCGTGAGCGGGCCCGCGAGCAGAGCGAGGAACTGCTCGCCTCCGCGCGCAAGCGCGTCGAGGAGGCCCAGACCGAGGCCGTACGGCTGGTCGAGGAGGCGGACCGGCGCGCGACCGAGATGGTCTCCAACGCCGAGCAGACCGCGCAGCAGGTGCGGGACTCGGTGGCGGGGCTGCACGAGCAGGCCCAGGAGGAGATCACCGGGCTGCGCTCGGCCGCCGAGCACGTGGCGGACCGTACGCGCACCGAGGCGCAGGAGGAGGCGGACCGGGTCCGCGCCGACGCTTACGCCGAGCGCGAGCGGGCGTCCGAGGACGCGGCACGGGTACGGCGCGAGGCGAGCGAGGCGTCGGAGGCCGCGAGCGCCCTCGCGGAGCGCACGGTCGCGGAGGCGATCGCCGAGGCGGAGCGGATGCGTTCGGACGCGGCCGACCACGCCCAGCGGGTGCGCACCGAGGTGTCGGACTCCATCGCGAACGCCGACCAGGACGCCGCGCGCACCCGCGCGGACGCCCGGGAGGACGCGAACCGGATCCGTTCGGACGCGGCGGCGCAGGTGGACACGCTCATCACCGAGGCGACGGCGGAGGCCGAACGGCTCGGGATCGAGACCGCGGCCGAGGCCGAGCGGGTACGCGCCGAGGCGGTGGCCAAGGCCGAGAAGCTCATCTCGGACGCGACCGGTGACGCGGAGCGGCTGCGTGCCGAGGCCTCCGACGCGGTCGGTTCCGCGCAGCAGCACTCCGAGCGGATCCGCACCGAGGCCGAGCGCTTCAAGGCGCGGGCTACGGAGGAGGCCGAGCGGCGCACGGCGTCGGCGCGCGAGGAGGCCGAGCGCACGCTGGACGCGGCCCGCCAGGAAGCCAACAAGCGGCGCTCCGAGGCGGCCGAGCAGGTCGACACGCTCATCACCGAGACGGCGTCCGAGGCGGACAAGCTGCTCGCCGAGGCGCAGCAGAGCGCGCAGAAGACGACGGCGGACGCCGAGTCGCAGGCCGACACGATGGTCGGCGTGGCGCGGGGCGAGGCCGAGCGGCTCGTCTCGGAGGCGACCGTCGAGGGCAACACCCGCGTGGAGCGGGCCCGTACGGACGCGGACGAGCTGCTGATCGGCGCGCGCCGGGACGCCACGGCGATCCGGGAGCGCGCCGAGGAGCTGCGCGACCGCGTCACGTCCGAGATCGAGGATCTGCACGAGCGGGCCCGCCGTGAGTCGTCCGAGGCGATGAAGAACGCGGGCGACCGGTGCGACGCGCTCATCAAGGCCGCCGAGGACCAGCTCGCCGAGGCCGACGCGAAGGCGAAGGATCTGGTGTCGGAGGCGAACTCCGAGGCGAGCAAGGTCCGTATCGCCGCCGTTCGGAAGGCCGAGGGGCTCCTGAAGGAGGCCGAGCAGAAGAAGTCCTCGCTCGTCGCCGAGGCCGAGAAGATCAGGTCCGAGGCCATCCAGGAGGCGAAGGCCGCCGTCGAGGAGGGCAAGCGCGACCTGGAGGTCCTGGTCCGCCGGCGTGAGGACATCAACACGGAGATCTCCCGTGTCCAGGACGTCCTGGAAGCGTTGGAGTCTTTCGAGGCGCCAACGGGTGGCAAGGACGGCGGGGTGAAGGCGGGTGCCGCAGCGGGGGCTACCCGTTCGGGCGGCAAGGCGTCGGAGAGCTAGCCGGAAGCATCGATTCCGGGCTTTGTGGGACGTTTGTCACAGGTTCTGGCAAGCCATCCGACAGCTAGCCACCCAAAAGGAGTGTCATTCTCCAGATCAAACACGTATCCGCTCGATGACACACCGCATTGCCCCCTAGGATTCCACCTATCACCTCACCGGTCTCATTCGACAGGAACCCCATGAGCGACACTTCCCCCTACGGCTTCGAGCTTGTGCGGCGTGGATACGACCGCGCTCAGGTGGACGAACGCATCTCGAAGCTCGTCTCCGACCGTGACAGCGCTCTGGCCCGTATCACCGCCCTTGAAAAGCGCATCGAGGAACTCCATCTCGAAACGCAGAACGCCCAGGCCCAGGTAAGCGACGCGGAACCGTCGTACGCGGGTCTCGGTGCGCGCGTCGAGAAGATCCTCCGCCTCGCCGAGGAGGAGGCCAAGGACCTGCGCGAGGAGGCCCGTCGCGCGTCCGAGCAGCACCGCGAGCTCGCCGAGTCGGCGGCTCAGCAGGTGCGCAACGACGCGGAATCGTTCGCCGCGGACCGCAAGTCCAAGGCGGAGGACGAGGGCGTCCGGATCGTCGAGAAGGCCAAGAGCGACTCCTCGCAGCTGCGCTCCGAGGCGCAGAAGGACGCGCAGTCCAAGCGCGAGGAGGCGGACGCCCTCTTCGAGGAGACCCGCGCGAAGGCCGCCCAGGCCGCCGCCGACTTCGAGACGAACCTGGCCAAGCGCCGCGAGCAGTCCGAGCGTGACCTGGCGTCGCGTCAGGCCAAGGCCGAGAAGCGCCTCGCGGAGATCGAGCACCGCGCGGAGCAGCTCCGCCTGGAGGCCGAGAAGCTGCGCACGGACGCCGAGCGCCGCGCCCGCCAGACGGTGGAGACGGCTCAGCGCCAGGCCGAGGACATCGTGGCCGACGCGAACGCCAAGGCCGACCGCATCCGCTCGGAATCCGAGCGCGAGCTGGCCGCCCTCACCAACCGCCGCGACTCGATCAACGCGCAGCTCACGAACGTCCGCGAGATGCTCGCGACGCTCACGGGCGCCGCGGTGGCCGCCGCCACCGGCCCGGCCGAGGACGAGCCGATCACCCGCGGGGTTCCGGCCCAGCAGTCCCGGTGACCGCACGGCAGTTCCGGTAACCGCACGGCACGACACCAGGGCCCGTTCCCTCTCCCGAGGGCGCGGGCCTTGTCGTGTCCGCGAGGGTGTCCTCGCTCAAGTGGCAGGCGCCCGGGGGCCGTCTTAGCGTGGCCGCATGATCGAGCTCGAGGGGCTGACCAAGCGGTACGGCGAGAAGGTGGCGGTCAACAACCTCACCTTCGCCGTCAGACCGGGCATCGTGACCGGCTTCCTCGGTCCCAACGGTGCCGGGAAGTCCACGACGATGCGGATGATGCTCGGGCTCGACCGTCCCACCGCGGGCGACGTACGGATCGACGGACAGCACTACGACCATCTCAAGGACCCCCTGAAGTACATCGGCGCCCTGCTCGACGCCCAGGCCATGCACGGCGGCCGCAGTGCCTTCAACCATCTGCTCTGCCTCGCCCAGAGCAACGGCATCCCGAAGGCGCGCGTGCACGAGGTCCTCGACACCGTCGGTCTCACCGCGGTCGCCCGGAAGAAGGCGAAGGGGTTCTCGCTGGGCATGGGCCAGCGGCTCGGCATCGCGGGCGCCCTCCTCGGCGACCCGCGGATCCTGATGTTCGACGAGCCGGTCAACGGCCTCGACCCCGAGGGCATCCACTGGATCCGCAACCTGATGAAATCACTCGCCGCACAGGGCCGTACGGTCTTCGTCTCCTCGCACCTCATGAGCGAGATGGCGCTGACCGCCGACCACCTCGTCGTCATCGGCCAGGGCAGACTGCTCGCCGACACCTCAATGGCCGACTTCATCCAGCAGAACTCGCGCTCGTACGTCCGGATCCGCTCCCCGCAGCGCGAGCGGCTGCTCGATGTGCTCCAGGGCGCGGGGATCACCGTCGTCCGGACGGGCAGCGGCGCCCTCGAAGTGGACGACGGGAAGCCGGAGCACATCGGCGAGCTGGCCGCGCGGCACCAGATCGTGCTGCATGAGCTGAGCCCTCAGCAGGCCTCGCTGGAAGAGGCGTTCATGCAGCTGACCGCGGAGTCGGTGGAGTACCACGCGCACACCGACGCCCCGGGTCCGCAGAGCCTGCCCAGCTCGTCGAGCCCGCCGAGCGCGCCCCCCGCCCCGCAATGGGGCGGCGACTGGAAGAAGGACTGACCATGGCGGCCACCCAGGTCCTCAAGTCCGAGTGGACCAAGATCCGGTCCGTGTCGTCCACGGTGTGGACGCTGAGTCTCGCCGCGGTCGTCACGATCGCCCTGGGCATCCTCATCTCGCTCCTCTCCAACAACGAGTGGGACAACATGAGCGCGCGGGACCGGCTCACCTTCGACCCGACGTTCATCAGCTTCGCGGGCATGACGCTCGGTCAGCTCGCGATGATCGTGTTCGGGGTGCTCGTCGTCGGCAACGAATACAGCACCGGCATGATCCGCACCTCGCTCGCGGCGGTTCCGCAGCGCGGCACGTTCCTCTTCAGCAAGGTCGCGGTGGCGGCCGGACTCGCCCTCGTCGTCGGCATGGTCACCAGCTTCATCACGTTCTTCGTGGGCCAGGCCGCGCTCGGCACGCACAAGGCGTCGATCAGCGATCCGGGGGTGCTGCGCGCGGTGATCGGCGGGGGGCTCTACATGACGCTCATCGCCGTCTTCTCGATGGGCGTCGCGGCGATGCTGCGCAGTCCGATGCTCTCGCTCGGCATCCTGATGCCGTTCTTCTTCCTGATCTCCAACATCCTGGGAGCCGTGTCCGCCACGAAGAGGGTCGGCCGCTACCTCCCCGACCAGGCCGGCAGCAGAATCCTCCGGGTGGTGACGCCCCTCGACGACACCCCCTACGGGCCCTGGGGCGGCCTCGGCATCATGATGCTGTGGGTGGCCGCGGCCCTGCTCGGCGGCTACGCGCTGCTCAAGAGGCGGGACGCGTAGGGGCGAACTTCCGGATCGCCTCAGGGGTGACGGGGGTGAAGAAGTTGACGAGGTTGCCGTCGGGGTCGCGGAACAGCAGCGAGCGGTTGCCCCAGGGCATGGTGGTGGGCTCCTTGACGACGTCGGTGACGAAGGCGGTCAGGTTCGCGTGGACCCGGTCCACGTCGTCGACCAGGAACTCGATGATCACACTGTGATTGTCGGCCGGGCGGGAAGAGCCCGGCGCGAACAGCGGGACGGTGCGGGTGCCGGCGATGGCGAGGGTGGCGCCGGGGGTCTCGAGTTCGGCGAAGTCCTCGGTGGACCAGGTGGCCGGCAGTCCGGTGACCTTCTCGTAGAACTCGACGAGGCGGGCGACGTCGCCGGTGATGACCCGGATCGAGACGAGGTTCATGACGTTCTCCCTGGAGTCGTGATGTCGTTGCCCTTCGCACGCTAGGACAGATAGTGGACAGAATCGGTCCACTATTCGCGTTAGAGTCGGTCCGTGTCCCGACCCACCGG
This sequence comes from Streptomyces sp. NPDC042002, assembly GCF_055588305.1. Taxonomy (NCBI): domain Bacteria; kingdom Bacillati; phylum Actinomycetota; class Actinomycetes; order Kitasatosporales; family Streptomycetaceae; genus Streptomyces; species Streptomyces sp. NPDC042002. The sequence continues at coordinate 470,772 of NZ_JBVJCT010000003.1, read as the reverse complement.
CCGCGTGCTCACCCTGCTGGAGCTGTTGCAGTCGGGCGGCACCCGGACCATGGCCGAACTCGCCGACCGGCTCGGCGTCGACAGACGCACCGTGCGCCGGTACGTGGACCATCTGATCGACCTCGATGTGCCGGTCGAGGCGGTACGCGGCCGCTACGGCGGTTACCGCCTCTCCCCCGGCTACCGGCTGCCTCCCCTGATGCTGGGCGAGGACGAGGCGATCGCCGTGCTGCTCGGTCTGGTCGCCGGCCGCCGGGCGGGGCTGACGACGACGAACACCACCGCGGGCGAGACGGCGGCGGCGAAGATCCGGCGGGTACTGCCCGAGCGCCTCGCCCGCCGGCTGGACACGGTCCTGGAGTCCCTCGCCTTCACGGAACCGGCCGACGCGTTCGCCGCCCCCGACGCGGAGGTCCTGCTCACCATGGCCGACGCGGTACGTCACCGCCGGCCGGTCTCCTTCAGGTACACCGACCGCGGCGGGCGGCGCGGCGACCGCACGCTGCGTCCGTACGGGGTCGTGGCCCACGCGGGCAAGTGGTACGTCACCGGCACCGACCCCGAAGCCGGTGAGGACCGGACGTTCCGGCTCGACCGCGTCACCGGCGCGCGGACCCTGTCCGGGTCGTTCGAGGCGGTCGCCGGGCCGGACCCGGCGCAGCGTGTGCTGTCCGGGTTCGCCACGGCGGCGTACCGGCACGAGGTGACCCTGCGGATCGACGGGACGGTCGAGCAGATCCGCGCCCGGCTTCCCGCGAGCGTCGCGAGCGTGGAGGACCCTGCGTCCCCGCCGGGCACGGAACCCGCGAGCGGGCGCTGGCTGGTCGTCGGCCTGCGGGTGGAGCGGCTCGACTGGCTGCCTCCGGTGCTCGCCGCCCTCGACCTGCCGTTCGTCATCGAGCGGCCCGCGGAACTGCGCGACCTCGTCGTCGCGTTCGCGGAGCGCTTCGCGACCCGCGCGCACGGAGCCTGACGGCCGGGTCGGCCTCCCCCGCGGGCGCGCGACGCCAACGGCGACCGGGGGCACCGGGGCGACCGGGACCACCGGGGGCACCGAACCGGTGCGCCGGGGTGGCACGCCCGGGCGGGCTCGTGCCCGCGTCTAGGCGGGCTCGTCCCCGTCCGGCCGGGGGCCGATCAGCCCGTCGAAGTCGGACCACCCCTCCCAGCGCCACACGTCCTTGTCGAAGTCCGGCTGGAGCGGCACGAAGCGGCCCAGCTCGAAGTCCCCGGCCTCCAGGTCGAACCAGCGCTCGTCGGCGACCTCGGTGCCGAGCCCGACCGTCCGCGCGGTCAGCCGGACGAGAAGCTTCACCCCGGACGAGCCGGTCAGGTCCTTGCCCTGGATCCTGCGGAACGGCAGTTCGGCCACCGGCGCCTCGACCGGTATCCACACCGTGAAGGGCGCCCCGCGTTCGACCGCGAGCCAGCTCCGCTCGTCGGCCGGCTCGCCCTTCGCGTCCAGGACCTTCAGCCACTGCTTGTAGATGACGAGGCTGCCGTCGTGCGGGGAGAGTTCCAGATAGCGCAGATGGGCGCGGGCCCGCAGGTCGACGACCGACAGATTGTCGAAGCGGTTGTAGAAGCGGACGGCGATGATGGCGTCGTCGCTGCCGGCGTTCCGTCGCGAGTAGCCCGGGAAGTCGGCGGTCCAGGCGTGCGAGATGCTGGCCCGGCGCCGCCAGACGAAGGGCCGCAGCGCGAACAGCTTGACCAGGACGATGCCGAGCAGCACCGCCGGTACCAGCGCGCCGGTCACGGAGGCGACCGTGGCGAGCAACTGGTGCGCGGTGCTGTCCGGTTCGGGGCTGAGGTTGTCGGTGCCGACGCAGGCCCGCAGCACGGCCAGACTCAGGTCCACGAGCCGCCCCTCGTCCGAGAACCGGTCCGCCATCGAACGCGGCGACCGCTCGGTCAGCGTCCACGCCGCCGCCAGGACCACCGAGAGTCCGGCCAGCGCGCCCAGCGCCATCAGCAGCAGCGCGTGGACGGTGCGTCCCGCGATCCACCAGCGAACGGACGTACGAAAAAGCGGATGTGCCGACCCCCGCCCCGATCGGCCGGCCCGTCCCACCGCGCGCCTCACCGCGCGTCCCACCTCGTGTCTCATCGGCCTCAACTCGCCTCCCCCGTAACCTACTTCGCCCTCACTCGTACAATTGGGACGGCATCATTCCCGGTGCCGGTTCAGGCCAACCCCGCCCAGCCGGGGAGACCGGGTCCCGCGCCGGGTACATCTCATACGAAGGCCCGGGTACATCCCGCGTGAAAGGCTGTGCCCGCATGCGCGCGACTCCACCCCCGAAGGGCGTCACCGTGACGACGAAGGACCGAAGCCTGAAGGCGCTGGGCCTGGCCGACGTGCCCGCGAAGAAGCCGCTCACCTATCCCGGCCGGCCCACCACCGAGCCGTCCCTGCTGACCGGCGGCGAGCTGCTCCAGCTGGACGTCCGGCCGCTGCGGCTCGGCGAGTGGTACGTCGAGGAGCGCCAGGAGCAGCAGCGACTGGACGAGGCCCTCGCCGACCTGGGCCAGGTGGGCACCGGGCTGCGCCACCCCGTCATCGCCGTCGGCTCGAACGCCTCCCCCGGGCAGGTCGCCCACAAGCTGACCCGGCTGGGCATCCAGGCGACGGTGCCGATGGTTCCGGTGCGGGTGCGCGGAGTCGCCGTGGGCTGCTCCGGGCACATCAGCCCGGCGGGTTACGTGGCCGGGACGCCGTACGTGGACCGGACCGCCGAGTCGACGCTCGTGGTGACCTGGCTGGACTCCGCACAGCTCAAGGCCGTCGACGACACCGAGTTCCCGGACTACCGGCGGGCCATACTCCCCGGCGACGAGTTCACGATGACGATGCCCTCGGGGGAACGGCTCGGCGGCGCGTACATCTACTTCAGCGCGCACGGCGTGCTCGCCGAGCCGGAGACCGGGCGGCCCCGCCGGGGCGGCGGCGACCAGTCCGCGCTGCTCGCCGCCCTGCTCGCCGGCTCCGCGCGCCTGCGGGGACTGCTCGGGCCCGACCCCGCGGCCTGGGTGCGCCGCGCGGGGGCCGACCGGTCGCTGCGCGAGGCGGGCACGCTGATCTTCGGCGAGGAGGGCTGGGTGCTGCCGCAGACCGACTTCCTGCCGTACCTCGACGAATCGGCCGAACTGCGGCTGTACGACGACCTGCCGCCGCTGGACGATTCGCTGCCCGAGGGGCTCTGAGAATTCCCCACCGACCGGGCGGGCGCGGATTCCCTTTTTCCCGCCTGACCAGGAAAGACGGGTACCTGACAGGACACCCGTACGAAACGTCGCCCTCTACTGGATCTTTCACCAGCTAATGGGCACGACTTTACTTTCTCTTGAGTGGAACCACCCGCGCCCGGATATCCTCCTAAGCCTTACGGGGGCGTGCGCCCCGACGTCCTGAACCTTTCGATGGGTGCGGAGAATGATCGAGGCAGTCGGCCTGACGAAGCGCTACGGCGCCAAGACAGCCGTGTACAACCTTTCCTTCCAGGTCCGGCCGGGTGCCGTCACCGGTTTCCTCGGGCCCAACGGCTCGGGCAAGTCGACGACGATGCGCATGATCCTCGGCCTCGACAACCCCTCCTCCGGGCAGGTGACGATCGGCGGCTTCCCCTACCGCAAGCTGCCGAACGCCCCCCGCCAGGTCGGCGCGCTCCTCGACGCCAAGGCCGTGCACGGTGGCCGGAGCGCCCGCAGCCACCTGCTGAGCCTGGCCCAGCTGTCGGGCATCCCGGCCCGCCGCGTGGACGAGGTCCTCGGTGTCGTCGGTCTCCAGGACGTGGCGCGAAAGCGCTCCAAGGGCTTCTCGCTCGGCATGGGCCAGCGCCTCGGCATCGCCGCCGCGCTCCTCGGCGACCCCCAGGTGCTGCTCTTCGACGAGCCGGTCAACGGTCTCGACCCCGAGGGCATCCTCTGGGTGCGCAACCTGATGAAGTCCCTCGCGGCGGAGGGCCGTACGGTCTTCGTCTCCTCGCACCTCATGAGCGAGATGGCGCTGACCGCCGACCACCTCATCGTGATCGGCCGCGGCCAGCTCCTCGCCGACCAGAACATCAAGGACTTCATCTCGCACAACTCGGCCGACTTCGCCCGGGTGCGCACCCCCGACACCGAGCCGCAGCAGCGCGAGAAGCTGACCGCCGCGCTGACCGAGGCGGGCGGCCAGGTGCTGCCCGAGCAGGACGGCGCGCTGCGCGTCACCGGGCTGCCGCTCCCCCGCATCAGCGACCTCGCGCACTCCTCCGACGTCCGCCTGTGGGAGCTGTCGCCGCACCAGGCCTCTCTGGAGGAGGCGTACATGCGGATGACGCAGGGCGCCGTCGACTACCGCTCGACCATCGACCAGAAGGCCGGGCTCCAGCAGCAGCTGCCGCCGGGCGCCATGCCCCCGCCGCAGCTGCCGGTCGCGGGCCAGGGCCAGCCCGGCTGGTACGCGCCGCCGCCGCCCCAGCAGGGCGGGCAGCCCTTCGCCCTGCCGCAGGGCGGCCCGTACGGCGCCCCTGTCGCCCCCGGCGCGGGCGGTCCCGGCCCGTACGGCGCTCCTCCCGTCGTCGCCGGCGCCACGGACGTCAACCCGTACGCCCAGGCTCCCCAGGCCCCCGCGGGCCCCCCGGCGCCCGCCCCCGCGTCGGCGCCCGCGCCCGCGCCCACACCCGAGCCCGCGCCCGCGCGCGCCGCCGACCTGACCAAGCCCGAGGACGCCCGATGAGCACGCCCCAGCACCCGCTGCCGCAGCAGGCCGCCGCCCCCAACTGGCAGGCGGCGCCCGGCACTTCGTACACCTCACCGATCCCCGTCACCCCCACCCACCTCGGGCACGCGCTCAACTCCGAGTGGACGAAGATCAAGTCGGTGCGTTCCACGATGTGGACGCTCGGCACCTTCCTGCTCCTGGTGATCGGCATCGGCTTCCTGGTCGCCGCGCAGACCACGCAAGAAGACTTCAAGGACACGCCGTACACGATCCCCGCGTTCTTCGGACTGATGCTCGGACAGATCTGCCTGCTCACGCTGGGCGTGCTCGTGGTCTCCTCCGAGTACGGCACGGGCATGATCCGTACGACCTTCACGGCCTCGCCGCAGCGGTACCGGGTGCTCGCCGCGAAGATGATCATCTTCTTCGCGGTCGCGTACGCCGTCTCGGCCTTCGCGATCGGGCTGGTCGGCCTGTTCACCGCGGGAATGCACAACGGCGACTCCCAGGTCCCGTGGGGCGGGACCGTCCTGATGGCCTCGCTGTACGTCTCGCTGCTCGGCGTGCTCGCGCTCGCGGTGGGCTCGATGCTGCGTCACTCGGCGGGCGCGATCACCACGATGCTCGGTGTCGTGCTGCTGCCCTCGATCATGCCCGCGTTCCTGATGATGTCCGACAGCCTGCGGACGTTCGGCGAGAAGATGCAGGAGTACGCCGCCCCCAACGCGCTCGCCAAGATCTTCCGGCTGGGCAACGAGAACAGTCACGGCGGCGCGCAGCTCGGCCTGCTCGCCGCGGTGACGGCGGCGGCGGTCATCGGCGCCTTCGTGCTCCTGGAGCGCCGGGACGTGTGACGGCCGCGCCCGTCCGACAGGCCGGACCGTCCGAAGTCGCCTAGAACCTGGGCGCGTTACGGGACCGCTGCACCCGCGAGGTGCGGCGGTCCTTCGCGTTCCAGCAGGCCTTGTGCCAGTGCCGCCGCTCGTCGACGCCCGAGTGCTCCGGCCAGGCCACCACATGCGGGACCCCGGACGGGATCAACTGGTCGCAGCCGGGGCAGCGATAGGTCTTGCCCTGCGCGCTCGCGCCCGCCACATGGCGCACGCTCCACTCCTCGCCCCGCCAGCTCTCCGTGGACTGCCAGCCGCCGTAGCGGTCCGACGCGTCCTCCTCGGGGCTCCTGCCGGACGAGCCGGCGTCCTTCGGACGGTTGCGACGCGGGGACAAGGGACACCTCACGGAGCTGTACAGGGAGCAGGGGCCAAGTCCAGCCTACGCGGCACGCACACGGGTACGCGTACTCCGCCAATCCGCTCAGACCCCCCATCGGACAGCCCAATTCCCAGACAATCCGCAAATCTCTCCGCAAGGCCGTGTCTTCGGCACGTGTCAGGCGGTTATGCCGGGCGGGGGAGCTCCGTGTCGGAGCCGAGGAAGCAGGAAGTTCGATGCACGTTGGAAGCTTTGTACTGGCCGCCCAGTTTCCTGGACAGGGCCAGGGGGAGGCCCTGCACCGCGCGGTGCGCTCGGCCGAGGTCGCCGAGGCGGCCGGGCTCGACGCGGTCTGGCTGGCCGAGCACCACTTCGTGCCGTACGGGACATGCCCGTCGGCCATCACACTCGCCGCGTATCTGCTCGGCCGCACCAACCGTATCCGGATCGGCACGGCGGTCAGCGTACTGCCCACCGTCCACCCCGTGGCCCTCGGCGAGCAGGCCGCGCTGCTGCACCTGACGTCCGGCGGGCGGTTCTCGCTCGGCGTCGGCCGCGGCGGCCCCTGGGTCGACCTGGAGGTCTTCGGCGCGGGCCTCGCGGCGTACGAACAAGGTTTCCCGGAGTCACTCGATCTGCTGATCCGCTGGCTGCGCGAGCCGTCCGTCGCCGGCACCTCCGAGCGCTTCTCGTTCCGTGAAGTCCCCGTCGTGCCACGCCCGTCGGAGGCACTGAGCGGCGCTCCGGGCCCCGAGGTCGTCGTCGCGTGCACCTCACCTGCGAGTGTCCGGCTCGCCGCCGAGCGCGGACTGCCGATGCTGCTCGGCATGCACGTCGGGGACGAGGAGAAGGCCGAAATGGTCTCGCTGTGGCGGCGGCACGCGCGCGCGGCGGGCCGCTCGTCGGACGAGATCCTCACGGCCGCCCATGTCTCCGCCGGCGTCTGCCAGATCGCGGACCGCCGTACCGACGCCGTCGAGACGCTCGTCAAGGCCATGCCGGGCTGGCTGAGGCAGGGACTGGACGCCCATGTGACGGTCGACGGCCGCGCCCGCTCGATGCGGGACCCGGTGGCGTACACCGAACTGCTCTGCGGGCTGCACCCGGTGGGCACGCCCCGGCTGTGCGCCGACCGGCTCGCGGCGACCTCGGAGCGGACCGGCATCGCGCGCTTCGCCCTGCTCGTCGAGGGCTCGGGCGATCTGGCGGCGACCGAGGAGAACGTACGGCGGCTCGGGGCCGAGGTGCTGCCTCATCTCAGGTGACCGCACGGCCCGGCCCCAGGGCCGGGACCGCGGGGGAGCTTGCCGCCCCGGTACCAATGCACCTCCCGCGTACGGAGCGGCAAGCAATGCGGCTCAGCGCGTCAGCAGTCCCTGAACTCCGGGGACTGGTTGAGCAGCTGACTGCGGACCGAGGTGAAGCGTGCCAGTGTGTCGTCCACCGAGTCGTCCAGTGGGAACACCGCCACCCGGTGGCAGTTCTGGAAGGCCAGCCGCACTCCGAAGTGCCGCTGCAGCGCGCCGCGTATCGCGTCACTCGCGAGCGCACGCAACAGCTGGCCACGCGCCTGCTCGTCCGGCGGGGGCGTCTGGTTGTCGGCGAACTTGCCACCGTCCACCTTCAGCTGGGCCACCAGGGAGCTGACCATCTCCCACGCGTAGGGCAGGGAGGTCCGGACGCAGTCGACGAAGTCAGCTTCGTCGACCTCGCCTCGCTCGGCCTGTTGGAGTAGGGCCGGTGAGACGTCGAGCGACATGGGTTCTCCTCTCGCACCCCCATACCTCGGGGGTTGCCGGACAGGGACGGGGAATCGCAATATCGAACACTCTGAGTACACGCATCGCGACCTCCCGTTCATACGGTAAGCATCGCCAGGTAACGGCACCAGGAGAATGCGCACATAGCGAACGCCCAGTAGGCCGACAATCAGCCACGACCGAACAGGGAACCTTCAGGATCAATGGGGTGACCCGCGAAAACGCCGGCCGGGCGGGGCGCCGGGAGCCGTGGGGACAAAAGGTGCGAACAGCGGGTTCTCCGCCGGGGACGGCCGCCGGAGACGGGTAGGAGCCGGGCCCGAGAATCGCGTGCACCACCGCCGGTCGAGTAGCGTTGCCGACCATGCGTCTCGTCATTGCCCGCTGTTCCGTGGACTACGCGGGCCGGCTCACCGCCCATCTCCCGTCGGCCCCCCGCCTGATCCTCGTGAAGGCGGACGGCAGCGTCTCGATCCACGCGGACGACCGGGCCTACAAGCCCCTCAACTGGATGTCGCCGCCCTGCACACTGAAGGAGGGGTCAGGCGACGACGAAGGCACCTGGACCGTCATCAACAAGGCGGGCGAGAAGCTCATCATCACGATGGAGGAGATCCTCCACGACTCCTCCCACGAGCTCGGCGTGGACCCCGGCCTCATCAAGGACGGCGTGGAAGCGCACCTTCAGGAGCTGCTCGCCGACCGCATCGAGACCCTCGGCAAGGGCTACTCGCTCATCCGCCGTGAGTACATGACGGCCATCGGCCCGGTCGACATCCTGTGCCGGGACGCCGAGGGGCAGACCGTCGCCGTGGAGATCAAGCGCCGCGGCGAGATCGACGGCGTGGAGCAACTCACGCGCTACCTGGAGCTGTTGAACCGCGACCCGCACCTCGCGCCGGTCCGCGGCGTCTTCGCCGCCCAGGAGATCAAGCCGCAGGCCCGCGTCCTGGCCACCGACCGCGGCATCGGCTGCGCGGTCCTGGACTACGACGCGCTGCGCGGCATCGAGGACGACAAGCTGCGGTTGTTCTGACCCCTCGGGTTCGTATACGACAGAGGGCCGGGTCCGCCATCGGACCCGGCCCTCTCCCGTTTCCGTACGGTCAGATCACCGTGCCGCTCGGCGACGCGGCGACGCCGGTGCTCGCCGGAAGGCTGCTCGCCGGCACGCTGCTCGCCGGGACGCCGGCCGACGTGCTCGCCGGCGCGCTGCTCGACACGGGGCCGCTCGCGGAGTTCGAGGTGGCCGGAGCGGTCGGCGTGCTGGCCGAGGGGGACGCGGACGGCGAACCGCTCGGCGTCGAACCCGACGGCGACGGCGAGCTGCCCGACGACTTCGAGGGGGACGACGACGGTTTGCCCGTGGGCGACTTCGAGGGCTTCGCGGTCGCCGACTTCGAGGGCGTGCCCGAGGCCGTGTGCGTCCCGCTCGGCTCGTCGGACGGCTGATGGCCCGTCGTGGCCGCGGCCGGGGGCGTCGGGTCGTCCGAGGTGCCGTACGTGCCGTCGGGCCCCGGGTCGGTGGGCTTGGCCACGGCGCTGGGAGCGGAGTCGTCGCCCTTCTTCGCCTTGTCCGCGCCCAGGCTGTCGTCCTGGCTGCCCTGCGTCGCCGAGGGGTTGACGCCGACCTTCTCGGACGGGGTGTCGTTCTTGTGCTCCGAGGTCGCGCCGAGGGTCACCACGGTGCCGAGGACGGCGACGAGGAGCGCGCCCGCTCCCGCGGCCACCAGGTTGCGCCGGGTGCCGGTGACCAGCCGCCCCGCGACGCCCTGCCGCTTGGCCGCGGAGAGGCCGGGGCCGGCCGGGTGGGCGAGCACCGTGACGGTGTCGCCGGACGGGTCGGTCCGGGAGAAGGCGGCCGGTACACCGCCGGGAGGCGACATCGACTCGTCGTGCCGCGCGTCGGGCACCTCCTCGCCCGCCGGGGTGCGCCCGGCGGTGAGCTGAAGGGTCCCGGAGCGGTCGGCGACCAGCGCGAGGGCCCGGCGGCCGGCGGTGGTGCCGCGCTTGTCGGCGAGCGCGCCGCGCATGCCGACCGAGGCCTCGAGCTCGGCGCGGGCCCGGTCGAGCTGATGGCCGCAGAGCGCGAGGACGCCCAACTCGTGGTGGAAGTAGGCCTGTTCGCCGACGTCCTCGGCCAGCTCGGAGGCCTCGACGCCGAGGCGCAGGACGCGTTCCCAGGCGCTCCAGTGCAGCCCCGCCGCGAAGGCGGGCGCGGCTGTGCGGGCGAGCTGGACGGAGACGCTCTCGTCCTCCTCGTCCTCGGGGGCGGTGGTGACCGGGACGAGCACGTCGAGCGCGGCGAGCAGCGCGTCGGCCTCGGCGCTGACGCGCTCCGGGGTGACCGAGGGGTGCCCGGCCCACCAGGTGTAGTGCTGGGCGGCGGCGAGCGCGCTCTCCTGGAGGGTGTCCGCGTATCCGGAGGCCTCCAGTTGCGCCTGCACCCCGGCGGCGAGCCGGTAGCGGGAGCCGACCGGGGAGACCAGCGCGCTGCCCGCGAGTTCGGCGAGCGCCGCGTCGGCGTGGGTGTCGCCCACGAGTGCGGGCAGATGGGCCTGGTGGGGCACCTCGCCGCCGAGCGCGACGGCGAAGCGCAGGGTACTGCGCGCCGACTCGCTCAGCCGGGAGGCGAGCAGCGGGGCGGGCGCGGCGCCCTCGGCGAGGGAGGGCAGCGGTACGTCGGCTCCCTCGCCGGTCTCGAACGGCGCGTCGACCGGGGCCTCCTGGAAGACGCCGTAGTCGTCGAAGGCGTCCTCGCTGGCCCGCAGCCGGTCGCGCTGCCGCAGCAGGGCGCCGGCCTGTATGAAGCGCAGGGGCAGTCCCTCGGACTCGAACCAGAGGTCGCCCGCCCAGTTGGACTCGTCCTCGGTCAGAACCCGTCCGACGGCGCGCTCCAGCAGTTCGAGACCGCCGCTGCGGTCGAGACCGCCGAGGACGACCTCTTCGAGGAGCGCGTGGGCGGACGGGGCGGGTATGTCGGGGGTGGCGGCGATCACGAAGGCGCACTCGGGGGTGGCGTCGAGCAGCTCGTCGAGGGCGCTTCCGCCGATCTCCGCGTCGTCGAGGACGACGACCGCGCCGATCTCGTGGACGAGCCTGAGCAGTTCCTCGCGGTCCGGGCGGTGCAGGGGGGCCTCGTATACGGCGGTGAAGAGGTCGTACAGCAGGTCGCTCGCCGTGCGCCGGTAGCCGGACAGGCGGATGACGCCGTCGGGGGCGAGGTCCGCGCAGTCGTCGGCCACGGCGTCCAGCAGGACGGTGCGGCCCGATCCCGAGGGGCCGGTGAGGCGGACCGAGCGTCCGCGCGCGAGGAGGCGTACGAGCTGCTCGCGCTCTTCCTGGCGCTCCAGGAGCGGCAGCCGGGGCTGCGCCGGGCCGGGCGGAACCGGCGGCCGGGCCGCGCGGGCGAGCTCGGCGCGTTCGGCGGCGCCGTGCTTGACCGGCGGCTGCGGGCGCTCGTGCGGCGGGCAGTTCTCCAGCTCGCTGCCGTCGACGGGGTTGACGGTGAGCAGGAATTCGCCCGCGACGAGCCGGACCGTGCGGACGACCACGGGTTTGTGCTGGCCCAGGTCGGTTGCGAGCGGGTCGCGCGGCGGGCGCGGGCGAGGCGCCTGGCCGTCGTCGTCATGGCCGTACTCTTCGGATCCCCGGCTGGTCGGGTCCATGTTCCAAGCCCCCCAAAAGCGTCGTGTGCCGATGCCCTCCCGGCCTGGCTGCACACCGCTCTGTCGCTTCTGGTCCGGTGCCCGCTCGTAGGGTTTCGGTCGGCGGGCAGCCGAACCCTAAACCTTCGCACAGTATCTACGAACAGGCGGGGTACCGCGCCGTCCGAACCGTCACAGCTTCGTGAGGATTGTGCACGTGGCGCGCTTCGTGCGCCGGTCAGGGCGCGTACGCGGTCGCACGCGCGGAGCGACGGGGGCGCGCGCTCAGGTCACACCCGGGGCAGCGAGTCGACCCCGATGCCACCCTCGATCGCCAGGATCCGGTGCAGCCGGGTGGCCACCAGCAGGCGCTGCATCTGTGGTGGTACGCCGCGCAGTACGAGCCGTCGGCCGCATCGTCCGGCGCGTCGGTGGGCCCCCATGATGACACCGAGCCCGGTGGCGTCCCAGGAGTCCAGCTCGGACAGGTCCAGCACGAGATCGCCGGCTCCGTCGTCGACGGCCGAGTGCAGGACCGTACGGGCGTCCGCCGCGCTGCGTACGTCGAGGCGGCCCCCGACGACCAGCTCGGCGTGGTCGCCCCTGATGTACATATGCGCTCCCCGAGAATGTGTCTCGTAACTCCGCGTGTGTCTGTTTCCGCGTCTTCGCGTCTGCATGTTGTGCATGGTCTGACTGTCTGAGGGCCACAGAGGTTGCCGTCTGTAAGCGAACCGATACCGAATTCACCTCATGGGGTGACACCCGAGAGGCGCGTGCGGCTTCCGTGGCGGATGCGGCGACCGGTTTCCGGTCGCCGCGTGATCGTTCAGTGCTTGTAGAAGCCCTGCCCGCTCTTGCGCCCGATGTCACCGGCGTCAACCATCCGGCGCATCAGCTCGGGCGGTGCGAACTTCTCGTCCTGGGTCTCGGTGTAGATGTTGCCGGTGGCGTGCAGCAGGATGTCGACGCCCGTGAGGTCGGCGGTGGCCAGCGGCCCCATGGCGTGGCCGAAGCCCAGCCGGCAGGCGAGGTCGATGTCCTCGGCGGTGGCCACGCCCGACTCGTACAGCTTGGTCGCCTCGACGACGAGGGCCGAGATGAGGCGGGTGGTCACGAACCCGGCGACGTCGCGGTTGACGACGATGCAGGTCTTGCCGACGGACTCGCTGAACTCCCGCGCGGTGGCGAGCGTTTCGTCGCTGGTCTTGTAGCCGCGGACCAGTTCGACGAGCTGCATCATCGGCACCGGCGAGAAGAAGTGCACGCCGACGACCCGCTCCGGGCGCTCCGTGGCCGCCGCGATCTTGGTGATCGGGATCGCGGAGGTGTTGGAGGCGAGCACCGCGTCGGGGCGGACGATCTTGTCGAGGGCCTGGAAGATCTCGTGCTTGACCTCGAGCTTCTCGAAGACCGCCTCGATGACGATGTCCGCGTCGGCGGCCGCGTCCAGATCGGTGGTCGCCGTGATGCGCGCGAGCGCCGCGTCCGCGTCCGCGGCCTCCAGCTTGCCCTTGCTCACGAACCTGTCGTACGAGGCCCTGATGCCGTCGAGGCCGCGGTTCAACGCCTCGTCGGTGACATCGCGGAGGACGACGTCCCAGCCCGCCTGTGCGGAGACCTGGGCAATACCGGACCCCATGAGTCCGGCTCCGATGACGGCGAGCTTCCCTGCCACTCCGACTCCCTCAACACGCTTAACACGCTGCTTGTGTATGCCTCTTCGGCGGAGAGTAGCGTTCGGGAGGGGCCGGGAAACCCGTAAGTAACGCGTGTCACGGTCTCAGGGCGTGAGACGCCCGTCACGTCGCGTCCCCGCGGCCGGGTGACCCGTCCGCCCGTACGGCGCAGTTGAGGGCCTTCCGGCTCAACAGGTCCTCGATGTCGTCGAGGAGGTCATGGCCCGCCATCAGGCCGAGCCGGGGGAAACCGCCTCGGCCTCCTCGCGCGGCCCGCGCGGGACGGCGGCTGCCGATTCCACCTCCGCCCCGCCGCGCGCCCACCGGGCGAGCCGGTCGGCCACGCCCGCGGAGCGGTCGAGGAAGCCCCGCCGACCCTCTCGCTCGCCTCTTCTCGTGACCCTCGCCCTCGCCGTGACCGCCGTGACCGTGGGCACACGGGCCTTTCGGAGGGCCGGGGCGTAACTAGGCTGGGCCCATGGTCAATCTGACGCGCATCTACACCAGGACCGGCGACCAGGGCACCACCGCCCTCGGGGACATGAGCAGGGTCGCCAAGACCGATCTGCGGATCTCGGCGTACGCCGACGCCAACGAGGCCAACGCGGTGATCGGTACGGCGATCGCGCTGGGCGGCCTGGAGGCGGAGGTCGTCCAGGTCCTCACCCGCGTCCAGAACGACCTGTTCGACGTGGGTGCGGATCTGTCGACGCCGGTGGTCGAGGACCCGAAGTTCCCGCCGCTGCGGGTGGAGCAGTTCTACGTCGACAAGCTGGAGGCGGACTGCGACCTCTTCAACGAACGGCTGGAGAAGCTCCGCTCCTTCATCCTGCCCGGCGGCACCACCGGCGCGGCCCTCCTCCACCAGGCCTGCACGGTCGTGCGCCGGGCCGAGCGTTCCACCTGGGCGGCGCTCGAGGTCCACGGCGAGGCGATGAACCCGCTCACCGCCACCTACCTCAACCGGCTCTCCGACCTTCTGTTCATCCTGGCGCGCACGGCGAACAAGGACGTGGGCGACGTGCTGTGGGTCCCGGGCGGGGAGCGCTGAGCGACTCCTCGGGCCCGCACCCCGCACACCCCCGTACACCCGCTCACCCGTACACGCCGAACAGGACCAGGGCGTCTGCGCCGGGCTCGGAACGATCTTCGAGCCCGCTGCCGCAGGCGCCCTTCGTCGTTGCCGCCGAAGGCACCGGTTCGACCGCGCGCGGGAACGCGAAGGCCCACGTCATCCGCCTGCCGGACCGTCAGGACCGGGCGAGCCGGGCGTCAACCCGCCCCAGCCTCAAGGGAGTTGATGATCAAGTGCAAGAATGGACAAGTGGTCCAGACCTATTGACCTATGGTCCAGACCTTCCTATTCTCACGGGCACCATGGGCGTGAAGGCTCAGTTACGCCCCTCCCCTCCCCCAACTCCCCCGAGGAGCGGAATGCGCTTCAGACAACGAGCTACGGCAGGGCTCGCCACCCTGCTGCTCCCGCTGGCGGGCCTGGTCGGTCTCGCGAGTCCCGCCCACGCGGCCGACACCGCCACCGCCACGTACGCCAAGACCCAGGACTGGGGCACCGGCTTCGAAGGCAAGTGGACCGTCAAGAACACCGGTACCACCGCGATCAGCTCGTGGACGATCGAGTGGGACTTCCCCTCCGGCACCTCGGTCACCTCGGCCTGGGACGCGGACGTCACCAGCTCCGGCAACCACTGGACCGCCAAGAACAAGTCCTACAACGGCAGTCTCGCCGCGGGCGCCTCCGTCTCCTTCGGCTTCAACGGCGCGGGCGCCGGCTCACCGTCCAACTGCAAGCTGAACGGCGGCAGTTGTGACGGCGGCACCACCGTCCCCGGTGACAGCGCGCCCTCCGCGCCGGGCACCCCCACCGCCTCCTCCGTCGCCGACACCTCGGTGAAGCTCTCCTGGAGCGCGGCCACCGACGACAAGGGCGTCAAGAACTACGACGTCCTGCGCGGCGGCACCAAGGTCGCGACCGTGACGACGACCTCGTACACGGACACCGGTCTGACCGCCGGCACCGACTACTCGTACACCGTCCAGGCCCGTGACACCGCCGACCAGACCGGTCCGGTCAGCGGCGCGGTCGCGGTCCACACCACCGGTGGCACCACCACCCCGCCGTCCACCGGCAACGCCGTCAAGCTCGGCTACTTCACCGAGTGGGGCATCTACGGCCGCAACTACAACGTCAAGAACCTGGTGACGTCGGGCTCGGCCGCCAAGATCACCCACATCAACTACGCCTTCGGCAACGTCACCAACGGCCAGTGCGCGATCGGCGACGCCTACGCGGACTACCAGAAGACGTTCACCGCCGACACCTCGGTCAGCGGCGTCGCCGACACCTGGGACCAGCCGCTGGCCGGCAACTTCAACCAGCTGCGCGAGCTGAAGGCCAAGTACCCGAACCTCAAGATCCTCTGGTCCTTCGGCGGCTGGACCTGGTCCGGCGGCTTCGCGCAGGCGGCGGCCAACCCGACCGCGTTCGCGGACTCCTGCTACAACCTCGTCAAGGACCCGCGCTGGGCCGATGTCTTCGACGGCATCGACATCGACTGGGAGTACCCCAACGCCTGCGGTCTGTCCTGTGACACCAGCGGTGCCGCGGCCTACAAGAACCTGATGCAGGCCCTGCGCGCCAAGTTCGGCACGAACAACCTCGTCACCGCGGCCACCACGGCCGACGGCACCTCCGGCGGCAAGATCGACGCCGCGGACTACGCGGGCGCCTCGCAGTACGTCGACTGGTACAACGTGATGTCGTACGACTTCTTCGGCGCGTTCGCCGCACAGGGCCCGACCGCCCCGCACTCCCCGCTCACCTCGTACAGCGGCATCCCGACGCCCGGCTTCGACACGGCCGACGCGATCGCCAAGTTCAAGTCGAAGGGCGTGCCCGCGAGCAAGCTGCTCATCGGGATCGGCTTCTACGGCCGTGGCTGGACCGGTGTCACCCAGTCCACACCCGGCGGCACGGCGACCGGCCCGGCGGCCGGTACGTACGAGCAGGGCATCGAGGACTACAAGGTCCTCAAGACGTCCTGCCCCGCCACCGGCACCGTCGCCGGCACGGCGTACGCCTACTGCGGCAACAACTGGTGGTCGTACGACACCCCGGCCACCATCGGAACGAAGATGTCGTGGGCCAAGAGCCAGGGCCTGGGCGGCGCCTTCTTCTGGGAGTTCAGCGGTGACACCAGCAACGGTGAACTCGTCAGCGCCCTCAGCGGCGGCCTGAGCTAGTCCCTGCCGTCCCTGTCCCACCCGCACCACCGCCGCGGGCAGACCTCCGGGTCTGCTCGCGGCACACTTGTTTCCGCCTTGCGGGACGGGGTCGGAGAGCTCTGGCAGCGGGCTGCCGAGGACCCCGGCGCGGCTCAGGGAGCCGGGCAGCGGGGTCTCAAGGGGCGGCGGGACGTCAGGCGCGCGACCGCGGAGGGCAGCCGGACGCTGCGCTGGACCGTGGGACGTCGGGCCGGGAGACGTCAGGTCTGCGGTGTGGGTGGGGTCGCTGAGCGGGCTGTGAGTGCGTCGGGTGAGGGGCGGGGGCCCGGGATTCGGGTGGGGAGGTCCGTCTCGCGCGAGGAGGGGGCGGATCAGGCGACGTTCACGCGCTGGCCGGGTGGGGCCGCCTCCAGCCAGGCGAGGAAACCGGTCAGCGCGTCCTCGCTCATCGCCAGTTCCAGGCGTGTCCCGCGATGGAGACAGGCGAGGATGATCGCGTCGGAGAGCAGCGCGAGCTCCTCCTCGCCGTCCGCGGTACGGCGGCCCGCCACCTCGATCGCCGAGCGTTCGAGGACGCGGCGCGGACGGGGGGCGTACGAGAAGACGCGGTACCACTCGATCCGGTCGCCGTTGTAACGGGCGACCCCGTAGCTCCAGCCCTTGCCGCTGAGGTCACCCTTCTCGGGGACGTCCCAGCGCAGGCTGCAGTCGAACGTTCCGCCGGAACGCTGGATCAGCCGGCGGCGGAGGCCGAAGACGAACAGCCCCACCACCACGAGCGCCACTACCACTCCGCACACAGTCAGAGCGAGGACCATCGACACCGACCTCCTCGTCTCCTAGGTAACGGAAAAGAAAAAACTTCCGGATTTGCCTCAGCCGCGGCCAGGGCCGGAGTGATCCGGTCCCAGCCGCGGCTGAGTCAAAGCTTCACACAGTGCTAGCCCAGCGCCTAAAGGGCCGGGGTCGCACCGACGGTCAGCGCGTCGACACCGCACGCAGACGGACGTCCGCGCGGCGCTCGGCGGAGGCATCGCCCTCCGCCTTGGCGCGCTCGAGCTCCCGCTCCACGCGCTGGACGTCGATCTCGTCCGACAGCTCGGCGATCTCGGCCAGCAGTGACAGCTTGTTGTCGGCGAACGAGATGAAACCGCCGTGCACCGCGGCGACGACCGTTCCACCATCACTCGTACGGATGGTCACCGGGCCCGACTCCAGCACACCGAGAAGCGGCTGGTGACCGGGCATGACGCCGATGTCGCCGGACGTGGTACGCGCGACGACCAGGGTGGCCTCGCCGGACCAGACACTGCGGTCCGCGGCGACGAGCTCGACATGCAGCTCAGCAGCCAAGGTGGGCTCCTCGGGTCACCACCCGGCGTTGCTGCCGGGTGTTGGGTCAAAGTCTAGTAGGCGTACGGAGGGGGAAGGACCGCACCCCGCGAGGTGCGGCCCCGCCCCCTCACTCAGAACACGAGGTTCAGGAGACGCCGAGCTCCTTGGCGTTGGCCTTGAGGTCCTCGATGCCACCGCACAGGAAGAACGCCTGCTCCGGGAAGTGGTCGTACTCGCCGTCGATGATCGCGTTGAAGGCCACGATCGACTCGTCCAGCGGGACGTCCGACCCGTCGACGCCGGTGAACTGCTTGGCGACGTGGGTGTTCTGGGACAGGAAGCGCTCCACGCGACGGGCACGGTGGACGGTGAGCTTGTCCTCCTCGCCCAGCTCGTCGATACCGAGGATCGCGATGATGTCCTGAAGGTCCTTGTACTTCTGGAGAACCGACTTGACGCGCATCGCGGCCGCGTAGTGGTCCGCCGCGATGTAGCGGGGGTCCAGGATGCGGGACGTGGAGTCCAGCGGGTCCACGGCCGGGTAGATGCCCTTCTCGGAGATCGGACGGGAGAGAACCGTCGTCGCGTCGAGGTGGGCGAACGTGGTGGCCGGGGCCGGGTCGGTCAGGTCGTCCGCGGGGACGTAGATCGCCTGCATCGAGGTGATCGAGTGACCGCGGGTCGAGGTGATGCGCTCCTGGAGGAGACCCATCTCGTCGGCCAGGTTCGGCTGGTAACCCACCGCGGAGGGCATACGGCCGAGCAGGGTCGAGACCTCGGAACCGGCCTGCGTGAAGCGGAAGATGTTGTCGATGAAGAACAGCACGTCCTGCTTCTGCACATCGCGGAAGTACTCCGCCATGGTCAGACCCGCGAGGGCCACGCGCAGACGGGTGCCCGGGGGCTCGTCCATCTGGCCGAAGACGAGGGCGGTCTTGTCGATGACGCCCGACTCCGACATCTCCTCGATGAGGTCGTTGCCCTCACGCGTGCGCTCGCCGACACCGGCGAACACGGAGACACCGTCGTGGTTGTTGGCGACGCGGTAGATCATCTCCTGGATGAGCACCGTCTTGCCGACACCGGCACCACCGAACAGACCGATCTTTCCACCCTTGACGTACGGGGTGAGGAGGTCGATGACCTTGACGCCGGTCTCGAACATCTCGGTCTTCGACTCGAGCTCGTCGAAGCGCGGGGCCTTGCGGTGGATGGACCAGCGCTCGCCCGAGTACTTCTCGTCGCTGTTCAGCACCTCACCGAGGGTGTTGAACACCTTGCCCTTGGTGAAGTCGCCGACGGGGACGGTGATGCCCGCGCCGGTGTCGGTGACCGCGGCCTGGCGGACCAGACCGTCGGTGGGCTGCATGGAGATCGTGCGGACCAGGCCGTCACCCAGGTGCTGGGCGACCTCCAGGGTCAGCGTCTTCTCCTCGCCGGCGTTGGCCGGGTCGGCCACCGTGACGTGAAGGGCGTTGTAGATCTCCGGCATCGCGTCGACGGGGAACTCCACGTCGACGACCGGGCCGATGACCCGGGCGACGCGGCCCGTGGCAACGGCCGTCTCAGAAGTCGTCGTCATTACTTGTCACTCCCCGCGGTCGCGTCGGCAAGGGCTGCGGAGCCACCGACGATCTCGCTGATTTCCTGGGTGATTTCGGCCTGGCGGGCCGCATTGGCAAGACGGGAGAGCGAGGTGATCAGGTCTCCCGCGTTGTCGGTCGCCGACTTCATCGCGCGGCGCGTGGCGGCGTGCTTGGAAGCAGCCGACTGGAGCAGCGCGTTGTAGATACGGCTCTCGACGTAGCGCGGCAGAAGGGCGTCGAGGACGTCCTCCGCCGACGGCTCGAACTCGAACAGCGGAAGGATCTCGTCCGTGTCGGACGTCTCCTCCGCGACCTCTTCGAGGCGAAGCGGCAGCAGCCGGCCGTCGACGGCCGTCTGCGTCATCATCGAGACGAACTCGGTGTAGACGATGTGGATCTCGTCCACGCCGCCGTCCGCCGTCTCCTTCTCGATGGCCTCGATCAGCGGACCCGCGACCTTCTTCGCGTCCGCGTAGGTGGGCTCGTCGGTGAAACCCGACCACGACTCCACGACCTTGCGCTCGCGGAAGTTGTAGTGGGCCAGACCGCGGCGGCCGACGATGTACGTGTCGACCTCCTTGCCCTCGGCCTCGAGACGAGCGGTCAGCAGCTCCGCCGCCTTGATGGCGTTGGAGTTGAAGGCGCCGGCCAGTCCGCGGTCGCTCGTGAGGAGCAGTACCGCGGAACGGGTCGCCGTCTCCGCCTCCGTGGTCAGCGGGTGCTTGGTGTTCGAACCGGTACCGACCGCCGTGACCGCGCGGGTGAGCTCGGTCGCGTACGGCGTGGAGGCCGCCACCTTGCGCTGCGCCTTGACGACGCGCGAGGCGGCGATCATCTCCATCGCCTTGGTGATCTTCTTGGTCGCGGTGACGGATCGGATGCGACGCTTGTAGACCCGGAGCTGGGCTCCCATGAGTCAGGTCCCTTCCTTACGTCACTTGGCCGCGGACGGAGCGTCCTCGCCGAGAAGCTTCCCGTCCGAGGTCTCGAACTGCTTCTTGAAGTCCGCGATGGAGTCCGCGACGGCGGTGAGGGTGTCGTCCGACATCTTGCCGCCCTCCTTGATGGAGGTCATGAGGCCCTGCTCCTTGCGGTGCAGGTACTCCAGGAGCTCCTTCTCGAAGCGGCGGACGTCGGAGACCGGTACGTCGTCCATCTTGCCGGTGGTACCGGCCCAGACGGAGACGACCTGGTCCTCGGTCGCCATCGGCTGGTACTGAGCCTGCTTGAGCAGCTCGACCAGTCGCTGGCCACGCTCCAGCTGCGACTTCGACGCGGCGTCCAGGTCGGAACCGAAGGCGGCGAACGCCTCCAGCTCGCGGTACTGGGCGAGGTCGAGGCGGAGCCGGCCGGAGACCTGCTTCATCGCCTTGTGCTGGGCGGAGCCACCGACGCGGGAGACCGAGATACCGACGTTCAGGGCCGGGCGCTGACCGGCGTTGAACAGGTCGGACTCCAGGAAGCACTGACCGTCGGTGATGGAGATGACGTTGGTCGGGATGAACGCCGACACGTCGTTCGCCTTGGTCTCGACGATCGGCAGACCCGTCATCGAACCGGCGCCGAGGTCGTCGGAGAGCTTCGCGCAGCGCTCCAGCAGACGGGAGTGCAGGTAGAAGACGTCACCGGGGTAGGCCTCGCGCCCCGGCGGACGGCGGAGCAGCAGGGACACGGCGCGGTAGGCGTCGGCCTGCTTCGAGAGGTCGTCGAAGATGATGAGGACGTGCTTGCCCTCGTACATCCACTGCTGGCCGATGGCCGAACCGGTGTACGGCGCAAGGTACTTGAAGCCGGCCGGGTCGGACGCCGGGGCGGCGACGATGGTCGTGTACTCCAGCGCGCCGGCCTCTTCGAGGGCGCCACGCACGGAGGCGATGGTCGAACCCTTCTGACCGATGGCGACGTAGATGCAGCGGACCTGCTTCTTGGTGTCGCCCGAGCGCCAGTTGTCGCGCTGGTTGATGATCGTGTCGACGGCCAGCGCGGTCTTGCCGGTCTGACGGTCGCCGATGATCAGCTGACGCTGGCCGCGGCCGACCGGGGTCATCGCGTCGACGGCCTTGTAGCCGGTCTCCATCGGCTCGTGCACCGACTTGCGGACCATGACGCCCGGGGCCTGCAGCTCAAGGGCGCGGCGGCCGGACGTCTCGATCTCGCCGAGGCCGTCGATCGGGTTGCCGAGCGGGTCGACAACGCGGCCGAGGTAGCCCTCGCCCACGGCGACGGACAGCACCTCACCGGTGCGCCGCACCGGCTGGCCCTCTTCGATTCCGCTGAACTCGCCGAGGACGACCGCACCGATCTCGCGCTCTTCCAGGTTCAGCGCGAGGCCGAGGGTTCCGTCCTCGAACTTCAGCAGCTCGTTCGCCATGGCCGAGGGGAGACCCTCGATCTTGGCGATACCGTCGCCGGCGACGGTGACCGTACCGACCTCCTCGCGCGAGGCCGCGTCCGGCTTGTACGACTGGACAAAGTTCTCCAGCGCATCCCGGATCTCCTCCGGCCGGATCGTGAGCTCCGCCATCTGGGTTCCCTGCTCTCCTTGTTGGGCCCGAAGTTTCACTTGGGGGGATGGGGACTCCCCCCTATGAGAGGTGAATCCTCTGCACGGCCCAACATGGGCCGTAATTGCGTACTGCTTGTGGGATTACTAGCTCGCCATGCGGCGGGCGGCGTCCTCGAGACGGTCCGCGATGGAACCGTTGATGACCTCGTCGCCGACCTGCACCCGGATCCCGCCGAGGACATCGGGGTCCACGTCGAGGTTGAGGTGCATCGGGCGGCCGTAGAGCTTCGCCAGAGCGGCGCCGAGGCGCTGCTTCTGTCCGTCGCTCAGCGGCACCGCCGAGGTGACCACGGCGACCATGCGGTTGCGGCGCTCGGCGGCGAGCCGGGACAGGGACTCGAGTCCCGCTTCCAGGCTACGTCCGCGAGGCGCGGTCACAAGGCGCGTCACCAGACGCCCGGTCGTCACGTCGGCCCGGCCGCCGAGCAGGCTGCGCAGCAGCTCGCTCTTGGCCGCCGTGGTGGCGGCCCGGTCGGTCAGCGCGGCGCGCAGCCCGGTGTTCGAGGCGACGATCCGGCCGAAGCGGAACAGTTCGTCCTCGACGTTGTCGAGCGCGCCCGTCCGCTGTGCCGCCGTGAGGTCGGCGGTGGCGGTGAGCTCCTCCAGGGCGTCCACCAGGTCGCGGGGCTGCGACCAGCGGGAACGCACCATGCCGGACACCAGGTCGGCGGCGGTGCCGCCCACCTGGGCGCCGAGCAGGCGCTGGACCAGCTCGGCCTTGGCCTCGCCGGGCTGCGCCGGGTCGGTGAGGACCCGACGCAGCGACACCTCGCGGTGGAGCAGCGCGGTGACCGCGGCCAGCTCGTCGGCGAGCTGTGCCGCGTCCACGGACGTCGAGTCCGTCAGCGCGTCGAGACGCTCACGTGCGGCTGCGGTTGCCTCGCGGCTCGCTCCGTGTGCAGTCATCGAGCCGCCTCGGCCTTCTCCTCAAGCTCGGAGAGGAAACGGTCGATGACGCGGCTCTGCCGGGCGTGGTCCTCGAGGGACTCGCCGACCAGCTTGCCGGCCAGGTCGGTGGCCAGGTGGCCGACGTCCTGACGCAGCGACTGAGCGGCGGCCTTGCGGTCGGCCTCGATCTGCGTGTGACCGGCGGCGACGATTTCCTCGCGCTGCCGCTGGCCTTCCGCGCGCATCTCGGCGATGAGCGTGGCGCCCTGCTCCGTCGCTTCCTGGCGCAGGCGCGCGGCCTCGTGACGGGCTTCGGCGAGCTGAGCCTTGTACTGCTCGAGAACGCTCTGGGCCTCGGTCTGCGCGGCCTCGGCCTTTTCGATACCGCCCTCGATGGCCTCGCGGCGCTGCTCCAGAACCTTGTTGATGTTCGGGAGAAGCTTCCAGGCCAGGAAGCCGAAGACGATGACGAAGGCGAGCAGGCCGATGACAAGCTCGGGGATCGGCGGGATGAGAGGGTTTTCCTTCTCGGCCGCCAGAATGAGCATGTGGCTCATGTCAGTGCCTTTCGTCTAGTGGGCTGTCGCTGATCGGTGGATCAGACGCCGTAGACGAACGGCATGACCAGACCGATGAGGGCGAGCGCCTCACAGAAGGCGAAGCCGAGGATCTGGTTGGCGCGGATCAGACCGGCGGCCTCAGGCTGACGGGCGAGGGCCTGGGTGCCGTTACCGAAGATGATGCCGACGCCGACGCCGGGGCCGATGGCCGCGAGGCCGTAACCGATCGAGCCGAGCGAGCCGGAGACAGCGGCAAGGGTCTGCATGCCAGTTATTCCTTTTCTTTACGGACCGGTGGGGGTTGGCCACCGGACGACTGGGGGGTCGTGAGGACGGACGCTCAGTGGTTCTCGGCCAGCGCGCCCTGGATGAAGGTGCAGGTCAGCAGCACGAACACGTACGCCTGCAGGGCCTGGATGAACAGCTCGAAGGCCGTCATCACGATGACCATGATGAACGAGACGCCCGAGTAGACGATCCCGAGGCCGTTGAGCAGGTACCAGGTGGCGATCGTGAACAGCAGCAGCAGGGTGTGACCCGCGAACATGTTCGCGAAGAGTCGCACCGCGTGCGTGAACGGCCGGACGATCAGGTTCGAGAGCAGCTCGATGAACATGGCCAGCGGGAGGACCGGGCCCAGCGACTTGTCGTAGCCGCTGATGTTCTTGAACGCTCCGACGAATCCGTGGCGCTTGAACGTCAGGGACACCCAGACGACGTAGACGATTCCGGCCAGTACCGCGGGGTACGAGATGATCGCCGTCACCGGGAACTGGGCGACGGGGATGATCGACCAGAGGTTCATCATCCAGACGAAGAAGAACAGCGAGACGACCAGCGGTACGTACTTCTCGCCTTCCTTCTTGCCGATCGTCTCGTAGACGACACCGCGGCGGATGAAGTCGTAGCCGGCCTCGGCGACCATCTGGAGCTTGCCCGGGACGACCTTCGGCTTGCGGAAGGCGGCCCAGAAGAAGGCGACGACGATAACCGAGCCGAGCAGCGCCAGGAGCATCGTCTTGTTGAAGTACACGTCCCCGTTGCCCCACAGGGGCTTGAACAGGAACGAGTGCAGGCCAGGTGCCGGGAAGCCACAACCGTTGTTCTCGAAGATGTGGCAGTCGGTCTCGAAAGCGAGCACCTGCGTCGGGTCAGCACTCACCGCGGGCTCCTTCAGCGTGGCGCATAGGTACGGCAACCTCGTTGTGTCGGCGCGGCGCACAGCCGCGGTTCGGCACTGGACTGGTGTTACGGATGTGGGGGCGGCAGTGGGGCATCAAGCCTCGCGATTGAGCAGGCGTCAGCTCAGATGCCCGCGCCCGCGATGCCGCAGTTGGCACCGGACGATAGCAGGATCTCCCACGTGCACTTATCCCGGCCCTACCCCTCACGACGAGTGCCCCTTGTTTTCGGGCTTGTCGCCCTTCGAGGAGTCGGGTTCGACGTAGAGGATCTTGGCCTTCATATGGGCACGCGCCTGTGCGCCGATCCACACGAGGGTGGTGGCGACCAGGGTGAGCGCGAAGGACTTGGGATTGAACAGCGAGGTGTTCTTGAACACGGCGACAAAGATGAAGAGCAGAAGGATTTGCGCCGTGTAGAGCAGGAGACCCATCGCCTGGAACAAGTGCGGAAGCGATGTGGCGACGCGCTGCAGAACGTAGAGCCCGATCCCCATGAAGAGAATCACGACCAGCGTCGCGACGATCGCCCCGAGCGCCCCTTTACCGCCGGCGACCACACCGCTGACGACGGCGGCAATCGCGCCGACGGCAGCTGTGGGTACAGCGGCCTGAAGGAGGATCCGGGCGTCATTGGACGGCATGGCGGCAACTCCGCTTGCTAAGGGGGGCGTGTCGTCATGGACGAGCGTAGTCCCGGGCCGAGAGGGAACCTCACGCCAAGGGACCGTGGTGCTGGGGTCCTTCGGCTCTGCCCTGGGTTCTCGTGAACCGTATCACAAACTATTTGATGAGGTCTTTACCTGGTTGGTGTGCTGACTGTCACACATGAGAGTGAAGGTGCGCGTCCGAGCGCTCAGTGCACCAACTTGTCTGGTATTGGGACGCTTTACTACCCCACGATTTGGTCACGTGTTAGTCAGATTCTTACCTTCGGCTCAGCGCGAGGACTCGGCCTCGCGCCGGTCGAGAAGTCTCGGACGGGCTCCAATAGCCGTCGCTCCGTTGACTCCTGAGACTCCGGCAGCCGCCGGCGCACGGTGCTCGCGTGCCTCCTCCGGCCCGTCTGCCACCGCCGCCTCGTGGGTCACGGGCGACCCCGCTCCGGCAGCCTCTCCAGCGGCCGCGGCGGCGGCCCTGCGGCGCCGGTAGCGCGGCGGCAGGAGGTGCTCGGCCCAGCGCGGGGCACGCGGCGTGAAGCGCGGCAGCAGGAGCAGTACGAGACCGACCGCGCTGAGTGCCGCGATGGCGAGCACGCTCCACATGGCCCCGGAGTTGACCGAGTACGCGAGGGCGCCGAAGGCGATCAGCGCCGACCAGAAGTACATGATCAGGACGGCCCGGCTGTGCGAGTGGCCGACCTCCAGGAGGCGGTGGTGCAGATGCCCCCGGTCCGCGGCGAACGGCGACTGCCCGCGCCAGGTGCGCCGCACGATGGCGAGCACCAGGTCGGCGGCCGGGATCGCGATGATCGTCAGCGGCAGCAGCAGCGGGATGAACACCGGGACCGTCTGGTGCACGGTGTTGCGCTCGGAACCGGAGAACAGGTTCATCACGTCGGGGTCGATCTGCCCGGTGATGGAGATGGCTCCGGCGGCCAGCACCAGCCCGATGAGCATCGAACCCGAGTCGCCCATGAAGATCCGCGCGGGGTGCATGTTGTGCGGCAGGAAGCCCAGGCACATGCCCATCAGGATCGACGCGAACAGCGTCGCCGGGGCGGCGGCCTCGATGCCGTACGAGTACCAGATCCGGTAGGCGTAGAGGAAGAACGCGGCGGACGCGATGCACACCATGCCGGCGGCCAGCCCGTCGAGACCGTCCACGAAGTTGACCGCGTTGATGGTGATGACGACGAGCGCCACCGTCAGCAGGGTGCCCTGCCACTGGGTCAGCGCGACCAGGCCGACCCCGGGGATCGGCAGCCACAGGATCGTCAGACCCTGCATGACCATGACGCCCGCGGCGATCATCTGGCCGCCCAGCTTGATCAGGGCGTCGATCTCGAACTTGTCGTCCAGCACGCCGATCAGCCAGATCAGCGCGGCCCCGGAGAGCAGGGCGCGTGGTTCGTTGGAGTCCGAGAACACCGCGTTCAGGTTCTTCAGGTGGTCGGCGACCAGCAGGCCGGCGCACAGCCCGAAGAACATCGCGATGCCGCCGAGCCTCGGCGTGGGTTCACGGTGCACGTCGCGCGCCCGGATTTCCGGCATGGCTCCGGCCACGATCGCGAATTTCCGTACCGGCCCTGTCAGCAGGTACGTCACCGCGGCCGTGATGCAGAGCGTCAGCAGGTATTCACGCACGGGCTTCCCCACAGGTCTCGCTGGCCATCACAGCCCCACACCCTAGCGATGCACGCATATGGTTGAGGACTTTCGGGTAGCGACGATGGTTGCACGAGTGGCTGTGCTGCGCGGTACGCGTACCCCCGGTCAGTCCGGATAAGGCGGAAATCTACCGGTCAGTTCCCGCACTTCCTCCCGTGCCGTCCGGCCGTCGATCTCGTCCCGCAGCACCCCCGCGAAGAGTGCGGCGACCCGTGCCATCTCCGGCTCGCCCATCCCCTGGGTGGTCAGCGCCGCGGTGCCCAGCCGCAGGCCGCGGGCGTCGCCGTGAGGCAGCGCACACGTGTCGAGGACCATACCGGCGGCGGCGAGCCTGCCACGCGCGGTGCGCCCCTCGACACCGAGCGGTGCCGGATCCGCGGCGAGCAGATGGGTGTCGGTGCCGCCCGTGGTGATCGCGAGCCCCTCCGCGCCCAGCCCCTCGGCCAGCACGCGCGCGTTGGCGACCACCTGATGGGCGTACGCCGTGAACGCCGGCGCCGCGGCCTCGCCGAACGCGACGGCCTTGGCCGCGATGGTGTGCATCTGCGCGCCGCCCTGGGTGAACGGGAAGACGGCCCGGTCGACGCGCTCGGCCAGTTCACCGCCGCAAAGGATCATGCCGCCGCGCGGCCCGCGGAGCACTTTGTGGGTGGTGGCGCACACGACGTCGGCGTACGGCACCGGGTTGGGCGCCGCTCCCCCCGCGACGAGCCCGATGGGGTGGGCGGCGTCCGCGATGAGATAGGCGCCGGCCTCGTCGGCGATCTCCCGGAACAGCGCGTAGTCGATGTGCCGGGGGTACGAGATCGATCCGCAGACGACGGCCTTGGGGCGACGGGCGCGGGCCAGGGCGCGCACCTGCTCGTAGTCGATCAGCCCGGACTCCGCCTCGACGCCGTAGCCGACGAAGTCGAACCAGCGGCCGGAGAAGTTCGCGGGCGACCCGTGGGTCAGATGGCCCCCGAAGGGCAGGCCCATCGCCAGCACGGTGTCACCGGGGCGCAGCAGGGCGGCGTACGCGGCCAGGACGGCCGAACTCCCCGAGTGGGACTGGACGTTGGCGTGGTCGGCGCCGAAGAGGGCCTTGGCGCGGTCGACGGCGACGCGTTCGGCGACGTCGACGATCTCGCAGCCGCCGTGGTGACGGGCGCCGGGATATCCCTCGGCGTACTTGTTCGCCAGCGGCGAGCCGAGCGCGGCCAGCACGGCCGGCGAGGTGAAGTTCTCGGCCGCGATCAGCTGCAGCGTGGTCGACTGCCGCTCCAGCTCACCGATCAGGATCTCGGCGAGCTCGGGGTCCTGGCGGCTCAGGACATCCGCTTCGAGCGTGGTGGCGACCGGCATGGTGGACTCCGGACATCTACGGGGGACGCTTACGTCCAATGTAGAACCGGGACCGGTGGGACGCCCGGTGTCACGTCCGTGCGGGTACCCCCGTCAGAGCGGTGACGACCGGATCCAGGGCCTCGTTGATCTCGTCCCCGATGGACCGGAAGAACGGCAGCGGTGCCCCGTAGGGGTCGTAGACCTCGTCGGCCTCGGCGGTCGGGGCCAGCAGCCAGCCGCGCAGGGCCGCGGCGGCCCGCACCAGGGCGACGGCGCGGTCGATCACGCCGTCCTGGAGGGGCGGCAGGGTCGCCGTGTCTATGGCGCGGACCAGCCGGGTGAACTCCTTCAGGGTGAAGGTGCGCAGGCCGGCCGAGTGGCCCATGGAGATGACCTGGGCGCGGTGGTCGCGGGTGGCCGTCAGGACGAGGTCGGCCCGGATGACGTGGTCGTCGAGGAGCTCGCGCCCGACGAAGCCGGAGGGGTCCGCGCCGAAGTCGGTGAGGACGGTCGCGGCGTTGGCCTCCATGGGCGCGCCCTCGTGGCCCCAGGTGCCGGCGCTCTCCACGACGAGGCCGCCCCACAGGGGGTCGCCGAGCCGGTCCGCCAGGGCATGCCGGGTCAGCCGCTCGGTGATCGGCGAGCGGCACACGTTGCCGGTGCTGACGTGGAGGATGCGGAAGGACCCCCGGGGGGACCCACCGGTCCCCGTGATCCCCGTGCTTATCCATCCACGCCCCGCGTCAGGGGCTGTCAATTCGCCACCTCGAGGTCGGGTACGACCTTCCGGAGCTCCTCCGCCGACAGTGCGCCCGCGCGCAGCAGCACGGGCACCTTGCCGGTCACGTCGACGATGGAGGAGGGCACGTTGCCCGGGGTCGGGCCGCCGTCCAGGTAGACCGAGACGGAGTCGCCGAGCATGTTCTGCGCCGCGTCGCAGTCCTCCGGCGCCGGGTGGCCCGTGAGGTTGGCGGAGGAGACGGCCATCGGGCCGACCTCGGTGAGGAGCTCGATGGCGACGGGGTGCAGCGGCATACGGATCGCCACCGTGCCCCGGGTGTCCCCCAGGTCCCACTGGAGGGACGGCTGGTGCTTGGCGACGAGCGTCAGGGCGCCCGGCCAGAACGCGTCGACGAGCTCCCAGGCCATCTCGGAGAAGTCCGTGACGAGGCCGTGCAGGGTGTTCGGGGAGCCGATGAGGACGGGGGTGGGCATGTTGCGGCCCCGGCCCTTGGCGTCCAGCAGGTCGGCGACGGCCTCCGAGGTGAACGCGTCGGCACCGATGCCGTAGACGGTGTCCGTCGGGAGGACCACCAGTTCGCCACGGCGGACGGCGGACGCTGCCTCACGCAGACCTGTGGTGCGGTCGGTCGCGTCGTTGGTGTCGTATCGCCGTGCCATTTAGCGGGCCTCCTCATACACGTACTGCTGGCTTGGGGTGCGAAGAAACGCGGTGCGGGGAAACGCGGTGCGGGGGAAGGCGGTGCGGGTGCGCGGGACGGCGCCGCGCGCCCGGACCCCGTGGGCCGTGCTCACGGCATCGCCTTGCGGGCGGTCGCGAACCTCGGCCGGTTGTTGAGGTCCGGGTGGTCGGCCGCGTCGGCCCAGCCCCGCTCCTCGGTGAAGATCCAGGGCACCTGTCCGCCCTGGGTGTCGGCGTGCTCGATGACGACGACGCCGCCGGGGCGCAGCAGCCGGTGCGCGGTGCGCTCGATGCCGCGGATGAGGTCGAGTCCGTCCTCGCCCGAGAAGAGGGCGAGTTCGGGGTCGTAGTCCCGGGCCTCCGGCTGCACGTACTCCCATTCGGTGAGCGGGATGTACGGAGGGTTGGAGATCACCAGGTCCACCTGGCCGTCGAGGTCGGGGAAGGCCGCGAGGGCGTCCCCCTGGCGCAGGTCGACCCTGGACCCCTCGACGTTCTTGCGCGTCCACCGGAGGGCGTCCTCGGACAGCTCCACGGCGTGCACACGGGAGCGCGGGACCTCCTGGGCGAGGGCGAGCGCGATGGCGCCCGAGCCGGTGCACAGGTCGACGATCAGCGGCTCGACGACATCCATCGCGCGGACGGCGTCTATGGCCCAGCCGACGACCGACTCGGTCTCCGGGCGGGGGACGAACACGCCCGGCCCCACCTGGAGTTCGAGGTAGCGGAAGTAGGCGCGCCCGGTGATGTGCTGGAGCGGCTCGCGGGCCTCGCGGCGCGCGGTCACCTCCCAGTAGCGGGCGTCGAAGTCCGCGTCCTTGACGCTGTGCAGCTCGCCCCGCTTCACGCCGTGCACGAAGGCGGCGAGCTCCTCCGCGTCGTTGCGCGGCGAGGGCACGCCGGCGTCGGCCAGCCGCTGGGTGGCCTGGGCCACTTCCGCGAGCAGCACGCTGCGGGGGTTCGGGGGTCGACCCCCAAAATGTTGCTGCACGCTGGTCCTCCGGGGCTGGGCTGTTGTCGTTTGCTGTTATGCGGCGGCGAGCTTGGCGGCCGAGTCCGCGTCGACGCAGGCCTGGATCATCGCGTCGAGGTCGCCGTCGAGGACCTGGTCCAAGTTGTACGCCTTGAAGCCGACGCGGTGGTCCGAGATGCGATTCTCCGGGAAGTTGTACGTACGGATCTTCTCGGAGCGGTCGACCGTGCGGACCTGGCTGCGGCGCGCGTCGGCGGCCTCCCGTTCCGCTTCCTCCTGCGCCGCCGCGAGGAGCCTGGAGCGCAGGATACGCATCGCCTGCTCCTTGTTCTGCAGCTGGCTCTTCTCGTTCTGGCAGGAAGCGACGACTCCGGTGGGAATGTGCGTGATGCGCACCGCGGAGTCGGTCGTGTTGACGGACTGGCCGCCGGGGCCCGAGGAGCGGTAGACGTCGATACGGAGATCGTTCGCGTGGATCTCGACGTCGACCTCCTCGGCCTCGGGCGTGACGAGCACACCGGCGGCGGAGGTGTGGATACGGCCCTGCGACTCGGTCGAGGGAACGCGCTGCACCCGGTGCACGCCGCCCTCGTACTTCAGCCGGGCCCAGACGCCCTGGCCGGGCTCGGTGGCACCCTGGCCGCCCTTGGTCTTCACGGCGACCTGGACGTCCTTGTAGCCGCCGAGCTCGGACTCGGTGGCGTCGATGAGCTCGGTCTTCCAGCCGACGCGCTCGGCGTAGCGCAGGTACATGCGCAGCAGGTCACCGGCGAACAGGGCGGACTCGTCGCCTCCGGCGCCCGCCTTGATCTCCAGGATGACGTCCTTGTCGTCGCTCGGGTCGCGCGGGACCAGCAGCAGGCGGAGCTTCTCGGTGAGCTCGTCGCGCTGCTTCTCCAGGTCCTTGACCTCGGCGGCGAAGTCGGGGTCGTCGGCGGCGAACTCCTTCGCCGTGCCGATGTCGTCCCCGGTCTGCTTCCAGGAGCGGTACGTCGCGACGATCGGGGTCAGCTCGGCGTAGCGCTTGTTGAGCTTGCGCGCGTTGGCCTGGTCGGCGTGGACCGACGGGTCAGCGAGCTTCTTCTCCAGATCGGCGTGCTCGCCGATCAGTTCCTCGACCGCCTCGAACATCTCCGGCTCCAATGGACTGTCCCCAGCTCCATGACGGGCTCGGGGACGTAGGTACGGCGTGGGGTTCCCCTGCTCGAACGGGTCGAGAGCCCGGGGAGGGGGCTGGACCGCAAAGCGCCGGTCCCGGCGTCCCCGTGCGGGGGACTCCGATGACCGGCGCTGTGGGCTCGCTACTTGTTGGCAGCGGCAGCCTTGCCGAAGCGGGCCTCGAAGCGGGCCACACGGCCACCGGTGTCGAGGATCTTCTGCTTGCCCGTGTAGAACGGGTGGCACTCGGAGCAGACCTCGGCGCGGATGGCGCCGCTGGAGATCGTGCTGCGGGTGGTGAACGACGCGCCACAGGTACAGCTGACCTGCGTGTCGACGTACTCGGGGTGGATGTCGCGCTTCAAGGTGTCTCCTAGTTTCGGGAGGGCACCGGGTCGCCGCCGCTGGATGCGGATGCGTGAACCGGGGCCGACGTACCAGTCTGCCAGCACTGGCCGTATCCCCCAAAACGGGGGGACGCGACGATCTATTCCCCGGGGGTACGCGGGCGGGGTACCCGGGGGTACGCGCGCAGGTCAGCCGGGGCTGACGACGCCCTTCGCCTGGCCGGTGGCGGTTCCCTCGGTGGCCGCCTTCGGGATCGGCCGGTCGGCCTTCAGCGCCTTCCAGACCAGCTCGGCCTTGGCCTTGTCGACCAGGACGCGGTTGGCGTCGGCGCGGTCGTACTGGACGGGCATCGTCACCATGGTCATGTGGGACGAGCCGATGCCCTTGAGGCCGCCCGCGAAGGAGGCGAGGCGGGTGACACTGCCGATGTCGGTGTCGGTGGTCACCGTCTTGGTCGCGGTGTCGGCGAGGTCGAACAGCTTTTTGGGGCTGGACAGGACCCCGATGTGCTTGACCTGGTCGACGAGCGCCTTCATGAACGCCTGCTGGAGCTGGATGCGGCCGAGGTCGGAGCCGTCGCCGACGCCGTGCCGGGTGCGGACCAGGCCGAGCGCCTGCTTGCCGTTGAGGTCGTGCGACCCGGCCGTCAGGTGCAGATGGCTCTCGTGGTCCGAGATGGGCTTGGTCGTGGTGACCGTGACGCCGCCGAGGTCGTCGATCAGCTTCTGGAAGCCGCTGAAGTCGATCTCGATGTAGTGGTCCATGCGGATGCCGGACATGTGCTCGACGGTCTTCACCGCGCAGGCGGCGCCGCCGGTGGAGTAGGCGGAGTTGAACATCGCGCCGGAGACCGCGCCGTGCGTGGTGCCCCGGGAGTCGACGCAGGAGGGCCGCTCGACGAGGGTGTCGCGGGGGATGGAGACCACGCTGGCCTTCTTGTGGCCCTTGTACACGTGGACGATCATCGCGGTGTCGGAGCGGGCGCTGCCGTCGTCGGCGCCGCCGCCCAGCTTCTTGTTGGTGCCGGACCGGGTGTCGGAGCCGAGGACCAGGATGTTCTCGGAGCCGTTGTCGACCTTCGTGGGCCGGTCGCTGCCGAGTGCCTGGTTGATGTCGACGCTCTTGAGGTTGCCGTTGAGCTTGAAATACAGGTAGCCGGCTCCGGTGCCGCCGAGCACCACGATCCCCGCCGCGGTCCAGGCCGTGACGATCAGGGCCTTGCTCCGCGTGCTGCGGGTCTTGCGGCGGCGGCCCTTCGGGCGGCGCGGGGCGCTGTTGGCGGGGTCCCCCGGTATGCCGGGTTCCGGCGTGCTCTCGGCAGGCATGTGCTCCTCAATCCCTTTGCGGTCGGTTACCCCCTGCTTTCAGGGCCAGGCCCATCCGGTCGTGACGAGGCGTACCGCTCCATGGTCACTCCGTACGGTCAGACGGGGAAACCCGGGAAAGGGTTGCACAACGCAGTGTGCCCACCGCGTCACGCGGTGGGCACACTGCGTGTTCGGCCGGAGCGGGGGAAACCCGCTCACCTGCGGGGTCAGCCGAAGATGTCGTACTGCTTGAAATCGGTACCGACCGAGATCCTTGTGGCAAAGATCTCGCTGGTGGCCTTTCCGGTACCCGGGTACAGGTACAGCGTGCCGCCGGGGGTGCGGGCCAGGAAGTCCGCCTTGCCGTCGCCGGTCACGTCACCGACGGCGTCGAAGGCGTTGTAGTCGGCCCAGGTGCGCACCTTGACGCGGGTGGAGAAGGCGCCGCTGCCGGTCTTGCCGGTGCCCTTGTACAGGTAGACGTACGAGCCCGTCTTGCTGCGCGCGATCAGGTCGGCCTTGCCGTCGCCGGTGAAGTCGCCGTGCGCGCGCACCGAGTTGTACTGGTTCCAGCCGGTGCCGACCTCGACGCGGGCCGAGAAGGTGCCGTCGCCCTTGCCCGGGTACTCCCACATCGCTCCGGCGGAGTCTACGGAGAGGATGTCGGGCAGGCCGTCGCCCGTGAGGTCACCGGGGGCGAGGATGCGGGCGCGGGTGCCCCAGCCGCTGAAGATCTTGTCCTTGGCCCACTTGCCCGTCGCGGGCAGCCAGTGCATCCATGTGACGTCGCCGCTGGCGCTCTCGCGGACCACGAAGTCCTGGTAGCCGTCGCGGTTGAGGTCGCTCTGGAGCACGACGTTGACGCCGTCCCAGTTGGACCACGACTGACGCGCGGCGAACGAGATGCCGTTGGAGTCCTTCTCGTAGCCCGTCCTGGTGGACGAGTTGCGGACCCACAGGTCGGCCTTGTGGTCGTTGTTCAGGTTGCTGTCCTCGACGCGCGGCCAGATGGCGCCGACATAGGCGCTGGTCTTCGAGAAGACGCCGTAAGCGCCCTTCTCGACGCAGTCCTCGACACCCCAGGAGACGACACCCACGATGCGGGCGCTGGTGCCGCTGCCGACGATCAGCGGGCCGCCGGAGTCACCGTTGCAGGCCGAGGTGGTGCCGGCGTCCGTGCCGGTCGCCGCGGTGCCCGCGCAGATCATGTGGCCCTCGACGAAGTCGTCCTCACCGAGGACCGACCGCATGGCCGTGTTGCACGTGCTGTCCGAGTTGATCGGCAGCGTGGCCGTCTTCAGCGTCTCGGAGATGTCCTGCGTGGCGGAACTGGTGCGGCCCCAGCCGTAGAGCGTCGCCTTGGTGCCCGACACGTACGACGCGGTGTCACCGGACGTCGTCATGCGGATCGGCTTGGCGGTGACGGGGTTCGCCAGCGTGATGACCGCGACGTCGTTGTTGATGGTGGTGGGGCTGTAGGACGGGTGGGTCCACTGGCGCAGGGCGCCGGTCACCGTGCCACCGTGCAGGTCGACGTTGTCCGCGGAGTCGCTGGTCGGCAGCTGGGCGGTGCCGGTCACGACGACGCCGTTGGCCTTCCAGTCGTACGTCTTGCCGTGCTCGTCCTTGGTGCAGTGCGCGGCGGTGAGGATCTTCGTCGGCGACACGACGGAGCCACCGCAGAAGAAGCCGAGGTCGTCGGCTGTGCTGGTGGTGCCCTTGTCGTCGTAGTACCAGAGCTGGGCCATCCACGGGGCCGTGCTGATGGTGGTCGTGGCGCCACCGATGATCTTCGGGTCGACGTGGGCCGGGCTCGTGGTGGCGCTCAGGGAGGCCTTACGGGCGGTCTGGCCCGCAGTGTCGTCACCGGCCAGGGCGCCCGCGACGCGCTTCTCCAGCACCGCCTGGGACGGCGTGGCGTTGGCGAGGTTCACGGTGGGCGTGGGCAGCGTCGAGCCGGGCGCCGCGTTCGCCGACGACACCAGCAACGCGCCTGCGACGGCGGCGGCGAGGCCGGCCGCGGCAACCGGAACGGCGATCCGTATGCGGCGTCTGTGGCGACCGCCTGCGGAAGTGGACGTATCCACTCAAGTCCCCCCTCAGAGTCAAGAGTTCAGGTCTGCTTCAGCAGAAGTTCGAAGGCGCGATCGTACACGTGCACCGAACAGCGCAAAGGGCCGCCCTCGTCACTCGCGTGACGGGGGCGGCCCTTGGTGGTTCTTGCCCTGAGACCTAGTCGTTGCTGTTGCCCGGCGACGGCGTGGTCTTCTGGATCTGGAGCAGGAACTCGGCGTTCGACTTCGTCTGCTTCATCTTGTCGAGCAGCAGCTCGATCGCCTGCTGCTGGTCCAGCGCGTGGAGCACGCGGCGCAGCTTCCAGGTGATGGCGAGCTCGTCGCTGCCGAGCAGGAGCTCTTCCTTACGGGTACCGGACGCGTCGACGTCCACCGCCGGGAAGACGCGCTTGTCGGCGAGCTTCCGGTCGAGCTTGAGCTCGGCGTTGCCGGTGCCCTTGAACTCCTCGAAGATGACCTCGTCCATGCGCGAGCCGGTGTCGACGAGCGCGGTGGCCAGGATGGTCAGCGAGCCGCCGTCCTCGATGTTGCGCGCGGCACCGAAGAAGCGCTTCGGCGGGTACAGCGCGGTCGAGTCGACACCACCGGACAGGATGCGGCCGGAGGCCGGGGCGGCGAGGTTGTACGCACGGCCCAGACGCGTGATCGAGTCGAGCAGTACGACGACGTCGTGGCCCAGCTCCACCAGACGCTTGGCACGCTCGATGGCGAGCTCGGCGACCGTGGTGTGGTCCTCGGCCGGGCGGTCGAAGGTCGAGGAGATGACCTCGCCCTTCACCGACCGCTGCATGTCGGTGACCTCTTCCGGACGCTCGTCGACCAGGACGACCATCAGGTGGCACTCGGGGTTGTTGTGCGTGATCGCGTTGGCGATCGCCTGCATGATCATGGTCTTGCCGGTCTTCGGCGGAGCCACGATCAGACCGCGCTGGCCCTTGCCGATCGGCGCGACGAGGTCGATGATCCGGGTCGTCAGCACGCCCGGGTCGGTCTCCAGGCGGAGCCGGTCCTGCGGGTACAGCGGCGTCAGCTTGTTGAACTCCGGTCGCCCGCGCCCGGAGTCGGGGGCCATGCCGTTGGTCGAGTCCAGGCGCACCAGCGCGTTGAACTTCTCGCGGCGCTCGCCGTCCTTGGGCTGACGGACCGCGCCGGTGACGTGGTCACCCTTGCGCAGACCGTTCTTGCGGACCTGGGCGAGAGAGACGTACACGTCGTTGGGACCCGGCAGGTAGCCCGACGTACGGATGAACGCGTAGTTGTCGAGGATGTCGAGGATGCCCGCGACGGGGATCAGCACGTCGTCGTCGGCGACCTGCGGCTCGGCGATCTCGTCGCGTCCACGACGCCCACGGCGGTCCCGGTAACGGCCGCGCCGGCCGCGGCGTCCGCCCTCGAAGTCGTCGTCGTCCTGCGGGCCGTTGTCACGGGGGCCGTTGTCACGCGGAGCGTTGTCACGCGGAGCGTTGTCACGGGGGCCGCTGTCGCGCGTCTGCTGGCGGTCCTGACGGCCGCCGCCCTGCTGCTGACGGTCCGGACGGTCCTGGCGCTCCTGGCGCTCCTGACGGTCCGGGCGCTGCTGTCCGGCACCCTGGCCGCCCTGCTGCTCGTCGCCCTTGGCCGGACGGCGGTCGCGGTCACGGCCACCCCGGTCGCGGTCGCGACGGTCACGGCGCTCGCGACGTCCGTCGGCGCCCTCGGCGTCGCCCTGCGTCTCGGCCTTCGGCTCGCTCTTCGCCTCGGCGGCAACCGTCTCGGGGCTGCCCGCCTCGGCGGTGGCACGGCGACGGCGGCGCTCGGCCGGAGCGTCGTCGCTGAGCGGCTGGCCGGGGATCTCGATCTGCTGCTGGGCCACGGCCTTCTCGGCGGCGACCTTCTCGGCCTTGGCCTCGGCCGGCGCCGCGGCCTCGTCACCCGTACGGGCCTTCGAGGTGGTCCGGCGCTTCGGCTTGGTCTCGGCGGCGGCGTCGTCGGACGCCGTCTTGGCCGGGGCACCCCCTCCGGCCTGCGCCTCCTTGATGACCTCGATCAGCTGGCTCTTGCGCATACGCGCGGTGCCCCTGATCCCGAGGCCGGATGCGACCTGCTGCAGCTCGGCCAGCACCATGCCTTCGAGGCCGGTACCGCGGCGTCGCCTGGAGCCGGCACCGGTGGCAGGCGCGGAGGCGTCCGTGGCGGGCGCGGCAGCGGTCTCCTCGACACGTGCGCCCATCAGATCGGTGGTGTCGCTCACGAAGGGTCCTTCCCTGGAGCGGACGTCGGCCTGTCTGGCTCGGCGACCGGTTGTGCTGTCCGGCATTGGTCCTTGCTGTGTGGACCGTGCCGGGGCGGTGGTCCGCCTAAGCGGCGGAAGACATTGCTGATGATGACGGTTCCGGAGCCGTGGCACTGAGGTTCGGTGTCATCGGCTCGGTCACGCCGGTTCCGGAGCGTGCTCAGCACTGCTCAGCGCATAGCACCCAATGCAAGGCACATAGCAGTTTGGGAGGCTCCCGGAAGAATGGGTGTCCCGGACGGGGACGCGAAGCACCTCGCCATGGTGGGGTCGGGTGCAGACTTGAGGTTAACACTACCGGATCCAACAAACATTCCCCCTCTCCAAATCCGGCGACCGTGCGTCGTCAATTGACCCCGACAGGTGCGAGCGGCAATACGCACGCCCCCTGGGCGTCGAGGTCCAGACGGTTGGCGGCCCAGCCCTGACCTGCGAGATCGGCCACCTTGTCGGCCGACGCGCGGTCCGCCAGCGCGAGGACCGTGGGTCCCGCGCCGGAGATCACCGCGGGGATGCCGTCGGCGCGCAGGCGCTCCACGAGCGCGGCGCTCTCCGGCATCGCCGGGGCGCGGTACTCCTGGTGCAGCCGGTCCTCGGTCGCGGGCAGCAGCAGCTCGGGGCGCCGGGTCAGCGCCTCGACGAGCAGTGCGGCGCGACCCGCGTTGGCGGCGGCGTCGACATGCGGAACGGTGCGCGGCAGCAGACCGCGCGCGGTCTCGGTGAGCACGGGCTTTCCCGGTACGAAGACCACCGGAACGATGGAATCGGCGGGCTCCATCCTGATCGCCCGCGCGGCGCCCGACTCCATCCAGGAGAGCGTGAACCCGCCGAGCAGACAGGCCGCGACGTTGTCGGGGTGTCCCTCGATCTCGGTCGCGAGCTCGAGGAGCGCGGTGTCGTCGAGCCTGCTGTCCCCGCCTATCGTCACCGCGCGGGCGGCGACGATTCCGGCGCAGATGGCGGCCGAGGAGGAGCCGAGACCCCTGCCGTGCGGGATGCGGTTGGCGCACACGATCTCGAGGCCGCGCGGTTGCCCGCCCAGCAGGTCGAAGGCGGTGCGCAGGGAACGTACGAGGAGATGGTTCTCGTCGCGCGGCAGCGTCTCACTGCCCTCACCCGCGATGTCGATGTGCAGCCCGGAATCGGCCACCCGGACGACCACGTCGTCGTACAGCCCCAGTGACAGCCCGAAGGCGTCGAAACCCGGGCCGAGGTTGGCGCTGGTGGCGGGGACGCGCACCCGGACGGCGGCGGCGCGGAACGCTGGACCGGCCATCGCTCGATGACTCTCCTTGAGCTGCGTGATGTACGAGATTTTCGAAGAACTGCGAGATGAACCGCGACAGACGGGCACAGGACCCGGAATCCGCAAAGACGGGCGCGGCACCGCGGCATATGCGGCGGGCGGGTTCGGTACAGCCTATCGAAGGAAGGTTCTGCGGCGACATAGGGCGCACAGGAGGCGCACGATGCGTGTCGTAAGCCCCTCGTGCACCCCCTGACGGGTCGCCATGGGGATGCCCCCCCCCCGCGAACGGACGGTTTCCGTCGGCTTTCTGACGGTTTCCCGCCCGCCCGCGGCGCGTTCCGCCCTGTTCGACGGGTTCCGCCGGGCCGGGTGGGGCCGGCCCGGCCCCACCTGGCGGGTTCACGCCTGGCGGCTTTACGCCAGACCGGGCCCGGTTCCGCTCCGGAGCTTCACGCCGGACCGGGCCTGGGCTGACGCCGGAGCAGGCTTCGGCCTACGCCAGACCGAGCCGCTCGGCCGCCGTCGCCGCGTCCACCGGGACGGTGACCGGCTGCGGAGCGCCCGCGACGGCCCAGTCGGGGTCCTTGAGACCGTTTCCGGTGACCGTGCAGACGATGCGCTGGCCCGGGTCGACCTTGCCCTGCTCGGCGGCCTTCAGCAGACCGGCGACGGACGCGGCGGACGCGGGCTCCACGAAGACGCCCTCCTGCGCGGCCAACAGCCGGTAGGCGCGCAGGATCTCACGGTCCGTCACCTCGTCGATGAGGCCGCCCGACTCGTCCCGCGCGGCCAGCGCGAACTGCCACGAGGCCGGGTTGCCGATACGGATCGCGGTGGCGATCGTCGACGGGTCCTTGACGATCTCGCCGCGCACGATCGGCGCGGAGCCGGACGCCTGGAACCCCCACATGCGCGGGGTGCGCCGGGCGATGCCGTCGGCGGCGTACTCGGTGTACCCCTTCCAGTACGCGGTGATGTTGCCCGCGTTGCCCACCGGAAGGACATGGATGTCGGGCGCGTCGCCGAGCATGTCCACGATCTCGAAGGCGGCGGTCTTCTGGCCCTCGATACGCACCGGGTTCACCGAATTGACCAGCGCCACCGGGTAGTTGTCGGACAGCGAGCGCGCCAGCGTCAGACAGTCGTCGAAGTTGCCGTCGACCTGGAGGATCTTGGCGCCGTGGATGAGGGCCTGCCCCATCTTGCCGAGCGCGATCTTGCCCTGCGGCACGAGGACGGCGCAGACCATCCCGGCGCGTACGGCGTAGGCGGCGGCGCTCGCCGACGTGTTGCCGGTGGAGGCGCAGATGACGGCCTTCGCGCCCTCCTCCTTCGCCCGCGTGATGGCCATGGTCATACCGCGGTCCTTGAAGGAACCGGTCGGGTTGGCGCCCTCCACCTTGAGGTGGACCTCGCAGCCCGTGCGCTCGGAGAGCACCTGCGCGGGTACGAGCGGCGTGCCGCCCTCGCGGAGCGAGACGACCGGCGTGCTGTCGGACACCGGAAGCCGGTCCCGGTACTCCTCGATGATTCCGCGCCACTGGTGGGTCATTGCTGGTTACTCTCCTTCAACCCGCATGATGCTGGCGACACCCCGCACGGTGTCGAGGCCGCGCAACGCCTCGACGGTCCCGGCGAGGGACGCGTCGGACGCACGATGGGTGACGACGACGAGGGAGGCCTCGCCGTCCTTGCCCGACTGGCGCACGGTGTCGATGGACACTCCGTGCTCGGCGAAGACGGTGGCGACCTGGGCGAGAACACCGGGTTTGTCGGCCACGTCGAGGCTGATGTGGTACCGCGTGACGACCTCGCCCATGGGCGAGACGGGCAGCTGGGTGTACGCGGAGGCACCGGGGCCGGTGGCACCGCCGAGCTTGTTGCGGCAGACGGCGACCAGGTCGCCGAGGACGGCGGAGGCGGTCGGGGCGCCGCCGGCGCCCGGCCCGTAGAACATCAGCTGACCGGCGGCGTCCGACTCGACGAACACGGCGTTGTACGCGCCGCGCACGGAGGCGAGCGGGTGGGTCAGCGGAATCATCGCGGGATGGACGCGCGCCGTCACCGAGCCCCCGTCGGCCGCCCGCTCGCACAGGGCGAGCAGCTTGATGGTGCAGCCCATCTCCTTCGCCGAGGCGAAGTCGGCGGCGGTGACCTCGCTCATGCCCTCGCGGTAGACGTCGTCGAGGCGCACGCGGGTGTGGAAGGCGATCCCGGCGAGGATGGCGGCCTTGGCGGCGGCGTCGAACGCCTCGACGTCGGCGGTGGGGTCGGCCTCGGCGTACCCGAGCGCGGTGGCCTCGTCGAGGGCCTCCTGGTAACCCGCGCCCGTGGAGTCCATCTTGTCGAGGATGAAGTTGGTGGTCCCGTTGACGATCCCCATCACCCGGTTGATCTTGTCGCCGGCGAGGGACTCGCGCAGCGGCCGGATCAGCGGGATGGCGCCGGCGACGGCGGCCTCGTAGTAGAGGTCCCTGCCGTGCTCCTCGGCCGCCGCGTGCAGGGCGGCGCCGTCCTGGGCGAGCAGCGCCTTGTTCGCGGAGACGACGGAGGCGCCGTGCTCGAACGCGGTCGTGATCAGCGTACGGGCGGGCTCGATGCCGCCGATGACCTCGACGACGACGTCGATGTCCCCGCGTTTGACGAGGGCGGTGGCGTCGGTGGTGACCAGGCCGGGGTCGATGCCCTCGCGCACCCGGGAGGGCCGGCGGACGGCCACGCCCGCGAGCTCGACGGGGGCGCCGATCCTGGCCGCGAGGTCGTCGGCGTGCGTCGTCATGATGCGCGCCACCTCTGAGCCGACAACCCCGCAGCCCAGCAGCGCCACCTTCAGCGGACGCGTACGCATCATCCGACCTCGTTTCCTCATACCGTCTTCGGTTGGACCAGTCTCACTCACCGGACGGGAGTTTCTACCCTTCGTCCGGATCGTGAGACGTCCATTTCATTTTTCTGGTAGGTGACGACAGGAGATCTTCCACCCGTCCACACCCGTACATCCGATCACCTGACGTCACCCCCTGTCACCTGACGTCACCCGACATCGAGGCGCAGGAGGTCCTCCTCGGTCTCGCGGCGGACGATCACCCGCGCCGCGCCGTCCTTCACGGCGACGACCGGCGGGCGCAGCGCGTGGTTGTAGTTGCTGGCCATGGACCGGCAGTACGCGCCGGTGGCCGGGACCGCGATGAGGTCGCCCGGGGCCAGGTCGGCGGGCAGGAAGGCGTCCTTCACGACGATGTCACCGCTCTCGCAGTGCTTGCCGACGACGCGCACGAGCATCGGCTCCGCGTCGGAGACGCGCGAGACGAGGGCGACGCTGTACTCGGCGTCGTACAGCGCGGTCCTGATGTTGTCGGACATCCCGCCGTCCACCGAGACGTACGTCCGCAGCCCGTCGAGCGGCTTGATGGTGCCGACCTCGTACAGCGTGAACGCGGTGGGCCCGACGATGGCGCGTCCGGGCTCCACGGAGATCCGCGGCGTGCGCAGCTTCGCGGCCTCGCACTCACGCGTCACGATCTCGCTCAGCGCCTTGGCGATCTCGTGCGGCTCGCGGGGGTCGTCGTCGCTGGTGTACGCGATGCCGAGACCGCCGCCGAGGTCGATCTCGGGCAGCTCGACCCCGTGCTCGTCCCGCACGGCGGCCAGCAGCGCGACCACGCGCCGGGCGGCGACCTCGAAGCC
This sequence comes from Streptomyces sp. NPDC042002, assembly GCF_055588305.1. NCBI lineage: Bacteria > Bacillati > Actinomycetota > Actinomycetes > Kitasatosporales > Streptomycetaceae > Streptomyces > Streptomyces sp. NPDC042002. Next base: position 428,259 of record NZ_JBVJCT010000003.1, on the reverse strand, counting down.
GGCCATGTCGAAGATCTGCGACCCGATGTGCGAGTGGATCCCGACGAGTTCGAGCGCGTCGAGCCCCAGTGCCCGTCGTACGGCCTCGGCGGCCTGCCCGTCGGCGAGCGCGATGCCGAACTTCTGGTCCTCGTGCGCCGTGGCGATGAACTCGTGCGTGTGTGCCTCCACGCCCACCGTCACCCGGATCTGCACCCGCTGCCGCTTGCCGAGGGACTGGGCGATGTGGGCGACCCGCACGATCTCCTGGAAGGAGTCGAGCACGATCCGCCCGACCCCCGCCTCGACAGCCGTACGGATCTCGTTCCCGGACTTGTTGTTGCCGTGGAAGGCGATGCGGTCGGCGGGCATTCCGGCGGAGAGGGCGGTCGTCAGCTCACCCCCGGAACACACGTCCAGGTTGAGCCCCTCCTCGTACAGCCAGCGCACGACGGCGCGCGACAGGAAGGCCTTGCCCGCGTAGAAGACATCGGCGTCGTGCCCGAACGCGGTGCGCCAGGCACGCGCCCGCTCCCGGAAGTCGGCCTCGTCGAGGAAGTACGCCGGCGTGCCGAACTCCTCGGCGAGCGCGGTGACTTCGAGCCCGCCGACGCTCACGACTCCGTCGTCCGTACGGCTGATGGTGTGCGACCACACCTTGGGGTCGAGGGTGTTGAGGTCGGCGGGCGGGGCGCTGTAGTGGCCCTCGGCGAAGACGTCGGCGTGACGGGGCCCGGCGGGATGTGCGGAACGGCTCATGTCTGTAGGGCTTTCTGCTGTGTCATCTGCTGGGTCAGAGGTGTTCGGGTGCGCTGATGCCGAGCAGGGACAGGCCACCGGCCAGCACCGTCCCGGCGGCTTCGGCGAGCGCGAGCCGGGCGCGGTGGGCGGCCGAGGGTTTCTCGTCGCCGAGCGGCAGCACGACGTGCTGAAAACCGAGAAGAGCGTCAGCGGTCACCACGAGATGCCGCGCCAGCCGATCGGGCGCCCGATGCCGCGCGGTGACACACAGGGCGTGCGGATACTCGGCCAGGGCGGCGAGGAGATCGGCTTCGTCTTGGTGGGGAGGGGCGGGGACGTCCGTACGGCGGGTGTGGTCGACGGTCGGACCACCGGCGTCACGGGGGGTGGGCGAGTCCTCCCCCGAATGGGCGGGCGTGGGCGAGCCACCTGCACCGCTCGGAGGGCGTACGTCCTCGTGGGCACCGGAGTAGCCGAGGGTGGCGGCGTTGCGGCGCAGGGCCCGGGTGCGGGCGTGGGCGTAACGGACACGGAAGAGCGGGTTGCTCTCGCGCTGGAGCAGGTGGTCGGCGCTGATCCGGGGCCGGTCGTGGGGCGCGGGATGCAGCAGCGCCCAGCGGGAGGCGTCGGGTCCGAGGTCTGCGGGGTCCTCGGTCGCCGGCGCGGGCACGGGCCGCAGGTTCACGGGCTCCGCGTGGCTGACCTCGGCACGTCCGCCCTGGGTGGCGACGATCCGTACGAGGGTGTCGGCGACGACTTCGGCCCGGGTGTCGTGGGGCACGCGCAGCTCGACGACCTGCCCGGCGAGGGAGTCGCCGTACCCGTACCGCACCCCCTTCTCCAGCACCTCTCCCACCAGGGCGGCGAACGCTCCGCCCCCGAGGGTGATGTTGAGGAACCCGGGCCCGGTGACGGTCACGTCGGCGACCCCGGGGGCACCCGCGATGTGCGGCCGCAGGATCTCGGCGACCTCCCGGGCCGGCCGCCCGGCCGGACCGGCCAGCCGCAACGCGATGTTCGTCGCGTAGTCACCGCACCCACCCGGCCCCGGCGGGGTGACCGCCGCACCCGCGGGCACGCGGACACCCAGTTCCCCCACATCGACAGCACGACGCACCGCGCGCAGCACGGTCCGGGAGAGCTCGACGGGAGTCACGGCTCAAGCCTAGGGGAGGAGGGGGGTGGGAACGCGAGCCGGTTTGGGGGATGGTCCGGGATGTGGACGGGGACGCGATGGGGAGCTGGGGCTGGGAGGCGGTACTCCGGGAGGCCGGGGTCTGTCGATGGGGTTGGGGGCAGTACTCCCCCTGGGACCTGTGACGGACGCTGGACTTGGGGGACGACACCCCGGTGACCAGCGACGGACGCTGGACCTGGGGGCGGTGCTCCGATGGCCGGGCTCGGGGGTCGGGGTCCGTGGGCCCCGGGGGCGCACCCCGGGAGTGGACTCGGGGCGCTGCTCCGGGGGCACGATTCCGGCGGCCGGGGCGCTGCGCCAAACACACCACCAGGGCGCTGCGCCAACCATGCCACCGAGTACAACTCAGTGACCGGTGCGCCCCGCACGCTCGGTCTCCTCGACAGCGCCGCCCGCAAGGCCACCGCCCACCTCGACCTCACCCCGCTCCATCAACTGCCTTACCAGCCGCACGAGTTCGGAGGGTTCGAAAGGCTTGGCGAGAAAGGCGTCGACACCGACGTCGAGCCCGCTCTCGACCTCGTACTGCGTACAGGCGCTGACGATGGCGAGCGGAAGATTCCGGGTCCGCGGATCGGCGCGCAGTCGAGCGGCGGTGCGCAGTCCGTCGAGCCGAGGCATCACGACGTCGAGGGTGACGACATCGGGCCGAACGTGATGGACGACGTCCAGACACTCGACACCGTCAGCCGCGGTCACGACCTCGAGACCCTCCAGCTCGAGGTTGACCCTGATCAGCTGCCGGATGACCTTGTTGTCGTCCACAACAAGCACCCGACCGGACACGCCTGGCACAACTCGAGAGTAGGTCCGCGCCCACCGCCGCGTCCGGGTTTTCCCCACTTCCAACCCGTGCGGACCCCACCACTCGACCAGGCGGCGCACCCCACCGCCCAGCACTCCCCCACTCCCCGCAACACCACCCGACCCGGACCAAAACACGTGGCGATCACCCCTGAAAGAGCTGGTAGGGTTCTACCCGTCGCCGCACACAAAGCGCCCGACACGCCCCCGTAGCTCAGGGGATAGAGCAACGGCCTCCGGAGCCGTGTGCGCAGGTTCGAATCCTGCCGGGGGCACTCGCCACACAGCCAGCAAGAATCACCCGCTGAGCTGGGCGGATGCCTAGACGAGAGAGCGGGAGTCAGTCTCACTGACTCCCGCTCTTTCTCGTTCTCTCTCATTGTTCGCGCACTATCTGCGATACACGCGATACACCGCCGCGACAGCGTTGGCACCCTCTGCCTGCGACCACAAAGGCACCCCCTCACGAGCTGACGCACAGGCCTGCCGGCAACTAGAGGCTCGCCCCTCCCCTGGCGCGACCTCGGATCCTGCACCACGCGAGATCAAACGAAGCGCACCCCACAGCTCCGAAGAGGCATACGATGCGCCTGCTTCGATCCTTTGGGGGGATATGTCGCGCAACAAGGATGGACCCGAAGCGCAACAGGATGCGCTCACCTTCACTCACCCACGCATCGCGAAAGAACTGATCGCGGTCATCGGCCATGGCGAGGTCACGAGTGGACTCCTCCGACCTTCCGATCAGCGAGAGTGCAGATGGCGCTGCACAACGTGCGCGCATGAGTGGACTTGTTCCGTGCACAAGCGAACCTCGGGTGGGACAGGCAGCGGTTGCCCAAAGTGCGGACGCCTACGAACAATCAACGCCCGCCGGATAGCCCGTCAGGGCGAGTCGCTAGCAGACCTGCACCCGGAACTGGCACAAGAATTTGTCGTCAATCTGGACAATGAACTCACGGTCTCGCAACTCAAACCGAACAGCAACTACAAATGTCGCTGGCGCTGCCGCTCCTGCAACAACGAATGGGTAGCGGTTCCGAATAATCGCGTGTCCGGAAAAACTGGATGCCCCGCCTGTTTCGCAGTTAGACGCGGAAGCTGGAGACGTCAACCCAAGGGCATCTCTCAAACCGCACACGATGCACTTGGAGAAGCTGCCTCAGAGTTCGTCAGCAATGAAACAACCCCCGGTCACGATCTAACCATGCTCAGGCCCGGCTCTGCGGATAAGTGCACATGGTCGTGCTCAACTTGCGGTCATATCTGGCTAGCTTCTGTCGCCTCTCGCGTTAACTCCCACAGGAATCGAAGCGGATCTGGATGCCGCAAATGCTATGACCGCCGAATCGCCACGCGCCGCAGAACCCCCAACGAAGGGGAGTCCCTGAAGGATTGCTACCCTCAGATCAGCCAATCCTTCATCGAGAACCTAACCACGCCCGGAGCAGGTCCCGAAAAATTGCGTATCCGCAGCAACGACCGATGCCTCTGGAGATGCAACTACGGGCACGAATGGGAAGCTAACGTCCTGTCCCGAACTTATGGTTCCGGCTGCCCCAAGTGCACTTCAGCAGGAAGATCGCGTTTTGAGCTTGAGGTACGGTCACTGCTCACAGCAGTAACGGGGACAGACGTGGTATGCGACTATGCCATCGAACATGTGCGCGGCCTATCGGGGCGCCATCCCAGAGTAGATCTGTTCGTTCCGGCAATTCAGCTCTACGTAGACCTCGACCCGTTTCACACGCACAGAACAGATGGCCACAGGGAGAAGGATGCCAGGAAGAGCACACTTCTCCATGATTTGGACTACGTTCGAGCTCGCGCCCTTGGCCTGCCTGAGATTCCAGGGGAATATGTAGTAGTTGACGATAGCACTAAGGACGGGATCGACGCATGGATCTGGACATCCGCTCTTCGCCCAATCATGCTCTCTCGCGGACTCCAATTTAAAACACTCAGCAAGGCTCAAATTGCGAGCGCTCTTGGGCTGGCCGCAGATGACTGGTCGACAGTCAAAGGGCGGGTGAGATTCGAGTCCGCAGCTGAAAGGAGTCCAGCACTACTCACTGAATTCAGGAAGAATCTCACACGACCCAACTATGATCTACGCCTATGCTCACCTTCTTCCTTCGATATAGCGGAATGGCTATGCGGCAAGTGCGGACACATATGGACTACGGCGATCCACAATAGGACTGTCAGTGGTTCCGGTTGTCACGCATGCCATCGACAAGGAATCAACAACAACAACGTCTCCCGCTCGATGGCACCTCCAGGCGAATCACTCGCAGACCTTTTTCCTGACATCGCCGCTAGGTTCATCCGTTGTTTGAAGGATTCAAGTCGCACCCCAGACAACCTTCGCGTCAAAAGTAATCTGAGGTGCGAGTGGTCTTGCCACACAGGCCAACACATATTCAGCGCGCCAGTCTTCGCAGTATCAGGCGGCGCTAAGCGTCGGTGTTGCAAATAAACGCTCGCATGACTATGCCATGTCTCCGTCTTCTTCCAGGAACTTGGCAATCTTTTCGTTGGCCACTTCCTCGTGACCATCGATGCAGCCGTGATAGCGGCGGTGGATCACCTCGGGGGAGTTGCCGACCCGCCGGGCTACCTCAGCGATCGGGACCCCGGCGTTCAACCACCGCGTGATGCAGGCGTGCCGCAGGTCGTACGGGCGCCCGGCGAGCGGCGATTCGACGCGGTCCGGCGGGAGGGCGAACAGTCGCGCTTCCTCCCACACACGCCAGTACGTGGATGAGCCGACGACTCCCCCGCGCTCATTTCCGAACACGCGCCGCTCCTTGGCGGTCCCGAACTCCTTCAGGTGGGCCCGGAGGATGGCGACCAGAACGGGCGGGATGGGCACCGGGCGGTCGGTATCGGACTCGCGAGCCTTCAGGCCACGGCGGTCGTGCCGTTCCCCGGAGTCGGTCCACTGCTTGCCCGAGACAGGGCGCGTCTCTTTCAGCGTCAACGTGCCCCAACCCGCCTCCGGGAGATGGCAGTCAGAGATCCTCAGCCCGACCGCCTCAGCGGGCCTGAGTCCTGCGTAGTACAGGACCGCGTAGAACGCCACCAGGCGGCGCCCGCGGTTGCGGTCCCACGAGCCGACGTAGGAGACGGCGGTGAGCAACTGGCGCCCCTGTATGGCGTTCACGAGTACTCGGCGGTCCACCACACCACCGGAGCCCACGCGCTTCCCGCGGGCTCCTTGGAGCGGGTTCTCTGGGAGTTCCTTGGCGGCTACTGCGTGTTCGAGGGCCGTGTTCAAGGCGCGCCGCCGCCGTCTGTGCGTCTCTCCCGCCGCCGGGGTGCCGTCCAGCCGATAGCTGAGGCGGTACACCACGTCCTCGAACACCTCAAGGTCAATCAGGTCGACAACCGGTCTGTCCTGCGTCGTGAGCCACTCGTAGGCGGCTTTCAGCTCGGCCGGCGGTTCCTCCCCCGCGTTCGCGGGGACGATCCCCCACCGGAAGGCCAGCCGCAGGTCCTTGTCGTCAGGAGCGTCGTCCCCGTGCTTCACCATGGCCAGGGCCACGGCCGCGAGTGCGTCCGCGATGCCTTCACGCGTCTTTGCGGCGCTCATGCGCCACCGCCCGGCGACGTACTTCCGGCAGAACTCGAACCACCGCAACGACGGCTCGGTCTCAGCCGCCGTTGCCGCCGCTTCAGCCGCCGCGCGGACTTCGGATTCAGGCTGTCCGCTCGCGATCTCGAACGCCTCACCCCGACGCATGGCCTGTCGGAGCTCCGAGCGTCGGCTCTCGGCGAGTGCCGAGGTGGCGAACGTCGCGCTGTTCACCTTCCCGCCCACGACCCACCGGAGTTGGTACGGCCGCGCTTTGCGGTCGACCTTCGTGACCTTCCACAGCCGGACGTCGAGGGAGTACCCCGGCCGGGCCTCCCCGTGGGGGCGGAGAGCCGGGGTGTCTTCGGTCGTGCTCACGCGGCGTCCTCCCGCTCCGCAAGCCACCGCTCGTATTCCGACCTGCGGATGCGCACGTCGCCGTTCGGCAGCTTGATCGAGCGCGGGCCCTTCCCGAGTTGACGCCACCGGTAGAAGGTCGACGGAGCCACCTTCAGATCAGTGATGACCTCGGCGACGGTCAACTTCTCGTCCAGCGCGCGGCCGCTCATACCGCCGTCCCTTCGGCTTCGCTCGACCCGGACAGCCCGGACAGCTCCAATTCCGACTGTCCGGGTCGTTCTTGCAGCTCAGGTGGGTTAACCGGACAGCCGGACAGTCCGGACACCTCCGGGGCGCCCTGTGTCCGGGTCTCGGTGTCCGGGTAGTACCGGCCGCTGGCGTCCCTGGTGAGCTGTCCCGCCTCGGCCATGCGCGCGCAGGTCCGGCGGATCGTGTCCATGTCTACGTGCGGCAGCTCGCCCGCCATGTCCTTGGGCTTCGCACCGGGATGCGCACGGACGTACCGGAGGATCGTGGCTCGGGTGTCACCGACGGTGTGGTCGGTGGCCGGGCCGTCCAGCAAATGCCAGGCTCCGGAGGCGGGTTGGAAGCTGAGGGCGTACTCGGCTTCGTCCACGTCGCGGCCGGTGACGTGCAGGATGCCGTCCGCCTGCCCGCGCGCCCGCTTCAATACGAGCGTTGCGTCCGCGGCGCCCGCGATGCCGTTGGTCCCGGAGACCTCCGTCAGGAAGTCGTCCGAGCCTGCCTTGCGGACGTGGTGGACCAGAACGACAGCAATGCCGTAGTGATCCGCAAGGCGCTTCGCGTAGCCGACGGAGACGTAATCCGCGTCGTACGCCGAGACGCCGGCCGGGGCCTGGCCGCGCATCTTGGCGAACACATCGATGACGACCATGCGGGCGTCGGGGTTGCGGTCCAACCACTGTGCGATGGCCTCGGTTCCGCCCTGCGGGAAAGGCGGGCATTCGGTGACCAGGGTCAGCCCGGCGGGCGCCGGCTGTCCGCCCAAGAGCTTGCCCATCCGGGTCTGAAGGCGGCGCGGGGTGTCCTCCAGTGCAAGGTAGAGCACGGGGCCGCCCTGGACGGGGACGGAGTCGAACGCTTGCCCTCCGGCTGCGACCGCGAGGGCGAGTCCGAGCGAGAGCCAGGATTTGCCGACCTTGGGCGGTCCGGCGAGCAGGCTGACGCCTTCGGCGAGGATGCCGGGCACGGCCCATTTCGGCTCGGGGAAGTCCGCGGCCATGAGCTGATCGGCCGTCCACGCGGTCCGCGGACGCTCCCGCTTCAGCGGCGGCACGGTCGGCTGTTGGGGGTCGCTGGGTACGGAGTACAGGTGCAGGGGCGGGATCGGGTTGGCGTTCATGCCGCGACCGTCCGGGGTCGGCGGGCTCCGGCCCGCAGGCCAGAGGCGATGGTGCGGCGTGCCTCGCGCTCTCCCTGGCCGACCTGAAGGGCTGCGGTCAGAAGCCAGCCGGTCACGTCGGCTTCGCCCAACTCGCCCCCAGCGACAAGCTGTCCGAGGGCAACGGAGGCGATGTAGAGGGCGTTGTTGTGCTGGTCTTCGCCGGAGGTGGTGACCCGCTCGACTTCCCCGTTGACCGCGGCCCGTAGGAACCCGGCACGACGGCCGCGACCGGACAGAGCAACCGTGACGGGCTTTTGTGGGGGCAGCGGGGCGGGGCGCAGGAGTTCGGCGATCCAGCCCGGCAACGGCGCAGCGGGGGCGTCGTGGGTGACCTTGTAGGGGCGTCCGTTGAAGGTGCTGCCCGCGCCGACGACGAGTCCGCCGGTGGCGCGGGTGTCGACCTTCCAGCCGAGCCCGCGGGCGCTGTCACCAGCGGTGTTGCGCAGGGGTTCGCCGTCGAGGGCGGTGAAGTAGAGGTGGGTGCCGCCGCTCCAGGTGCGGACCGTGTACGTGTCGGCGGGGAAGGGCTGGCCGTGGCGTTCGCAGAGCACTGCGAGGACGTCGGCGCCGTCGGTGACACCGTGTTCGGCCCAGTGCGCCGGCGGGGTGTCGTCGGCGTGCTTGGGCCGGTCCAGGTCGATGACAACCAGGGTCGAGGGCCCGGTGGCGATGCCGAGGTTGAAGGCGCCGACGGACCACGCGACGGTGATGCGGTCCGGGTCGATGGTGGCGCGGGGCTCCCAGTCGGTGAGGGCGGGGCGCTTGTCTCCGGGGATCAGTGGGAAGACGTGCCAGCCTCGTGACGCTGCGTCGAGCGCTGAGGTGAGCTGGGCAGAGCCGTCCGTGTGCGGCATGCTGAAGGTTCCTGTTCTCTCTTTTCGGGTGGACAGGGAGAACCGCGGCGGCGGGCGACCTTGCTGGGGAGTCCCGCCGCCGCGGCGTTGCTACTGGTTCTTGGCCCAACAGGCGTATTCGCGGCGGACGTAACTGCGAGGGGCGCAGATGACGTCCGTGCCGTCCAGGCGCATCAGGTGCTCGGCCGCTTCGGTCGCGGCCTCGCATGCAACGCCGTGGACGTTGTCGGCCTCGCCCTGAAGGGCGATGCGGTCCAGTAAGGCGGCTTTGCGGAGCCAGAAGTCACGCGGCAGTCGCACGCCGAACGGCTTGTCGGCAGCGGTCTGGGCGGTCCATCCGATTTCGCGGGTGATGCTCGGGGCGAGCGCGTAGGCGTCTTCCGGTGTGGGCGCGGGTGCGGGGTGGCTGCGGTGGTCGGCGGTGACGTACAGCCGTATCCGCTTGCCGTCACGGGCGAGGTGCCGGCGTACAGGGCCGGTGTTGAGCGCTGCGGACAAAGCCGCGGTGACTCGGTCGGTGTCGGCTGGATCGCAGATGACGCGGATCTCGAACACGGGGGGTTCCTTTTCTCAGGCGGCGTGGTCGGTGGTGTCGGCGCTCAGCGGGGGTTGGTGCCAGGGCGGCAGGGTGGTCAGGGTCCGGGTGCGCCACTGGAGCGCGTAGGGAAGGCAGTTGGCGCAGTTCTTGTGGCTGTGGCCGGGCAGGGGAGGTTTGCGGCGGGCGTCGTAGGACCAGGCGAGGGAGTCGGCTGAGGTGAGGTCGTGCCCGCAGCTGCGCAGGCCGAGGGTCTTGAAGCCGAAGCCGTGCAGGTTCAGCCCTCGCGCGGCGAGGGTGGTGACGATGGCGGTGGCTTCCCCGGTGGCCTGGCGGCGGCAGACGGAGCCGAGCCCGACGACGGGTTCGGCGGCCAGGTCGATACCGGCCTGCTGGTAGGCGTCGGCGCAGGCGAGGTAGTCGTGCAGTTGCCAGCCCTGGAGGACCGGGATGATGGGCAGATCCGGTGCCGCCTCGCGCAGGTGAAGGTAGTTGTCGATGGTGCGCCGCTGGTGTTCGCTGACGCTCAAGCCGGTCAGGCCGGTGATCCAGGGCTCGCACATCCAGTCCATGGGCGCGGCCCACGCCAACTGGCCGATCTCGTCCCGGAAGCGGCGGACCGCGGTGAGGTAGCTGCGGGCGGGGGTGCGCCAGGTGCCGTGCATGGACAGTTCGGTGAAACCGCCGGAGTCCAGGGCCCACGGCGCTATCGCACGCGGCAGCGTGCGGCGGGCCGCAAGGCGTCGGTAGGACACGAACAGCGGCACGTTCGCGGTGCCCAGCCAGCCGGGCTGATGAGTACCGAGGAAGAACCTCACCACGCCCTCCGATCGTCGGCGGCGGGAAGCTGCGGAAGCCCCACCTCGATGAGCGCCTGCGCGTCGAAGCCGGGCAGCGCGGCACGGGCGGTCAGCGCCTGCGCGAGCTGCTCGGCATATGCGGCACCGGTGCGGGCTACCTCAATCTGCGTGGTGCCGCGGATGGTCTCGACCCGCTCGATGTGGGCCCGTTCCTCGCGGCGGTCGCCAACGTGCCGCTCGTGCGCGACCCGCTCGCGGCGGTCGGTGCGCCAGTAACGAGCGGCGAGCCCGTAGGCACCGGCGGTCGCGACGGACCACAGCAGCAGCGGGAGCGGGAGCCCGTCGGCGTATCCGGCGACGCCAGCGAAGGCGAGCGCTCCGGAGGCGGCGAATGCGGTGCCCGCGATGGCGCTATCTTCGGCCGGGCCGATGCTCGCGCAGGCCCCGGCCGCTGCGGCGGCAAGGGAGAGCGTGGTCATCAACACGGCGTTCCCGAAGCTGTGTTCGGCGCCGTTGGCGTTCCAGATCCGGGCCAGGATCAGCACGGTGGACGTCGCCACGGCGGGCGCGGCCTTTGGGGCGATGATGGCGAGCCAGTGGCGCGCCACGATCTGTTCGTTCACGACTGGGTTCCTCACAGGTTGGGGAGCGCGTTGATGACGGCGCTCATGAGGGCGTTGACGGTGGCGGAGGCGCCGGTTGAGGCGAGGTAGAAGCCGAACATCACGGCGACGAACGCCCCGCCCGCCTTGAGCGATCCGGAACGGATGAGGACAGCGAGCAAGAGACCGAAGAGCAAGGCCAGGGAGACGGTCACAGCCATGGGGCGGACTCCTTTCAGTGCGGGGTGGGATGGGTCAGTGGGTGCCTGCGCGGTAGATCCGTGAGGCGCGGTTGTAGATCCATCGGCCGATGCGGACGCGTTTGCCGCGGCCCTTGCAGCGGCGGCAGTGCTTGCCGCGTTTGGGCCGTCCCTTGCGGTCGGTGGTGGTGGCGAAGCCGAAGCCGTTGCACTTGCGGCAGGTGCCGAACGGGCTCCCCGCACACAGAGTGACGTAACAGAGTGTGATGGCGAGTAGGCATGCGATAGCGAGGGCTATGGGGGTCATCGAGGTCCCTCCAGGGCCGTTTTTCAGGGTTCTCGCAGGTGGGGTGCTATCCGCTAGATCCCTGATCGGATGCTGTTTGGGGTGCTAGCGGGGGTGCTACCGGTAGCAGGCGGGCCCGCTACCGGTAGCGGTGGTTCAGGGCTAGGCGGCACCCCGGTTTCCGTCACGCTCCGCAATCGCGGTGGTGAGGTCGTCGCGGACGATTCCGCGGCGGGTAGTGCGCTCGCCGTCGTCGGTGGTCCCGGCGATACCGGTGGTCTTGATGCCGTGCGGCTTGAGCGCGGAGGTGACGTTCTCGCCCTTCCAGCCGCCGTAGATCTCCGGCCGCAACTCCGCGAGGCGGGCGGCGATCCGCTCGTTCCACACCCGCTTCTCCGAGGCCGGCACGACCGCGGCCACGTCGGCGAGCAGGTCGTAGGACGGTCCGGCCGCGCTCTCGGCTTCCTCGCCGATGGCGACGCCGGACAGGGTGCCCTCGGCCTTGCGCAGCGCGAGGGCGCGCTGCGCGATCGCGTGGGTGGCGTTGTCGTCCAGGTAGGCGGTGCGCACCACGACCGGCAGCGCGCCGGCGCCTCCGAGGTAGCCGTTACCGGCGTCGATCTCCGGGCGGAACGAGGTGGCGCGCACCCCGTTCTTGTACGCGGACGTGCCGAGGATCATGTCGTTCTCGACCTGCCCGGCCACCCGGAGGCAGAAGCGGATGGACACGTTGCCGCTGATCCCGGTGGGCAGTGAGTCCTTGTCCGGGCGCTGGGTTGCGAGGATCAGGATCACCCCGAGGGCACGGCCCAGCTTGATGATGAACTCAGCATCCTCACCTGCCTGTTTACCGTACTTGGAGTGGGCGAACAGGTTCTGGCACTCATCGAACACGGCCAGCAGCGGCCACAGCTTGAGCGAGCGCTTATCGGCGATGGAGCGGGTAATGCGCTTGTCCGGGCACAGGTCCCGCGGCAGCTTCTTGATCGCGGCTGCGCGGCGCATGACCTCGGCGCGCAGCAGCTTGAGCGAGTCGGCCGCGTACTCGATCGCTTCGTCATGGATGCCGGAGACGAACCGGTGCGAGACGCATTCGAGTTCGTCCAGGTCGCCAGTGCCCTTGTTCTCGTGCAGCCACAGTTCTACCGACGGGTCCAGCGCCGCCCCGCAGGCCAGCACCCGGACGGAGGCGGTCTTGCCCTGGCCGGGCTGGGAGCCGATCAGCACGTTGTGCTGGATCAGCGGGACCGCCTGAGCCCGTCCGCGCGGGTCGATGCCGAACGGCACCCGCTTGAACACGTCGTGCCGGCGGGCGTTGGCCAACTGCCACTTGACGATGCCAGTCTTGGACAGGTCCCGGTCCCCGACCCACAGGATCAGGCGTCCCTCGTGCTCGTTGGGGTCGGCGTCCGGCCACACGCACCCCAGCGGTCGGCGCAGGCCGGAAGCGAGCCGGGCCCGCCGGTCGGCCACGTCCGCCGGGGTCACACCGAGCGGCAGGTCGATGTCGGCGCGCCAGCCCGGTCCCTCGCGGGTGATCGGGGCGACGAACTTGATGCCGTCGTGCCCCTTGGCCACCGCGGACGTGATCTGGCCGATGCCGATGGAAGCCATGGCCTTGACCACGATGTCGCTGGTCAGCTTCTGCACCTCGGTCTTGACGACCGCGCGGGTCGCCAGCGGCGCATCGGCCGGCGCCCCGGCCAGCCCGAAGCCGAGCACCGCCACCGTGGCGGCGATGACCTGCGTCATCGGCTCCGCCCCGTAGACCAGGAACAGAGCAAGTCCGAGAGCGAAGACGGCACCAAGAACGGTAAGAATCATCCGCAGGCGTACACGCCGGTCCCGCTGCCGGGAGAGTTTCAGGTACTCATCCACCTGCTCGTTCGTGGCCGTGTACTGCCGCAGCGCCTCGCCCTCGGCGTCCACGGACCAGCGGCCCACCTTGCCAAGGGTGTTGAGGGCGCCGCGCGGGGCGCGCCACATCACTTTGGGCAGGTAGACGAACGGCACGCGGATCGCGTGGAAGGCGACGGTGTGCCAGGCGTGCCCGGCCAGCCAGCCGAGCGCTTCCCTAAACTCCGCGGCCGACTTGAGCCAGGCCGGGAAAACGTCCAGCCGCTTGGAGTTCTTGATCCGGTCGATGACACCAGGCCCGGACACGGTCGGCACGGTGCTGTCGACCAGGGTCGGCCGTCCGTCGGCCGACTCGGTCGGCTCCGGGTCGGCCGACTGCGACGGACCGGAGTCGGCCGACGGGTCGGGGCTCGGGTCGGTCGACTCGCCGCGCGCGGTACGGGCCTTGCCGAGGTCGACCACCTCACCCCCGGACGGGGCGCCGGGGTCGGTCATTTCGGCTTCCAGTCGGTTGAAGAGTTCGTTGTCGTCGTCGGGGTGTTTCACTAACAGTTCCTTCTCTCGGGAGGGAAAGGGCGGGCCCGGCCGTCGCTGTAGGAGGTGGGCGGTCGGGCCCGCCGCGGGGGTCATGCGGCGCGCTGTTCCTCGGGGTAGGCGCAGGAAACGCACGTTCCGAGCGAGGTCGGGATGACGTATCCGGCGTCCAACCGGCACTGCGGGCAGGTGCGGCGGGCGAGCATCGCCAGGGCGAGCGCGCCCCACTTGCGGGAGGTCATCGGCCGCACCGGGCGGGCGCGGTCGACGCGGTAGAGGTAGGCGACCTGCACCCCCGCTTTCCGGCCCCGGTGCTGGCGCATCACCTGCGCGGCTACCGGCTGACCGCCGGGCCGCAGTCCGCGGTCCCGGAGCTGACGGCGAGTGGCGTAGCCGTCCGGGGCGAAGCGCCACGGGTAGGTGGGGACCCCGAACCGGGCGCCGTTGGGGTCGTAGCACTTGCCGAACGCCGTGGACATCAGGCCCCCACCCCGGCAACCGGCGCGTCAGTGCGGGCGCCGGTCCGGCTGGCACGGCGACCGGCAACGGTGGTGAACAGCCAGCCCAGCCCCACGCGTCGCGTTCCGGCGCGGGACTGCTTGGCCGCGTACATCGCCTCATCCGCCCGCCGCAGCAGCCCCGACAGGCCGTCGTCGGGGAAGTCCGCTGCGCGCACCCAGCCGAGCGAGACCGTGGTCCGCATGGCCGGGTCCTGGCCGTCGACCGGGCGGGCGAGCACGCCGTGCAGGACAGCGAGTAGATCACCCGCGGTGCCGTGGTCGTCGATGACGACGGCGGCGAACTCATCTCCCCCGAGCCGCCCGGCCACACCGGAGTCCTGGACGTAGTGGGTGAGCCGGTCCGCAGTCGCCTTCAACAGCGCGTCCCCGGCCGCATGCCCGAACGTGTCGTTGATCTGCTTGAAGCGGTCCACGTCAGCCAGCACCACCACCGCGCGCGGGTCCTTGAGCAGAACCGTGGCGCGACGGGTGAATCCGTCCCGGGTCCGTAAGCCGGTCAGCGGATCACGCCGTGCCGTGTCGAGACGGGCCCACAGCCTCCAGGCGTGGACAACCCAGCCCGCAGCGGGGGCCAGTGCGGAGAGCAGGACGGTGGCCGGGGTGCTCATGCTGCCGCCCCCTCGCCGCGCTCGCCGTCGTCGGTGCTGTCGATGGGGTGCAGGCGCCGGCCGTCCGCGCGCTCACTGAGCAGCAGGTCCCGCAGCACGCGGGAGTTCGCGGCCGAGCAGTGCAGCGTGGTGCGGATCGCTTCGGCGTTGATCGCGTCGTCCGCCCACCCGGCCGTGGCCTCGCGGGCTTCGGCGAGCAGTTCAGCGGGAGTCCGCGATGCCTTGCCGGTCTTGGTTTTCGGCTTCGCGGTGCGCTTGCGCGGCGCCTGGGGCGTCTCCTGCTTCGGCAGCTCCGCGTCCTGCGGCGGAACCGGCGGCAGGTCGTCACTGGCCGGGGCCAGCTCGCCCAGCTTCAACAGCACCCGCTCCGGCCGCGGAGTCTTGGAACGCCACCGCCAGCCGAACCGCTCGCGCAGCTCCGCACGGGCCAGCTGCCGCTCACGCTCCCGCCCCAGCGCGTCCACGTAGGACGTGACCTCCCACAGCGTCATGCGCCGCCACAGGGCGAACGTCGACAGTGGGGCGAGCAGCCAGCGAGAGCGGCGGATCTTCTCCATCCGCCGGCCGGTGACGGCGCCGATCCGGGAGGCGTAGACGTGCGCGGCCACCTCGGACAGGACCACCCACAACAGCGGCATCGTGCCGTGCGCGAGCTTCGCGGACAGCGACTGCCCGGCCGCGATGTTCAGCCAGCACGTCACCCCGGTCAGCGCCCACGGCACGAACCGCACCCACCCCAGCGGCATGTCCGTACGGATCAGCAGCAGGAACGCCGCGGTGAACACCGGGATGGCCGTATCGATACCGACCGGCAGCATCCACGGAGAGGCGAACCCCCAGCGCGCTCCGGCCGCGGACACGGCCTCGAAGGAAGAGGCCAGGCCCAGGCCGCCGACCCCGGCCGCGAGCAAGGCGACCGCGCCTAACAGCCACAGTTCCGGCGTCGTCAGCGGCGGCACGGCCGGACGCTCGATGGTCTCCGGCGCGCTCATGCGCTCTCACCGTCCTGCGAGGCCCGGAGTTGGGCCTCCATCAGTTCGGCTTCCACGTCGCCGACCTGGCCGTCGAGCATGCGCTGATAGACGGCTTCGCTCTCCAGGAACATGCGGTCCTGGAAGTTCGGGTCCTCGCTCATGCCGCCGCCCCCTTGCGCACCGGGCGGCGGCCGGCGGGACGGGTCAGCGGGATGACGTTGAACAGCTCCGGCGCGTACGCCTCGATCGCCTCAGCAGCGATCCGGCTCACGTCGTCGGGCAGATGCGGGTTGTCGGCGAGGATGTCGCGCGCCGCATCCAAGCGAGCCGCGCGCTCTTCGTCCGTCTCACCCTCCACCCCGAGCCACAGCTCAACCGGGGTGCCAAGGGCGAGTTCTACGAAGTCATCAGCGGAAAACGCCTGTTGATGGCCTACGTATGTGCGCATGGACGTTCTCCAGGGTCGAAGGAGCAGGGAGAGCCGCGACGTCGGGCGACCTTGCTGGGGAGTCCCGCGTCGCAATTTCAGATTGACCCATGTCAATCTGACTGTCAACAGGGTCGGACCGAGAACCGGAGATTGACCTAGGTCCAGCTACTCTCGGACCTATGGAGCAGAGCCCAGACGCGCGCAGGCAGGCACCCACGGCCAAGGAGATCGCTGCGGAGTTCCGCGAGAAAATCACGGGACCGCGCCCCGGGTACGACCCTGGAGATCAGCTTCCCGCCGCTCGCAAACTTGCCAAAGACCTCGGCGTACAGCTCATGACTGTGCAGAGCGCGTATGGCCAACTCCGCGACGAGGGGCTGGTTCTCACTCAACAAGGCCGCGGAACGTTCGTCCGTGACCCATCGCTGCCGCTCGGGACCGAGCCAGGCAGCAGTCCGGCGTTCACCGCCCTCGCGGCAGAACTCAGCTCGATTCATGACGCACTTCGCCTGCTCGGTGAGCGTCTGGACCGCCTGGAACACCTTGTCGGCGACGAGACTCCACCCTCGCAGTGAGTTCATCCGCACGCCTCACCAGCTGCTCTGCCGTGGCGCGCGCCTTGCTCAAACTCGCTTCGATCACGGCAAGTTCCGCAGGAGTTAAGCCTCCTAACTCGCCGATCCGATCATCGATCCCTGACATGCCAACGAGCATGCGGCCCTCAACAGGCGAGGACCCGGACAGAGTGTCCGGGTCCTCTTTTTCTTGCAGGTCAAGGAGGTTGACTGGGCGTCAGAGAGTAGCCGCATCCACGGCGTCCAGCACGGCTGCCCACGGCAGGTCCCGTCCGGCCGGCGCTTCCCTTGGCTCGTACAACGGCCAGACATCGGGGCCATAGACGATACGAACTCCCCCGGCAACGAGGACGTCCACGTGGCCCTGCCACGCGGGATGGCGGGCATGCGCCGCGTTCACGCGCGGGAAGACGACAACCGGTAGACCGAGGGTGCCGATAGCCTCACCAACCTGGGTCAGAGCCTGGTTGTCCATCAGGCCGACCGCGAGCTTGGCAACCATGTTGGCCGAAGCAGGAGCGACCGCGTAACAGTCGACCGCTGGATGCGGTCGAGCCTCACCAGGCAGACGCGGTTCGTCACGCACAGGCAGGCCGGTGAGCTTTTCCAGCCGGTCAACCTCGCCGCTCATCCGCAGCCACTGACCAGCAGTCGGCGTCAGAGTGACAGCCACCTGCCAACCTCGCGCCATCGCTGGCTCGACAAGGCCAGTACGCAGCTCCTCTACACCTCCAGCCGCCGATCCGACCACGCCGAGCACCCCGCGCTTGCCTGAACTCACTGCACCGCCCTGCACCGCTGAGCCATCACGAGCACCTCGGATGAACGCGATCCACTGGTCACGGGGGACTGCTTGATCAGGTCCCTGAGCGTCTCGCGCACTCTCGGATTGTTGCGCACGAGCTGCGGCGAAGTGCGCTCGGCCATACGTAGCGCAGTGAATGCTTCGTCACCCTGGCCGACGAGCGATAATGCGCGCGCGTAGTCGATGCGGTGCGAGACGCTGCGCTCCTGCGGCATGTGGTCGACGTTGATTCGGCCGTGCTCCACAACGTACGAGACATTGTCGAGATCCAGCTCAATGGACAGGCGATGGAGCAGGACATTCGTCGGGCCAAAGCCGGTCTGCCAGTAGTTCTCATCCGACCCGAGGTCACCTGCGAGTTCTTCGGCACGATCTAACAGACCTGCGGCTGTCGACCGGTCCTGATGCCGTGCCGCCGCGACAGCCGCTCGGAGGTGAATCATCCCCAGCAGACTGAGCGCCGCTGGATCGCGCACGGACACCTGGGACGCAAGCCAGGCTGCGGCCGTGTTGCCCAGTTCAAGGGCGTCGTCGTAGCGTCCGTTAGCGAGTAGGGCATGCGTGCCAGACCGCGCCGCGGACGCCAGCACGAGCGGGTCGTCCGACTCATCAGCGGCTCGCATCGCCCGCTCGGCAGCGAGCCATGAGACGTCCGACTCCCCGATCTTTGCCAGTGTTGTAGCCGCGAGATGATGCGTACGGGCCGACACTGCCCAGCAGTCGCCGCTCTCTTCGCCGTGCCGCGCGGCTCGCTCTTCTAACTCTTGCGCCGTCTGGAGCAATGCAGGAAGCGCAGCAACGACAGTGCCGAGCCGTCCGCCCTGGTAGTCGTTCCACGCCTGTTCCACGCGTACGGCCACGGGAGCCGGAGTCGGGAGCTGAGCCTCAGCATCGGGACCGAACAGCAGACGTGAGAGGCGACGCGGACTCATGAGGGCGTCACGAACAGCGGGGACGTCATCCTGCTGCCGCTCATCCTCCATGAGGACGGTCTGCCCAAGCAGATCCCCAAGCTGGACGCGCAGGATGCGGGACAACTCCGCAAGCATGTCGATACGCGGCGGCTTCCGCCGCCCCGTCTCAATCTTCGCGAGCCAGTCAGTGCTACGACCGACCAGGCCGGCCAGCACCTCCTGCGTATAGCCGCGGCGCTTGCGGTAGAACGCAATGCGCTCGCCGATGCTGAGGTGATCTCCAAGACCACGCATGGGGTGTTGCCTCCCGCTGCTGAGTAGGGGCGTCTTTCACGGTACCGACGCGGCGGGGAGTTGGTAGGCGATCTCGGCCTCCAACAGCCTCACGGCGAGCGTGAGGCACTGAGCAGGAGTGAACCCGGACAGATTGTCCGGGTCTAAAGGACCCGTGCTTGAAGGTGTCCGGGTGTCCGGCTGTCCGGCTAGCGCTCTCACCTGCACCAACGGGCCGGACAGCTCGTTGGGCCACTGTCCGGACTGTCCAGCCACAGACGGGCTGTAACACCCCGGGTGTTTCAGCCCGTCGGCGAAGCCGACCTTTCATCGAGGTAGGAGTCGGAGGCGACCCGATCTGCCTCACGAAGGACGGCATGGAATTTCCCTACCCGATCAAGGCGGCTCGCTCTGCTCCCTGAGCGCGGCGCGGCCCCCGGCCAGGCCTGCGCTCCTGCCTTCGTCCTGCTCCAGCCCGGCCAGCGCCCGTGCCCGCGCCGCGCTCAGGGCCATCAGTCGCCTGATGCCAATGACGGGCACATCGGTGCTGGGGCGGTCGGCTCCGCGGCTTTAGGAAGCAGCCACCTTGCGCGAGCCGCGAAGATCATGGCTCCAACGTCTTGCTTTGCCAGGCAGGTCCACAGAATGCCCGACACACCGGAAGCCTCAAGGCCATAATCACTCGCACCAAAGCAGCTCCAGCCAAATCCGCTCCGCCGACCTCAGGGAACTCCCTCGTCAATCACGATCACCGATAGTCATGCAAGCCAATATGATCCACAATAAACCTAAAATTCGCTCCATCGATAGCAAAGTAGATTCGCCCACAGTGGGCCCGATCTTTTGCGTCGTCTACTTTGACATGCGGGATCGCCTTCACCCCTTTCAAAGCATGGCCATCAACTACGACATCACTAGGGGAAAGTTTTCCGTCAAAAAGGGCTATCTCAATTTCGAATCGAGACATGGCGAAATCCGCTACGGCGACCCCCAACTGCCCCTTGAGGGTGAAATAAGAGTGGGCTACACGTTCGAGCTTTGATACAAAATCAAGCATTCGGGCAGGGTTCGGGTAAAAATTACCAGGCAACATTTTGCGCGCCCGATCCGTCAGCACGAAATGAGGGCCAACCAGATTACCGATCTGAACGGCCGCATCAGCCCAAGTCGTCACGCCAGAAGCCCGAGATTCGGGCTCCTCAATCGGGGAAATATCGATCAAATGCATTGACAGCTCTGCGAGATGTTCATCGAACGACATTTCAGCGTTTCTCGTACCGAGAAGGTCCGCCTTAGCACCCGGCCTCGCCGCCAAATAGGGCGCAGTGAACACCTCAGGATTTGCGACCCAGTCAACCCACACCAGCAACGCACTGGGGGGGGTACTCTTCAACTCTTTAACGACCTGCGGGATGGAAGATTCAGGATTTGACCTAATATCCAAATCGACCTCCCGGAGCCCGGCTACGAGTTTCATTTCTCGCTTCCAGTGCGCTCTAGGGACGTTTTCGTCCTTAGAGCCTCCAAGAAGGGCAACGACTTTTTTCCAAGGCTTTCCGCCAGGCTCGGCCTGGGCTTGAAACCCAACAGCAGTCAACTCAAATAGGCGGATGATCTCGGATTCCGCCTCTTCTAGACTCTCGAACCATTTATCAGGGAGCGAGAGAAGTTGCGTACTTCCAAACCTCAGCCCATGCTCAACCGCTACAAGTCTCCCCACTCCGAAAATCGTCGAACCGGTGGAAATCTTCACTCCGACGGCAAGGCCAAGGGCTCGCGGGTTCTCTCGACGAAACTTGTCAGGCTGTGTACCAAGCTCTGCAAGTTCTTCATCGTCAGGCCGCTGCATGGGAAACACCATCCCTGGACTCCCAAGGAGGAGCGCGCGACGCCCTCTAGCATCCGCACCTTCCCCCGACAGACCATCGGTGTCCTCATAAGCGCGCCTTAGCCCCTCCATATCGCCAGGCAGAATCAAGGGGCTCTCACCCGGCACATACAGCTTCTTTTTGGAGACTACGACTCTTGGCCACTCGTTCGGATCGACTGGAGCAGGCGAATGGATCTGCTTACGCTCGATTAGATCCCTTAGCGTATGCACAACGCACCACTACTCTTCGAAGAGGTATCCGACCGGAATGCAAATCTTGCGAAGCTCGGACTCTGGCATGCGCTCAATAGCCTCATGTAGCCGTTGACGTAGTGTAGACGCTGAATGCGCCACACTCTTCGACGCTTGCCCTGCAAAGAAATGCACGACATCGCGATCATGCGTGTACTTTTGCGGAATCTCTGCTACTCGCCTATTAGCTGTTCCGGCGGCAGCCACCGACTCCTCGCGCTGCCGTGACGTTGGTGGTTGAGTTGAGGTGATCACGTGGTCGACCTGCACAGCCGCAAGACGGATATCAGAGTCTCGCCACTTCAGCGCCTCCGCATACACCCTTTCGCGCAGGGTGTTGTGCCATCGGTTCAACAGATTAGGAAAGCTTCGGAGAACAACCACAAAGTACCTGGCGGGATGTTCACTCTTTAGCGCCTCACCGAGAACACGACTCACTTCTGGATCTGTCACAAGAAGGGAAAAATCCCTCATCCAGTCCAGTTGCTGCCGGCGTGAGATTGGCTTGATTTCAACAAAAACCGATGGATTCTCGGAAATCTTCGTTCGTAGTTCTGCATAGCGAGTCGGCTCAAGCGGCGCAGGCTCTGTTGGCAGCGTTACGACTCGGTCCTCATTCAGGGCATAGAACCGGGAAGTCCGTGGGTTCCAATCCGAGAATGCTTTCCAAAGGTCGGAGCGCATCCTTGCCGTAGAACCAGCCTCAGCGGACGCTCCGGGCATCGTCACCGACACGTCGCCAACCCGCTCACGATCAATCGCAACATAGCCGCGCGCCTCGGCATCGTCCAAGAAATCTCGAAACCGCTTGTAGCCCACGCGCTTGGGATCGAACCCCCCGTAGGTGCGTCGGCCCATCTCTAGCCGCACCGCACTACCGGTTACTGGTGACGCGCCAGCTTGAGACAGCGAAGCGATCGCGTCAGCAAGGACATCGAAGGCTGCGGCTTGTTCCTCAGCCTGAACGTTGCCAGGCGCATTAGAAGCAGACGCAGGCGTCTGCGAGACAGGGTGAGAACTCGTCGTCATCAGCTACTCCAGCAGTGAGCTAGGCCGCGGTCCCACCTAGTGGGGCCGCGGCCTGAGCCAACATTTATGGACGTAGCACCGGCGACAGCTAGTAACCGACCGTGCTTCCCCGCAGGGGCTCCACTTCGCATCCAGGCCACCTACTGTGCGTCAGTGGTCCAGCGTTACGGAGCTGATCGTCTACTCACGCCCGGTCTCCTTGGGCCCTATGCCAAGTCAACCAAGCTCCAGCACTCTCCGTTTGCAGTGTCACGGGCTCACGCCCCCAAGTCAAGTGGGACGGGCCGTCCCTACCAAGACGACTAAGGGCCACCGACACTCGGCACGTCTGCTGAAGTGCGTGGATAACAGGTAGTAGCAGACGGCCATCCTCGTCCTGCTGTCGTGCGCTACCCTCCGTCGCTACGCTGATCTACGATCACGGAGGGTAGCGCACGACAGTCGAAAAGCCTCCCCATCTTTGCTGAAACTTTACCTTTTGCTGTCGTGGACAGCGCCTTCAGCACAAGCTGAGGCCTGCAACGGCATGCCGCTGCACGAGCACCGCACCGGGTGAGTGTCTAACTGCGTGACAACGGCAGACGAGCACGAACGTCTGCGGACCGTCTGCGCAGGTGATGGACGCAGCAACCCAAGGCAGAAACCCCTCCCAAGTTGCTTCAGGACGAAGAGGGCGGGTTGCAATTCGACGCAGTTCTGCAGTCGCGTTCCGTTAGGGTGCGCCACGTGATCAGCGATGTCCCGGCCTGTCCTGAGTGCAGCCAGCCGATGAGGTCTGGTGGACTCGTGCTCTCCAGGCGCGAGGCCGACGGTCGGCGTACTTGCCGATCGCTGTGGAGGTGTGCCAGTCGACACGTCTGGTGGAGCTGGGCGGATCGGCCGGACGATCCCTTGGAGATCTGCCCTGTGCCGGAACTGTTCCGCTGACATCCAACGCTGACATCATCAACGACCACGCACAGCCGCAGCCTTGAGCGGTTGCAGATGGCTCCTGCGCGCGCAGCTGGGCCCAGCCGAGGCCGAGTAGGAGCGAACTTACAAGGCGGCTGTCTCCCTCAACGCGCGAGCGCCCTCCCGGGCCGTGCTGGGGCCGTGGAAGGGCGCTCAACGATGACCAACGTCGACAACTGCCGACAGCTCAGCAGCAGGTCAGGGCGCTAATCGATAAGGCGGCCGCATGTCACGGCCGTCGATGATCAGTTGTGGCTGTGCAGACCGTCGGTCACCGAGAGCCCGCATTCAAAACCGTCGACGAAGCACTGTGCTCCTCGCAGACAGCCCACCAGCTCTCACCCCCCTTGTCCTTGACCCGCACGCTCCAACGGGCTTCACGTGTGCACGGGGAGCCCCACGCACAACGCTGCATGCGGGATCGAGTGCCGGCAGCATGCAGCTCCGGGCTCCAGTCGACTGGTCCCTCGACGAGTTCCACAACCCAAGTGAAACGTGTCCTTCCCTGCCACTGCAGTCGAATGCGTGTCGAAGCTGTTAACCGAAATGACCGCATGAATCCGTCTGCGCGGATCAGCGGCCGTGCCCTAACGCACCCACCAGGCACCTTCTAAGAGCGTGTCCGCACCCGCACCGACACCACACAGCCCTAGGGGTGGCCGGTGGCTGCCAGCTGAGACGTCACTACAGCTAGGTGGTGCGAGGTTGCCCAGGCGCGCCACTCAGTGCCTCCTCCCGCCTTCTGGCGCAGGCCTTGGGCGCACTCCTGAAGGCGGGCGTCACCCCAAGACGTGGCAGCACCTGTGACAGGCCAGTGAGGCGAATTGACAAGGTCCTGGCTGAGCGTGAAGAAGTCATCGTTACCTTGCCGAACCCGCGGATACACGAAGACCTGCCAGTTCGCCTCTGTGGTGTAGCGCATGTTGGGATCCGGCGTCCCACGGCTCTTGGGAAGCATGCGGGGGTACGTGACACCGAAGTCCCCGAAGTCAGGCTGCGGCCCGTCCCACTTCTCGACGACCTTCGCCCAGAGCCGTGCATCTTCCCTCACAACCGGCGTGGCCTGGCCTCGTCTGAAGCCGCTCAGGTTGACAGGAAAAGCGCCGGCCGCCACACAGACGCGTCTCCAGGCCCAGGGCGAGAGATGTTTCAGGGCTTCGGCGGCCTCTTCCGCCAGAACTGCCCTAGTCCGGTCCGAGTACACCGGACCGGCATCAACCAGCAAGTCGACCTCCTCAGGAGCCAACTGCACTGCACAAAGCAAGTCGCGCACCTGATCCCTGCTGGGTAGCGATTCGCTGAAATCAGCGGCCGTGGAAATTCGCAGGCACGCTCCCTGCTGGTGGGCCGCGGCTACCCCTGCCACCTCTCCCAACACGTCATCAGGGTCGAAACATCTGAAGACTGGGGACATAGCAACACCACGTAGCCCCAAAGACTCACCAACTCGCGTTACAGGCCCACCGATGTCTCCCTTGAGCACGCGGACGGGTGGCAGTGCGCCGCAGTCAACCGTGAGAACCATGCCGTCCGGCACGTTGTCCATGGCGTGCTCACAGAAGGTCTCCAGCAAGTCTCGTAGCTCCAAGTCAGGCACGATCTCCATCACGGGGCGGAGCTGAGCCTGTACCTCCACTGATGCATGCCCCAACGCCAGAAACTCGCCCGCCTTGCCCTTCAAAATCGGAACGTAGGCCACCAGCAACCCTCCAAGCGCTCCCCACACTCAGCCAGTTGTCGAGCTAGTCGCACTTGCCAGAGTGAACGCGGGAAACAAGGGTAGGTAGAGCGCTGTTCGAGCCACAGGGCTCAAAGTTGAGGGTCGAACGATGAATGCAGGCCGCGCAGCTGCCGCACGCCGTTTGCCCTTGAGTGCCCTCCGGGGCCGGGACCGCGCAGGAGGTGTCCGGGCTGTCCGGCTGTCCGGTTATGGCTCTCACCTGCACTAACGGGCCGGACAGCTCCAAGGGCTACTGTCCGGGCTGTCCGGCCACAGAAGGCTGCAACACCCCTGGGTGTTACAGCCTGTCGGCGAAGCTGGCCTCTTAGAGTTTGCCCCCCAGACCTTCGTGCAGCTTCAGGGCTTCGACA
This sequence comes from Streptomyces sp. NPDC042002, assembly GCF_055588305.1. Lineage (NCBI taxonomy): Bacteria > Bacillati > Actinomycetota > Actinomycetes > Kitasatosporales > Streptomycetaceae > Streptomyces > Streptomyces sp. NPDC042002. The sequence goes on along the minus strand of NZ_JBVJCT010000003.1, from coordinate 403,234 downwards.
CGGAGGGCCTCTGTGAGTGCCTCCCTACCCGCGCCATACGTCTTGTTGGCGTGACAGTTGGGACAGAGAGCGATCATCGCGCTCGGATGGTCGCGTCCTCCTGCGGCGTGATCGTCGATGTGGTCCACCTGGAGTAGCGCCTTGCCGGCAGACGTGCGGTACGGCAGGTCGCGCTTGAAACACTGAGGGTTCTCGCACTGGTCCTCGCAACGCAGCAAGACGGCTTGACGCGCTTCTCCGTCTCGCACTCGGCGCTCACCCGTGTGCTGTCGCCGTTCCTCGTGAAGTCCAGCCCGTTCCCGTTCCAGCACACGACGGCACATTGCTCGGTACGCGGCTACTCGAGACATCCGCACGCGCATTCGGCGTGACGCGTACGGCATCGGCTCAAGCCAAGCGGGAGGGGCAGCAGCATCCCGCGCCTTCCTGAGCTGCTGAGTTTCCCTGGCGAGCAACTCAACCAGCGCCAGAACTCTGTGCTGCCCATCTACTCCTACTGCAAGTCCGGTATTTGTCTTGCCGGAGCCGGTCCCGAGCTGAACTAGAGTGGTCACCTCCGAGGAGCCAGCCGACATCGTCTGCGCGTGGGCAGCAAGTACAGTCTTGATTCCCACGCCGAAGCGCCCGAGCTGGCCGCCCCGCTGCCGCGGCCCTGTCACTTTGCGCAGAATCTCTGGATGCGCGCCGTCGTGCGTGTCTCCCACAGCCCCTCCCCCAAGTTGCCCTGCCGGGGCACCATCCCACATGCCACTGACAACGCCCGGGATACCGCTTCACCGGTCCCGGATGGTGAGCGGCGCGAGTCGAGCATCACCGGTTCGGGAAAGCGGACGGTCATCTAGTTGGCGGTCCTCCGCAGCCATGCCCAACACACCTCCGACACGCTCGGCGTTCACAAACATCAGCGTGCGCTTTTCGGACAATCGATTGAAACCGGCGCACCGACTTCCAGAAGCGATCGATGATGGTGAGATGGGACGAGCTTCACGCCGGAAGGCGCAGGCCCGACGAGTCGGCCACGGCACCACAGGCAAGCCAAACCCTCAGTTCCGCCAGGCAGTTCCCGGAGATGCGCAGCACATCGTCCAGCTTCTGGCGCTCGCCGAGTGGGAGGACCCGGCCGTCCCACAGGCGATGGGGGCGGCCGTTGCTCTCAGCCTGGATCTGCCGGCGCCTGGGCACAGGGTGCGGCTGGTAGCTCAAGACAAGCACGCGAACCTCGAAGCCGTCCTGTTGGCCGGGCCGCCCGACGAATGGATCCAGGGTCTGGCGAGCTTCGGCGCCGCCATACAAGGTCACATGGCGCAACGGGTGGTCGACCTGGAGATGCTCGTGGTTGCAGAAGAATCCCGAGGTTGCGGGTTGGGGGGTCAGTTGCTGGAGTATGCGGTCCAGGACTATCGCAACCGCGGCTACCGGCTCATGTCCGGTTCTTTCTACGCTCACCTTGGGCACCTGGAGAGGTACTACCAGAATCTCGGCTTCACGGTCCTGGATCCCGGACAGCCGCTTCTGCTACATCTCCCTCAGCCCGTTGGCGGCGTCTTGGCTTACCCGGCAGAGCCGACCATGCGACAGATGTGGCGCCCTCTCAAGGCTTCCGTTGGGCTGACGACACTCACCGACGCCCACCAAATCCTCGACAACGTGCTCTGACCCAGCGGCGGCAGGGTGGTGCCAGCGGGTGTCTCAACTGTCCGGCCGTCCGCTTGATCCCTTGACCTGCGAGAACGTCCCGGCCAGCGCCGCCTGCCGCTGTCCTGTCACGGCGGGCTACACCACCCATTGAGTGGTACAGCCCGCTGGCGAAGCCGTTCCCTCAACGGGCGCTAGAGCTGGAGGCGACTTCCGACTTCGCACTATCTGCGATACACGAGGGCGCCGCACACCTCACGAGATCAAGGAGCCTGCTGGTCAGACACATTCGCAAGCCGAACTCTGCTTGTGCTCCGGAGCCGTGTGCGCAGGTTCGAATCCTGCCGGGGGCACTCGCCTACAGCCAGCAAAGATGATGCGCTGACCAGGGCGGATGCCTAACGCGAAGAGCGGGAACCAGTCTCACTGGGTCCCGCTCTTTGTCGTTGCTTCGCACTGATCGCGATAGACCTGCGCTAGAACCCGCAACGCTTCGAGAAAGCTACGTTGGCCATGGTCGCCAGCGAGGCGGTCGGGGGTGGCGAGCAGGATCCCCATACCTTGCTTGAGTTGGTTCCGTGCGGCACTTGCCGTGACCCGTTCCTCGTAGTTGCCCGTAGGTACCCTGTTGCCAATTCATCGGCAACTCTTCGGGGTAAGGGGTTGCGGGCACTCACAAACCTCCTGTCGGCGCAGCCATAGCGCGAGTCTGCTCATCCACTTCCTGACGGTGCCGCCTTCGCCAACACACTCGCAGCGCCACTCCGGAATGAGTAAAGCCATGGTCCCCACTATGAGGAGAATCCTCGCCGAGGGATACATCCTCCTGGCCAAGCTCAGCACGAGAAATGACTTCTTCAAGTGCCGAACCCGAGATTTCAACTTTCCAAGATAGTACTGGCGTATTGGTTCTCAGGTAAACCTCACCATCCTCATGCAGGTACCTTGTAGCCAGAAATCTAGCCTCACATGTACCGCCAGGAACAACATTCGGTACGCCCATCTTGGAAATAAAGTCCTCATTCAGCGTCACGCCACCATCATCGGCTTCCTTAAGTGACTCCTTAAGCTGCTCGGCATTCCATCTAGCGTGAGTTTCAACCGGTGCACGTCGCCCTTGCGGCGGGTTCTGAATCGTATACTCCAAGCCCACCAACATGCTCTCTTCAGCACCATTTATGGATGGCGCAACACCAGGAAGACCGGGACTCCACTCCCTGTCAGAAATATTCTGCTTGACACTACGACTCTCGTAAGACACCCGAATCACGGAATGATCATCATTGACCCAATTGAGAATGATGCGCAATTCCATGGTCAGCGCGATCCCCGTATAGCCACCGAGCGACTGACTCAATTTTTCAATATAATCCTGTGGGGCATTAACTCCCCACGAATTCCGAAGAGCCCCTGCCGCCACATCCCTCACGAGCTGCGCCTTAAGAAGGCGATCGACGGTAAATCCCAGTACGCCAGCTATGAACATGGCTTCACCAATGGACCCGATCACTGATGCGTACCACTGCTTCTCAATCACATCGGTCCAGTGTGTAACCACTATCGCAATCAGGCCGACCACTGTGATCGCCAGCAGTATTAGCCAGGAGATCGAAGGCTTTTCGCGATGCATGAGTCACACCCCCTGAGGCGCAGGAGCGATAAGCCAGTACCCGATATCAATCCTCGACCGTCTTACGCAACACTGCAACTCGGAGGCGCTGTTGTCACGCGATCGACGGCGATACGACTATTGAGTCTGCCGCCGTTCACCGCCGGGCACTGGAGACCATCGGGAAATCAGCAACCAGCCAGTGGCATGACAGCTCCTAAAGTCACTGGCAACCGGGGCGCCCTCGCGCCCCGGCCTTGGCCACCGCAGCATCACTCGGACCAGTCGAGTTCCTTTTGGATCTTCTCGTTCATGGCCTCCTCTTGGCCGTAGATGCAGCCTTCGTAGACGCGGTGGATCACCTCAGACGAATTGCCGACCCTCCTCGCGACCTCGGCCACGGGTACACCGGCATTTAGCCACGTCGTGATGCAGGTGTGCCGCAGGTCGTACGGCCGACCACCGAGGAGGGACGCTTGAAGGTCCGGCGGAAGGGCGTACTCCCGCGCGTCCCGCCACACGCGCCAATAGGTGCTGCTACCTACGAGATCGCCCCGCTCGTTCGTGAAGACCCGCCCGTCCTTGGCCGTGCCGAACTCCTTCAGGTGGGCGCGGAGCATGGTCACGAGAGGCGGGGGGATCGGGACGGGCCGGTCTTCCTTGGCCTCCCTAGACTTCAGGCCGCGCTTGTCGTGGCGCTCTCCGCTGTCTGTCCATTGCTTGCCCGACACGGGGTGTGTATCGCGGAGCGTAAGAACGCCCCACCCGTTCTCTGGGAGGAAGCAATCAGTCTTCTTGAGGCCCACAGCCTCGCTCGGACGGAGCCCCGCGAAGTACATGACCGCGTAGAAGCCCACCAGGCGCCGGCCCTTCTTGCGGTCCCATGTCCCGACGTACGAGACCGAGGCCAGGAGTTGAGCGGCCTGTGTCTTGTTCACGAGGACACGAGGATCCACACGGTCCGATGAGGAACTCTTCACCTTCTTCATGGCGGTGAGTGGGTTCTCCGTCAGGAGCTTGCGCTCGATGGCGTATTCAACTGCCGTGTTGAGCGCGCGCCGACGACGGCGGGCGGTCTCCCCCGCCGCAGGGGTGCCGTCCAACTTGAAGGAGATTCGATACTGAACATCGCGGAGAATCTTCGGGTCTTCCAGCGAGGAGACGAGAAGCGACTTCCTGGAGATCCACACGTAGGCGTCTTGAAGTTCCTCCGGCGGGTCAAGTTCAGCGTGCTTGGGAATGACCGCCCACCGGAACGCGAGACGCAGCTCTTCCGGTGACGGCATTTTCTGTTTCTGCTCCACCAGCGCCAGCGTCACCGCGGCGAGCCCGTCGGCGATTCCCTCACGGGTCTTGGCCGCGGCGGTCGGCCAGCGCATCGCCATGTACTCGCGACAGAACGCGAACCAGGGCAGTTCCTCACGGGCTTGCTTCGCACTGGCCTCGGCCCGTACCTCGGATTCAGGCAGACCGTCCGTGATGCGGAATGCCTCGCCACGGCGCATTGCCTGCCAGAGTTCAGATCTGCGGCTCTCTGCGAGCGCCACCGTGGCAAAGGTTGTACTACTTACCTTCCCTCCGACTTTCCAACGGAGTTGGTAGGGACGGGTCTTGCTCTGCGCCTTGGACACCTTCCACAGGCGGACATCGAGCGAAAACCCCTCCGGAGCCGAGCGGTTGTTCTGCTCGGCCCCACCGTCGGTGCCCTTCGTCACGCGCTCTCCTCCAACGTCTGGAGCCACCGGCTCAGTTCGGACCGGCGGATGCGCACTGCGCCGTTCGGGAGCTTGATGGACTTCGGGCCCTTCTTGTACTGCCGCCAGCGGTAGAACGTCGCTCGCGGTACGCCTATCTCTTCGATCACTTCGGGGATGGTGAGCATCTCGTCGCGGGGCTTGGCCACGACTCCTCCTTGGGCGAGAGGGCAAGGGAAGGTGGGAACCAGCGGAGAGCCGACACAGAAACCACGAAATACACAGAAACCCTGGATTGCTGGTCTGACCTGCGGAGATGCCGCACGGTGCGGGTTGCCACAGAAATCGCGGACAGCTCCACAGAAATAGGCGGCCGGACCAGTGCGGCTGGCACCCGGCTATTTCTGTGGCTTCTCGGTTCGTTTCTGTGGCAGCGCACCGCGAGCCCCGACAAGGCCGTCTGAGCCGGTCAGGGGCTTGCCGGGGTATTTCTGTGATTCTGTGGTTTCTGTGGCGGGGGTCAGACGGTCGGGTCGGTCAGGCGGGGGTGGACCAGGTAGCGGGGGGAGGGTGGCCGGCCGCGTCCTCCGGTGCGATGGACGGCTTGGGCGCGCACGTAACCGTGGTCTTCCAGCAGGGCCAACACGGGATCGAGGTCGTTGGCGGTGCGGAACTCGGAGCGGGAGAGCTTGACCATAAGGTCCCGCTTACTGACCTCGCGCCACCCGTGGGTGCGCAGCGCTTCCAGCACGGTGCGGGCCCGTTCGGCGATGCGGTCGGCGCCCATCGAGTCGAACGCGGCGAGGCTGTGGCTGATGAAGTACTCGGCCAGCGCGATCGCGGCGCGCACGGTCGCCTCCGCCACGGGCACCGTGTGCCCCTTGGTCAGGTGTTCGGCGAGGTGGAGCAGGGCGGCCATGCGGGCGGTGGCACCGACCAGCTTGCCGCCCCAGTCGCCGATCTGCCCCATGATGCCGCCGCGGGCTTCCAGCATCGGTTCCACCCGCGCCTGAAAGGCGGTGAGGGTGGCGACTGCCTCGGGAGTGAGCTGGATGAGGGCAGGATCGGTCCACTCGGCAAGGAACAGCGTCAGGTCCAGGACGTGGCGGCGGTAGGTCTCCATCACCTGCTCGGGGATGGGGTCGGGCTCAATCTTGCGGCGGCCGACCAGCGACTCGGGAACCGAGTAGAGGAACCTGCCGAGCAGCCCGCGGCCCTTGAACCCGTCTTGCCGTCCGATGTCGTCCAAGACCTGCGGCTGGACGCACAAACCCATGGTGAGGGCGGGGTGTTCGATGTACTCCTCGCGGGTCTGCCGGTCGACCTTGAGGCGGTCGCCGGCATGGCCTTTGAGGAAGACGCCCATGTTGGGCTTGCCAGAGTAGCGTCCGGCGATGATGTCGAAGATGTCGCCCTCGGCGGACATGACGGCGATCCGGCCGCCCTGCTCCGCCATCCGCGAGGTGACCGTCTCGGCCGTGGTGTCGTCGGCGAGCAATTGCGGTTTGGCCGGCACGGTCACGCTGTCCGCAGTCTGCGCCAGGGCGATCGCGGTGGCCACCAGTTGATCCCGCTCGTCCGTGCTCGCGGATGCCGCCTTGGCGGTGGCCTTGTCGGCCGCCTCCTTGGCGAGGCGCGCGGTCATCTCGGCTTCCACGATGGCCGGTTGGGTCAGTGTGCGGAGCTGCTGTTCTGCCTCGTACAGCGGGTCCGTGAGCAGGCCGAACACGGCGGACTTGCGGTTGGCGGGCGGCAGCGAGACGACGACGTAGAGGTTGGTGGGCTCGCGCCAGTGCCCGCGCACCTGCACCACCGACCGGCCGCCGGCCGCCGTGGCGAGCACGGACAGAGCGACGCATCCGGCGAGGTCCACAGGGGTCTGTGTCTCCTCGGCGACCGCGGCCACGAACTCCCGCAGCCAGCCCGGCAGCGAACCCACGGGGAAGGCGGTGAGCTTGCGCGGTCCGGCGAGGGGAACAGGGTCCTCCCACACGGGCGCGGACGGCTCTTCCAGGGTGGACAGTCCGGCCCACAGGTCGGGGCTGTCCACAGGCTGTGTGGTCATGAGGCTGCCCTCCCTTTGAGGGGGCTCAACAGCGGGCGACGGCCGTCGCCCCTCTGCGGGTCAGGACCAACGGCAGTGCGGACGCCTTCGGCGACGCTCTTTCGGTCGCCTACGACCGCCCGTGATGGGCGCTGTATGGCGTTCTGCTGCCTTTCGGGGTGAGTTCGGAGCTTAGTGGTCACGCCGTGCTCCTCTCGGCCGTCTGGAGACCGTTGGCGACCGCGCGGCGGGCGTAGTCCTCGGGCACGCCGACGGAGACGGCCGCGGCGGCGATCTGCCAGCCGAGAGCGTCCAGCCCGCACGGTCCGGGGCACTGCGCGTGCTGAGCTCCCAGGAACCGGGCGACACCGAACGCCTGTGAGGCGGCCCCGGATTCGGCGCGGGCTCGCACGAGGGCGAGGCCGCGTTCGAGGCCGGTGAGGATGTACCGCTCGGTGTGGCGGCACCCGGTCGCAACCGTCCGATCCCACGTGGCGCGCTCGGGGAGGGAAGAGACCACCTCCCTGCGGGCCTGGGTGGTCTCTTCCTTCACGACCAAGGCGAGGACGGCAGGCGGCAGAGCGGCCATGGTGCCGGTGCCAGGTCCGAGCCAACGGGCGTAGGACATGAGCGACTTGATGTCCACGCCCGCCCGCACCGCGTTGTGCGACGGCATGACGCCCTGGTACAGCCAGTGCTCGCCGCGCGTCGTCACCACCGTGCGCGTGACCGGCAGCGTCTCGCGCGCCCATGCGACGGCCGCAGCGTTGTCGAGATCGACCACAGTCAGCCCCGCCCCGCCGGGGTGGTAGCCGACGCAGACAGCTTGACGCCATGCTGCTGCCCACAGACGGGAGTTGATGACGTCGAGGTCGGTTGTGGCGGCGGCCCACGCGTGGCAGACGCCGGGGCACTGGCAGGGGCCCGCGCTCTTCATGTTCGGCCGGCCGCCGCAAGCGTTCTTGGCGCATGCGCGGCAGTTCCCGAACGGGCCCTTCCCATCCCGCAGTGGCAGCACCGGCACGCCGACCGCTGCCAACTCCAGCGCGGTACGCAGGTGGTCATCGTCCAGGTGGTTCACGGCGCGTGGCCGCGGGGTCTTGCGGTCAGGTGTCATGCTGAAGGTCTCCTGTTTCTGTCGAAGGGACGGAGAACCGGGGCGGTCGCGGTCTTTGGCGAGAGGCGACCGCCCCAGCCATATCTAGGCGACGTCCAGGGCGAACTACTGGCTCTTGGCCCAGAGGGCGTACTGCTGGCGGACGTAGGCGCGCGGGTCGCAGAGCACCGGTTCGTCGTCCAGGTCCATGAGTTCGCGGGCGGCTTGTACGGCGAGGTCCGCGGCGGCGGTGGGGATGTCGTCGCCGTTGTTGTCGTGCAGGGCGATGCGGTCGAGCAGGGCGGCCTTGCGGAGCCAGAACTCGCGGGCCGGGAAGGCGCCGGACACCACTTCGCGGGCCGTGCGTGCGGTCCATCCGATCTCGCGGACCATGCTGGGGGCGGTGTCGTACGCGGTTTCCGGCGTGGGCCAGTGCGCCGTGTCTGTCGGCGCGTCCGCGGCAGGCAGGTCGGCCCTGATGTAGAGGCGGTTCCGCTTGCTGTCGCGGGTGGGGTAGACGGTCACGGTGCCGGTCGTGAACGTGCTGTCGAGTGCGGCGACGACACGTTCGGTGTCCTGCGGGGCGCAGACGACGCGGATCTCGAACACGGTTGTCCTCTCCGGGTGTTCAGCCGTGGAAGTGGTTGCGCTTGATGACGGCCTTGCGGATGTTGACCGTGTTGCCGCGCCCGCCGCTGATGGAGCGGATCGGGGTGCGCCAGGCGAGGACCGCGAGCGCGATCCACATGACGGTGCCGGTGCCGAGTCCGGCGGCGGCGTTGATGATTTCGCCGATGCCGTAGCCGACGCCGGCGGACAGGGCTCCACCTCCGAGTCCGGCTCCGAGGAAGCGCTGTGCGACCGGGTCCAGCAGGGGCAGCGGGGTCAGGTCGCGCGGCTCGGGGCGGACCATCGGGGCGGGGGCGAGGTGCTTGGCCATGGGGACCAGGCGCCCGTAGGCGTCGGGCACCCACACCACCGGGCCGCGTTCGGCGGCCAGTTCCACGGCGGCCGGGGCGGGCGCGTACAGGGTCAGTGATGGCGGGTCACATGCCGGGGCGGCCGGGTGGTCCGGCCGCAGGGCGGGGGCGTGTTCGTTCACGGCGGGTCTCCTCAGTTGCCGAGGGCGGACAGGGCGTCGGCGGACGCCTGCACGACGTCATGGATGGGTCCGTAGGCGCCGGTCCCGGCGACGAAGAAGCCGAACAGGAACAGGACCAGGGCGGAGCCGGCGCCGGTGGAGCGGGTCTTGACGGCGAGGGCGGAGGCGGCGCCGAACAGCAGCACGGCGGAGATGTTCAGGATCATCGGGAGCCTTTCCGGGGTCAGTCGGCGGTGTCGGCGCGGTAGATGCGGGCCCAGCGGTTGTAGAGCCAGCGGCCGGCGCGGATGCGCTTGCCGGTGGCCTTGCAGCGGCGGCAGTCCTTGCCGCGCTTGAGGCGTCCTTTGCGGTCGGTCTTGAGGGCGTGGCCCATGCCGCGGCACTTGCGGCAGTTGCCGAACGGCGAGCCGACACACAGAGTGAAGTAACAGAACGTGACGCCGAGCAGGGGGGTGATAGCGAGCAGGGCAGGGGGCATGACGGGCCCTTCCAGGCGGTTTCCAGGGGTTTCCGCAGGTGGGCCGCTATCCGCTAGCAGCCTGATCACAGCAGGTTTGGGGTGCTAGCGGGGCCGCTAACGTTAGCGGGGTGTGCCGCTAGCGCTAGCGGCCCCGAAGGGTCAGCCCGCGTCCCGCTTTCCGTCACGCTCCGCAATCGCGGTGGTGATGTGGGAGCGGTCGATGCCGCGCCGGTTGACGACCTTCCCGTCCACCCGGCGCCCCACCTGGATCGTGGCCACGCCGTGCGGCTTCAGCGCCGCGGCGAGCCCTTCGGGGTCCCATCCGTCGTAAACGTCCGGCCGCAGTTCGGCGAGCCGGCCGACGACGGTCTCGGACCACACCTTGGCCTCCTCGGCGGGGACGACGGCGAGGATGTCGGCGAGCAGGTCGTACCCGGCCGACTCGCTGACCTGCGGTTCCTGTCCGAGAGCGTGTCCGGCGAGCGTGCCCGCCTTCTCTCGCAGTGCGCGGGCGCGCAGGGCGATGGTCTCGGCAAGCACCGAGTTCACGTTCACGGAGCGCACGATGCGGGCGTCCGAGCCCTCGCCGACGAAGTAGCAGATGCCCTTGTCGGCCCACGCAAACATCGTGGCCCGCACCCCGCGCTTGTACGACGAGGTGCCGAGCACCATGTCGTTCTCCAACTGGCCCATCACCTTCAGGCACCAGCGGGCCGACGCGTTCGCCGAGATCCCGGTCGGCAGCGACTTGGCGTCCGGGCGCTGGGTGGCGAGCAGCAGCACGATCCCGGTGGCGGGTCCGCGCTTGACCAGGTCGGTGCAGATCTCCTCGAACTCCGCCCCGTACTTGGGGTGTTCGAACCACTTCTGGCACTCGTCCACCCCGATCACGATCGGGTGCAGCCCGAGCGTGGGCTTGTCCGCCAGCTCGGAGGTGACCTTCGACTCCGGGCAGATATCCCGCGGCAGGGAGCGGATCACCTTCGCACGCCGGCGCAGCTCGCCGCGGACCTCGCGCATATCCGCGAGGGCGTACTCGAAGTCCTCCTCGTCCTCGCCGGCCCGGTGCCGGTAGGACACCTGGTCGCCGACCGGGTCGAGGTCGCCGGTGCCTTTCATGTCGTAGCTGTGCACTTCGGCGCGCGGGTCCAGGGCGGCGAGCAGCAGGAGCAGCCGGAGCAGGAAGGTCTTGCCCATGCGCGGGATCGCGCCGATCACCCCGGCGATGTACATGAGGGTGACCTCGACCCAGCGTCCGCGCTGGTCGGTGGCGAACGCGGCGGGCTTGAACAGGTCCACGGTCCCAGACTTGGCCAGCGGCCACGCGGGCGCCAGGGTCTTGGACATGTCCTGATCACCGACCCACAGCACCAGGCGCCCGGTGTGCTCATCGGGCACCGCTTCGGGCCACACGCAGCCCAGCGGGCGGCGCAGCCCGGAAGCGAGGCGCTCGCGGCGGTCCATCACGTCGGTGACCGTCACGCCGTACGGCAGGTCGCCCTCGGCACGCCAGCCGGGCCCGTCACGGGTGATCGGGGCGGTGAACGCGAACCCATCCCGCCCCTTGGCCTGCGCCTGGTTGATGGCGGGGATGCCGAGCGCGCCGAGCGCCCGCAGCACGATGTCACTGGTGAGCTTGGGTGCGTTCGGAAGTTCCACAGCCCTGTGGACAACCGGAGCATCGGCACGGCGGCCGGCGCCCCCGAGCGCCATCACGACTGCACCCACCGACACCGCCTGAAGCCAGTCGGGGGCGAGGACGTAGATGGCGAGCGCGGAGCCGAGCCCGACGAACATGGCCAGCACCGCGACCAGAGTCCGCAGCCGTACCCGTCCGTCGCGCTGCCGCGACAGCTTCAGGTACTCCGCCGCGTCCTCACGCCGGACCGCGGCGAGCCGGACCGGCTCGCCCTCGCGGTCGGCCACCCACCGCATCGTGCCCCCGACGAACCGGGCCGCGCCCGTCGGCGCCTGTAAGGCGAGACGGGCGGCGTAGACCGGGGAGCGGAGCGCGTGATAGCCGAGCGAGTGGGCGTAGTGGCGGGCCACCCATCCACTCGCGGTCTTCAGCTCCGCGAGGGACTTGAGCCAGACCGGTACGACCGACCGTCGGCGGGCGCCTTGCAGTCGACCGAGGTAGCCCGGACCGGTCGCCTTCACGGCTTGGTCGACCATGGTGCGAGCGGTCGGGTCGCCTGACGCGGCGCGGAACGGGTCGAGGTCTCCGCTGCTCTGCGAGTCGGTCACGTACACCGTGTCGTCGGCCGACTCGGTCGGGTCGGAGTCGGGCGACTCCGACCGGGCGGATCGGGCCTTGTCGAGGTCGACTACCTCTCCCCCGGAGTCGGCGGCCAGGTCGGCTTCGAGTCGATTGAAGAGTTCGTTCTCGTCGTCGGGGTGCTTCACTGAAAGTCCTTCCAAGGGAGGAAGGCGGGGTCCGGCCGTCGCTGTAGGAGGTGGGCGGACGGACCCTGCCGGATCGTGGTGCAGGGAAGTTCAGGCGGCGCGCTGTTCCTCGGGGTAGGCGCACGGCACGCACACCCCGAGTGAGGTCGGGATGACGTAACCGGCGTCCGTGGCGCAGACCGGGCAGGTACGGCGCGCCCGCATCGCGTTGGCGAGCGCGGCCCGCTTGCCGGCCGTCATCGGTCGGACGGGCTTGGCGCGGTCGACGCGGTAGAGGTAGGCGACCAGCGGACCGCGCCGGTAGCGCGGGCGCATGAGCTGCGCCGCGATCGGCTGACCGCCTGGACGCAGCCCGCGGGCGCGCAGTTGGCGACGTGTGGCGAGCCCGTCGGGGGCGTAGTGCCACGGATAGGTGGGGATGCCGTACTGAGCGCCGGTAGGGTCGTAGCACTTGCCGAACGACCCGGCCATCACGGGACGGCGTGCAACGTCGAGGCTTGGGCCCGCTCGTCTTTCAGCGCGTCCCGCAGCTTGCGAGCATTCGCGGCTGAGCAGTGCACCGCGGCGCGGATGGCTTCCGCGTTCAGTCCGGTGTCCGTCCACTGGCCGGTCACCGTGCGGGCCTCGATGAGCAGGTCCTCGAAGGTGCGCTGCGGCTTACGGAAAGCCTTACCGGTGGTACGGCGCCTCGGACGCGCGTTAGGCAAGGGCGGGGCTACCGGCGGGGGTGGTGCGGGGGTGTCTTGAGCGGTGGTGGGGGCGAGGTCGCCCATGCGCAGCATCACGCGTTCGCGCCGTGGAGTCTTCGAACGCCAGCGCCATCCATGCTGCTCGCGCAGGTCCGCGCGGGCCAACTGGCGTTCCTTCTCCAGGACCAGAGCCGTGCTGTAGGAGGTGACCTCCCACAGCGTCATGCGGCGCCAGAGTGCGAAGGTGGAGGGGAAGGCGAGCAGCCAGCGCGAGAAGCGGATTTTCTCCATGCGGCGGCCGGTGGCGGCGCCGATGCGGACGGCGTAGATGTGCGCGCCGATCTCGGAGAACACCACCCACAGCAGCGGCATCGTGCCGTGCGCGATCTTCGCGGACAGGGAGTGTCCGGCCGCGATGTTCAGCCCGCACGTGATGAGCGTGAGCGCCCAGGGCACGAAGCGCACCCAGGCGAGCGCCATGTCCATCCGGATCAACAGAAGGTTGGCGACGGTGAACACCGGGATGGACACGTCGATACCCACTGGCAGCATCCACGGTGAGCGAAAGCCCCAGCTCGCCGCGGCAGCGGACACCGCGTCGAACGAGGAGATCAGACCGAGCGCGCCGACCGCAGCGGCGGCGAGCGCACCGACGCCGGCGAGCCCCAGCTCCGGGCGCGTCAACGGCGGCACCCCGGGTGCGGGCGCCTCGGGTGCGGGGGTCGGGGTGGTCATGCCGCGGCCTCCGGTTTGCCGAGCGTTCCGGGGCGACCGGAGCGGCGGCCGTTGACCGTCGGTTGCTGCGGGATGAGATCGAGGGCCGTGAGCCAGTCGGCGCCGGAATGCTTGGCCGCGTACATCTGCTCATCCGTCAGCCGCAGCAGCGCGGACAGGTCCGCGCCGTCGGTGACCGGGTCGTAGGCGACCGCGCCGATTGCGGCGCCCACAGCGAGCCGGTGCCCGTCGACCGTGACCGGCTCCACGAGGGCCCGGTGCAGCTCAGTAAGCGTCCAGCACAGATCCGTGTGACCCAGCACGCGGGCGACTGCGGCGAACTCGTCGCCACCCAGACGCCCCACGGTGCCGAGGTTGACGGCCGCCCACTCGGCCAGGCGCCGGCCGGTGGCCGCGATGACCACGTCACCGGCCGCGTGCCCGTGGGTGTCGTTGATCTCCTTGAACCGGTTGAGGTCGATGACGTAGATCGCGCTGCGGCCGCCCGCCAGCACCTTCGCAGCGCGCTTCTCGAACGCGTCTCGCGTCCACAGGTCCGTCAGCGGGTCGCGGCGCGCGGTCTCGATCCGCCTGCGCAGCCGCAGGGAATGCAGCGACCATCCGGCCGCCATCGGCAGACCGACAGCGGCGGCTAACAGGGCCTCGCTCATGCCGCCACCCCCTTGCCCGCCGTGCGACGACGGGCGGGGCCGGGCAGCGGGACGATGTCGAACAGGTCCGGGTTCTTCTCGATCACCTGCGCCGCGATGCGGACCAGGTGATCGGGAAGGTTCGGGGTGTCGGCGAGGATGTCGCGCGCCGCATCCTCGCGGGCAGCGCGCTCCTCGTCGCTCTCTCCGTCCACCCCGAGCCACAGCTCAACCGGTGTGCCGAGCGCGAGTTCCACGAAGTCATCTACCGAGACGGCCTGTTGACAGCCGATGTACGTACGCATGGCGGTACTCCTGAGATCGAAGGGACATCGGGAGGTCGCGGTCCTTGGCGAGAGGCGACCGCCCGGGAGGTACACCCCGGCGTTTACGGCGGCGGGATGGTGCCCCGTCCTGGGCTCGAACCGCACCTAGATCGGGCGGTTGAGGAAGCGGGTTTCAGCGAAGGACGACGGGCTTGTCCAAGTCGCGGTGGCGGATGGTCACGTCGTATCCGGCGTCCCGCAGCAGCTCCGCGAGAGCGAGGGCGAACGTCGGGGCTCGGTGCCGGCCGCCCGCGCATCCGTCAGCGACCTTGATGGTTCCGGCGGACGGACCGGACGCGAACGCCTCCACCGCGGCGGCCGTCGCCAGCGCGAGCGCTGAAATACCCGGCGTGCCCAGTACTGTGGTACGGACCGGCTCGTCGTTCGCGGTCAGGTACCGAAGCTCCGGCGACACATGTGGGTCGCGGAAGTGATGGCGCAGGTCGATGAGCAGGTGCGCGGTGGGCGGCTCGTCGTGCAGGTAGCCGAACGACACGATCTCGACAGCAGCGGTCATGAAGACTCCAGACGGCGAAGGGGTGTTCCGGCTCCCCTCACCCCCGCTCGTACGAGACGAGCAGGGGAGGCAACCAACCGCCGCACCGAAGTGCGGCGGCGAGGCGAGGTAGTGCTGAAGTGCGATGTCTCCTTCGGGAACACGAGCTCCCGGCGCAGGCGTATGGAGACGTGACCTTTCGGTCTCAGCCCTCCGGTTGACCAGGGGTCCGGGTCCCTCGGCCCGCTCTGTCCCGGGCCCCTTGCCGTGCACTCATTGGGCTCGCTGAAGCGATCCGAACGAGAGGAACATGTATTACCTGTTCCTCATCTTGCAGAGAGGAGTTCGCCGCGTCAAGCCCCTCGGCTGTGGAGTGCTGCGAGCCCCTCGCGCTCGATGTACCTACAGACTGGCGTCGGAGGCGGCGACGATCGACTTCGCGGATGTACGACCTGTGTCGCGCTTGGCTACTGTGAAGTCGTACCAAGTCGTCCCGGCATGGCGGAGGTTGGACGTGGCGAACGAGCGACTACGCGGCGCGATAGTGGACTTGGGCTTATCCCTCGACGAGGTCGCAGAACGACTTGGGGTCGCGCCCAAGACAGTCGAACGCTGGATCAACGAACCCGAGCGCAAGCCATACCGCCGCTTCCAGTTCGCAACAGCATCGCTGTTGAGGTGCGAGGTGTCGTACCTGTGGCCGGACGAGCGCACATCAGCCGAGGTCGCGGCCGCCGGCAACGCGGAGTTGGTCAAGCTCTATCCACACCGGTCCGTCGTGATGCAAACCCTCTGGACGAACCTCTACTCCAAGGCGACCCGTCAGTTTGACCTGTTGGTGTACTCCGGGTTCTGGCTCACGGAAGACGCGTCGTTCCACCGCATCGTGAAAGAGAAGTCAGCCGACGGTGTACCCATCCGCTTCATCCTGGGAGAGCCCACGTCGTCGGCCGTAGCGGTGCGCGGCGAGGACGAAGGGATCGGTGCGGCGATGGCAGGCAAGATCCGGAACGCCCTCATCAACTACGGCCCGCTCTTCGGCCTCCCCGGGGTGGAGTTCCGGTTGCACGGTACGACCCTCTACAACTCCATCTACCGGGCCGACGACGAGATGCTGGCGAACGGACACCTCTACGGCGTCGGCGCCTACATGGCTCCGGTGCTCCACTTGCGACGCGTTCCCGGCGGTGAACTCTTCGATGCCTACGCTGAGAGCGTTGAGAAGGTCTGGGAGTCGGCCCGCCCGATCTCCTCGCCCGCCGATTGGGAAGGCACCCGCTGATGAGCCGCATCGACTACTTCTGTGACCCGAACGCCCCTAAAGCCAACTCGGTCGTCCCCTCGGTGACGGCGATCGTCCGGGACGAAGCAGGGCGGGTGTTGCTCATTCACAAGACCGACAACGACTTGTGGGCACTGCCCGGCGGTGGCCATGACATCGGCGAGCGCATCGCCGACACCGTGGTCCGTGAAGTCTCCGAGGAGACCGGCATGGATGTTGAGGTAGACGACATCGTCGGCCTCTACACCGACCCTGAACACGTGCTGGCCTACGACGACGGAGAGGTTCGGCAGCAGTTCTCTATCTGCTTCCGGGCCCACCCCGTCGGAGGCTCCCTGCGAACGAGTAGCGAGTCGAAAGAGGTCCGCTGGGTTGACCCAACGGACCTTGACGGGCTGGACATTCACCCGTCGATGATGCTGCGTATCCGGCACGGTCTCGACCAGTCCCGGCGAGAGCCCTACATCGGCTGACTGTCGGCAGAGACCTGCGCCAGCCGGCTGTCAACACGCTCTGCCGCCGAGTAGATCTCGGGTGCCGCTCGCTGGATGAACCTCCCGACGATCGTGTCCGGGCCGTATCGCTGCACGATCTCGTCCAGCCGCTCGGCCGGCGTGGTCTGCGTCCCGTCGGGCGTGGTCGTCATGTCGCAGTACAGCAAGGCGTCGACCAGGTCCGGACGCTCTAGCTCGAACTCCCCCTCCAGCTCCTGCCGCAGCCCGCGTTCTTCGGCTTCCAACAGAGCGCAGGAGTGGTGAGCCACGAGACGAACGACCCGCTCGTCCGCCTTCTCCTGGTCACGGAGGAACCGCGCGCCGTCCAGCGGGTGAAAGCCGGTCGTAGCGATGGCTGGCGAGTACCCGATGTCATGGAGCACCGCGGCAGCTTCCAGCAGCTCGGCATCGTCACCCACGACCGGCCCCAAGGAACGAGCGCGCTTGGCGACCCCCAGAGAGTGCGCCCATCGACGCGGGAGCGGATCGGACAGCAGCGATTCGGAGAGCGAGTACGCCCACTCAGTCAGTCCCATGACGGCCAAGACTACGGCTGAGCAGCGGGCGTCGGGAGAGCGCGCACGGTCCGCCCCTTACCGTGGACCGTGGCGAGCAGGCCGTTGCCCTCCATCTGGGCAAGGACACGGCGTATGGCGGTACGGGAGACTCCGAACCTCGCACAAAGCTTCGATTCGGAGGGGTAGAGGTCACCCACAGAGAGCGAGTCCTCTGCGATCAAGTCGGTCATCCGCTCTGCGAGTGAGCGTCGGTCGCCGCTCTGCATAACGCGCCACCCGATACCGGGAGCAGATTCAACTACGCCATCTGCTTCTAGCACCTTGAGAGCGCGGCGCACCGTATTTCGAGAAATACCGTGTGAGTTCATTAGGGAAGCCTCAGACGGCAAGATTTCAGCAATGTCACCTGATTCGATCTGCTGGCGCAGCGACTGAGACACCAGCAAGTAGGTACCTCGCGGACTAGCCTGTTGCACGGCCATTTCCCTCCGTTCAGCTTGGCGGGTCAAGTAGTCTGCCTAGCTTGTAGGGAATTTGCGGATCAGTTCGATCAGGCCAGCTCCGGTCACCTCTTCAGTCGATGGACCGTTGCGCGTGAAGAATCGATCGTCATACATGACAGGTACCGACAGGGCCGCAGGCTCTAGCTTCCAAAGGAGATAGTCTCGATAACGAAACGGGGAGAGCGTTCCAGCAAGCGCACGTGCGAATCGCGGCTCCAGTCGCGAATTCTTGATCTTCTCCACGAGCCAGCGGAATTGTTCATCAACCGACTTCTTCATAGCATCCAACTCATGTTGAGTTCCGGTCACGAAGAATTGGTCTAGCCGCCGAGCCGTCACGCCTGTCAGACGCTCAATCGCATCCGCGTCCTTCTGATCGTCAGCCACGCCAATGAAAATTACGCCTCGCGCTTTGGCGCGCACGTTCGCCATCGCGGATGCGATCTTCATAATCTTTTCGAAGCTCTTGTCGTCGAATTTTGCCGAATCGTTGACCAGGCAGAACCCCTGCTTCAGTTCGAACAAAGCATCTTCCGTCAAAGCCATCTTGAGCGTTGATTCAAATCTCAACGCATGTTCTTGCACCCTGATAGCGTCGACGTCCTCGGTCGGCTTAAATACGCGCTTAAGTGAGCCCTTAACCGCTTCGACCAGCTCGCTTTTTCGGGTACCACCCCAGTTGCCGCCACCAGGAACATTTAGGTCCTTGTCCCAGAACCCCTTGAGCGCCTTTGAGAGCTCTTGCTTGCTCTTAGGAACCAGCCCGTCCTCATGCAGAAGCTGCTCTACCGCAAGAAACAAGGCATGAAAATGTCGCGGCACACCTCGGGGATTCTGCTGCGTAACAGTCCAGGTGGAATAAGGAGCCCCCGCCACCTCTAGAGTCTCTTTAATCAGATCAAGCGTCGCCATGAACCTGCGCTCAATCTCATCCTTCCCGATGGTCAAGAGACGCGACCGGATGGAAAGAGCGGACGTCGAGTGCGTCACACGCTCTTCGCTGTAGGCTGCGTTACGGTATTCCGTCCCACTTGACGCCAACGGACGCAGGATAAGATCCAGGAGTAGGTCAAGGACGAGCTCTTCGTCTCGTGATTCCCTCACTGCATCACGCGACAGAATCCCCTGCTTTACCCAAAAAATCTCCGCATCATAGATTCCATAGTCCAAGTCTCTATTAGTGATGCTGATCTTTGGCATGTCTTGGAGGTTGACGTAATCCGTGAGAGATGCATCCCCCCGAATAGCTGCACTAAGACGCCGTACGAGGCTCGCGATCTCGGCAGTTGAACCTGCCTGCCGAATCTCTTGAAGACTGAGATGCCGTCCCGACGAGTTGATACGCCGGAACACTTCGTCGACCGACGATTCACTCGCCGATCGATAAGTAGATACGGGCAGATGATAGTTCGTGAAATCCCTGCACGCTGCGCGGTCCCACACGGGCGCCTGCTGCTTCAGGATTCCACTATCTTTGAGGAACTTAGTATCAGCCAGCGTTTCAACATCGAAGTATTTACCGTCAACTGGAAACTTGTTCTCGATGAATGAGAAAAATGCGTCCAGCCGTTGCAGCCCATCGATAACTTCGAGTCGGGCACTTCCCTCATGCTGACTCTCCGCCAGCAGGATGAGTGGAATAGGAAGCCTCTTCAATGCCGAATCAATCAGCTTCTGCTTCTCCTCGACAGCCCACACAAGCTTACGCTGATAGCGACGGTTGATCAGGAATCGGTTCTGGACGTAGTCGCTGTACAACTGCTGGAGGCTTTCGCCCTTGACGGACAGCTCGGTACCTTCGTCCACAGTCATCCTGTTTATCCCTTCAGGCCCGCCCGTGAGGCAACCCAGCCGATCGCGTCTGATAGGCAGGCTACCGAGGAGGGTGCCAACAGTGACATCTAGCGTGCGACACCGCGGTGTGTGAGTCGAGGCCAGACCGCCACCGGATCGAAGCTCTTCCCTACGCCGACGGCCATGATCCCCTAGATCCGCCGACGCAAAGCGTCCCCGCCCCGCAGCTCAAGTCGGTCCAGAGAGTGTGCGGTGAGCTGCGCTCACAGGTGGCAGCGGACGTGCACGGTATGCGATAGAAGGGGTCTGCTGGGACACCTCTCCGGCCCATCTGCGCAGGTCAGCGCCCTCCGCAAGCTAACTTCAGCACGCCCTCCGGAGCCGTGTGCGCAGGTTCGAATCCTGCCGGGGGCACCCCTTATGAGGTGCCCAAAGACCCCGTCACCAGCGGAAACGCTGAGGCCGGGGTCTTCGCGTATGTGCAGGCAGATTCAGTCGTTGTCCGGCGCGGGTGGCGGGGTTGCTGGAAGCGCCCAGACCGGATCCTGCGGGTCTGGGCGGCCGTGAAGACGGCTCGGGAGCGGTCCCGGGACAGCCAGCCGACGGCGGGCGATTCCGGTGAAGGACCGGCGCCGGTCCTCAACAAGGTCTCGAAGCTCGAACCAGCGCTCCTGCGTGGATACCTCGCGGACAAGGGCAAGCTGAGCTCGCCAGATCTCCTCGTCGATCGCATGGGCGGCGTGAGCGATGTCGTGGTCAGCCACAAGACTCACCATGGCCAAGGCGTCGTTCCACGGCCGCCAGTCGATAGTCGAGACCCCGTCTGCCGACTCGCCCGCCGGCTGACCCCTCACTTCCCGAGCCAGCCGGCTCAGGGCTATCAGGATCGCGGCGGACTCCCGCAATACCTGTGCACAAGCATCCGTCTGCCGTTCCCAGGACCGCTGTCCTCGTTGCGCCCGGCTACTGACGGCAGAGCCGGCGATGACGCCCAGCAGAGTTGTTACTACGGCACCGCCCGTGGTGGCGATGAAGCTCCAGTCGATGGTCACACCTCGAAGTCTCAGTGCCACACCCAGCCTCCGGGAAGCATCTTGGTGGCCAGACTCGCTTGGCCACGGTCACGCGAACGGCGGGGGTTGGTGACGTGCAGCGCCGGCTCTACAGAGCGCTTCACGAGCCTCCGACTTCTCGGCGAGCCGAGAGCCCGCACGGCTTCCTCTCAGGTCAGGGCCGCAATCATGTGCCCCGTGAGCGTGCGCTCCGGAGTCGTGCACGCAGGTTCGAATGCCGCCGGAGGAACCTGTCTTCCGCAAGGCCACTGAACGAGGTGTGGGTAGGGGGAGGTGGGCCTGGGGGTTGTGGACCACCGATCGCTGGTCGCTGGCGCCGTTCGAAACAGCGGGGTGTTGTCGTACTGAGCTGATTGGATCATCGGTATGACGGACTGGTCTCGGCTCCACCATGCATACGGCTCGGCAGAAGACATCCCTGGCCTGCTCGGCGCCGTGACTTCGGACGCGCAGGATCCCGGGTGGATTGGGATCTGGTCCCGGCTGTGTCATCAGGGCTCCGTCTATTCGGCCGGTTACGCGGTCTTGCCCGTTCTGGTCGGGATGGCGCGGCAGTGGGCCCCTGAGGACCGAGGGATGCCTCTGTTCCTGGCCGGACGCATGGTGAGCAGCTCGGATCAGCCGTACGGCGATGTCGATCCCCAAGTGACGTACGCCTCCGAGATATCGGACCTGGCGCAGTTGACCGAGGAAGCTCTTCAGGGCCCCTGACTCGGCGAAAACCCCACGGAGTACGTCCACTTGCCGGCTGCGCTGCTGAGTTTCCAGGGTGTCGAGGTCTGGGGTGAGCAGCTCGACGGGCTCAACGACGAGGAGTACGAGGTGCCCTGCCCCTCGTGCAGCGCAGAGAACTTCGTCGTCTTCGGGGAACACGGCTTCTTCTCCACTGGCCACGACCCGTGGGTCGGTGGAGTCGGTGCGGTAGCCGAGGGCGAGGGCGACGTCGTCAGCGAGTCTTCGGTTCACGGCGGTGCAGCAGGCCCGTTCGGCTTCCAGCCAAGGGGAGTTCGGCCGGGGGCGCCTGATCGCTGACCCGCGTCACGCGCGGAAAAGCGTGCTCGATCGGTGTTGAGTCCCGGAGCGGGCGGGCGGTCAGGCCCTGGGGGCGTTTCTCTTGTGCTCGACCCTGGCCGTTCCGCCCAGTTGGATGCGGGGTCCCCTGGTGCCGGGGGCTGCCGTGGCCGTGATGGTGGCGGGGCTGCCCAGTGCGTCGCCCATGTCGATGGTGAGCTCGGTGGTGCCGTGTCCGGCCAGGTGCGCGGCCAGGC
Organism: Streptomyces sp. NPDC042002; assembly: GCF_055588305.1. Taxonomy (NCBI): domain Bacteria; kingdom Bacillati; phylum Actinomycetota; class Actinomycetes; order Kitasatosporales; family Streptomycetaceae; genus Streptomyces; species Streptomyces sp. NPDC042002. The sequence goes on along the minus strand of NZ_JBVJCT010000003.1, from coordinate 381,381 downwards.
AGGCGCCGCTGTTGGCGTTGGCGATGTCCTCCGGGACGCCGATCGACGGTGCGAACATGCGGGCCGCCAGGGATCCTGAGGGTGACGGCGGGGAGTAGACGTACGCGCCCAGCAGGCCGAAGCGGTCGCAGGCGGTGCGGAGTTGGCCGAGGTCCGGGGTCAGTGCGGCGAGCGCCGCGCGGTCGGGGACGGGGACGGGGACCAGGAGACGCTCCCTTCCCATCGCCGCGACACGTACGTCCTGGCCGGACTCGTCCGCGCCGGGTTCGTCCGCGCCGTACTCGTCCGGTGCCACGCCCAGGGCTTTCAGGGCTAGGGTCCGCTCGGGCCCGGTCGGTTCGCGCAGGTCCACGGGGCCGGGATCGAAGGCGGCGGCGAAGTGGGCGTCGCGCGGTTCGCACCAGCCGTCGAAGACGCGGTTCGGCGTTCGGAGGGTGGCTCGGTAGGGCTCCGGGGCACCGTTCAGCGAAGCGGAGTGCGCGAGGTACGCCAGCGCGGCGACCGTTCCGTGGCCGCAGGCCGGCAACTCCCCCTCCGCGGTGAAGAAGCGCAGGTCCACCGTCGGTTCTCGGGTCTCGCCGGGGTGCACGCGGACGTAGACGGCGTGCGAGGTTCCCGCGTCCACCGGCACCCGGCGCCGCTCGTCGTCGCTGAGGTTCGGATGCGCCTCCTCCAGCACCACGGCGGTGGGGCTGCCGCCCGCGCCCCCGCGCAGGCAGGCATGGACGAGGGTCACGGGAGGCGCGCTCATCGGCCGTTCCCTGGGCGGCGGTTGAGCCCGCGGACGGGCCTCTCGGGCGGCGCCGCGCACCGTCCCGGCCTTCCGGGCGACTCCGCGTACCGTCCCGGCCTTCCGGGCAACTCGTACCGTCCTGGCATCCTGAGCCACCCCTCGTATCGCTCCGACCCCCGGGCACCTCACATCGCCCCAGCCGTTCAGCCGCCCCGCCGGCGTCAGGGGCGAGTTCCGCGCACCGCAGGCGTCACCGGCGCCGTACGTCTCTGTCACTCTAACCAGGCCCGGGAGGGCGGGGAGAGCGGGAAGCACGTCCCTCGGGCTCCCGCTCCCAGACCTGCACCCCGGCCCAGGGCGTCCGTCAGGCGGACGCCCGCTTGTGCGAGGTCGTCTTCTTCGCGGCGGTCTTCTTGGCCGTCGTCCGGGAGGCCGTCGTGCCGCCGGAGCGCTTCGCGGTGGTGCCGGCGGTCGACTTGGCGGTCGACTTCCTCGCCGTCGGCTTCTTCGCCGTCGACTTCTTCGCCGCGGTCTTCTTGGCCGCCGGCTTCTTCGCCGTGGACGTCGACTTCTTCCCGCCGACCTCCTTCGGCGCCGTACCGGTCGACCGGCGGGCGGCGGTCTTGCGGGCGGGCAGCGGGGTGACCTCGGCGTCCTCGCCACCGGTCCCGGTGGCCTCCTCGGCCTCCTCGCCCCGCGACTCCTTGGCCGAGCGCACGCTCTTCTCCAAGGCCGCCATCAGGTCCAGTACCTTGCCACCGGCCTTCTCCCCGGAGGGGGCGGCGGGCGCCTCGTGCCCCTCGGCCTTGGCGGTGACGAGTTCCTCGACGGCCTCGCGGTAGTCGTCGTGCAGGTCTTCGAGGTCGACCTCGCCGAGGGTGCCCATCAGCGCGTCGGCCAGGTCGAGTTCCTTGTCGCGGACCGTGACGGCGGCGTCCGGGGCGACCTCGTCGGTGGCGCGGATCTCGTCCGGCCAGAGCAGACCGTGCATGGCGATGACGTCGTCGACGACGCGCAGCATGCCGAGCCGCTCCCGCCCGCGCAGCGCGAACTTCGCCACGGCGACCTTCTGGCCGCGTTTGAGGGCCTCGCGCAGCAGGACGTACGGCTTGGCGGCCGGGACCCCGTTCGCGGCGAGGTAGTACGCCGTGTCCATCTGGAGCGGGTCGATCCGGTCCGCCGGGACGAAGGCCACGATCTCGATGGTCCGGGTGGTCGGGATGGGCAGCGAGGCCAGGTCCTCGTCCGTGATCGGGATCAGCGTGCCGTCCGCGTCCTCGTAGGCCTTGCCGATCTCGGCGGTCGAGACCTCGCTGTCCTCCAGCTCGCAGACCTTGCGGTAGCGGATGCGGCCGCCGCCGTCGAGGTGGATCTGACGGAAGGAGATCGCGTGGCTCTCCGTGGCGTTCACGACCTTGATGGGGATGCTGACCAGGCCGAAGGAGATGGCGCCGTTCCAGATGGATCGCACGTGCAGCACCCTTCCGATCACGATGGGCGATTTTTGTGCTGTTTTCGTGTGATTGTCATGGTATGACGCCTATCACGGAGGTGGAGGGCAGAAGACTCGCGCTCACCAATCTCGACAAGGTCCTCCATCCGGCCACCGGCTTCACCAAAGGCGAGGTGCTGCACTACTACGCCACCGTGGCGGACGTACTGCTCCCCCATCTGCGGGACCGGCCGGTCTCCTTCCTGCGTTATCCCGACGGGCCGGACGGGCAGCTCTTCTTCACCAAGAACGTGCCGCCCGGTATGCCCGGCTGGGTCACCACGGCCGAGGTTCCGCGCGCCGAGGGGCCCGCGCGCATGGTCCTCGTCCAGGACCTGGCCTCGCTCATGTGGGCGGCCAACCTGGTGACGGAGTTCCACACCCCGCAGTGGACGATCGGCACGCCCAAGATCGCCGACCGGATCGTCTTCGACCTCGATCCGGAGGCGCCTGCGACGGTCGTGGAGTGCTGCGAGGTGGCGTTGTGGCTGCGCGAGCGGCTGGCCGCCGACGGGATCGAGGCGTACGCGAAGTCGTCCGGGGCGAAGGGGCTGCACCTGCTGGCCGCTGTCGCGCCGACGCCGTCCGCAGACGTCAGCGCGTACGCGAAGGAGCTGGCCGTGGAGGCGGAGAAGGCGCTGCCCCGCCAGGTCGTGCACCGGATGACGCGAAGCCTGCGGCCCGGAAAGGTGTTCGTCGACTGGAGTCAGAACGCCGGCCGGAAGACGACCGCCACTCCTTACACGTTACGGGCACGGGCGGTGCCGACGGTGTCCGCGCCCGTGACCTGGAAGGAGGTCGAGGAGTGCGGGTCGCCCGCCCAACTGGCTTTCCAGGCAGCGGACATCGCGCCCCGCGTGCGGGAGTTCGGCGACCTGCTGGCCCCGCTGTTCGACGCGGAGCGCACTCGCCCGTTGCCCTGAACGGCCCGGGGCGCGAGCCCGCTGCCCTGAGCGGGGAGCGCGCGAGCCCGTCCGCTGCCCCGAACGGCCCGGCGGAGGCCGCGGGCGGCCAGCGCCCGGTTCGCGTTCAGACCCGCAGCCAGGTGTGCCGGTCGCGGGCCATCGCGTGCAGGGCCTCCACGTCCGCGGGCTTGAGCACCCCGCCGAGCCGGGCGAGGCTCGCGAGGTCGGTGTCCCGCAGGACGCGGACCGCGCGCGGCGGCGCGGTGGTGTCGAGGCGGGTGGGGCCGACCACGGCGAGGACGGCGTGGACCTCGGCCGTCAGGGCATGGGACGCGCGGTCGGCGTCGGCGCGGACCCGGCGGAGCAGCGGACGCGGTTCCCGGCGGCCGACGGTGACCATCGGGTCGGCGACCAGGACCCGCTGCTTACGGGCGTACAGGCTGTGTACGCAGAAGAGGCCGGCGGGGCCGATCACCAGGTGGTGGACGCGGTCGCCGCCCGGGAGCGGGACCGAGTGCAGGGTGTGCCAGCCGCCTCCCTCCAGCTCGTCGAGGGTCGCGCCGACGGCCTGCTCGGCGGCGAGCGCGCGGCGGCGCGGGTCGGGGCGCAGCCGGTGCGCCGGGCCCGGGTCGCGGTCGAGGTCGATCACCAGGGCCTCGCCGGGCCGGTTCGGCGCGAGGTCGTCGTCCGGGTGGAGCGTCAGCCGGGCCAGCTCGGCCGGGGTCGGCACGGGCGGCGGCCCGACCGTCACCGGGCCGGTAAGGAACGGGCCCAGCGCGACGAGCACGTCCTCGCGCCGGTCCTCGCTGAGCAGGTTGACCCTGGCCGTCTCACGGTCGTACCAGGCGACGCTTCTCCCGTCGGTCAGGCACACGTACAGGCGCTCCTGTCCGTGGCGCCGGGCCGGTACGACGCGCAGTCCTTTCATGCACCATCACCCCATGACCATGGGAACAGGCGGGGTGCTCCCTGGGCAAGAACCCGGTTACCTTTGGCAGGAGTTGGGGGAGTTGGGTGGGAGGCGCCGTTGCGGACTCGTAGAAGATATCCGGATGTTCCGGCCCCGGACAGCCCGTGGAGTGAGATCGTGCCCGGCCTGTGGATGGGCGGCCATGAGTTCGCGGCGCGTTCGGGACAGCCCGAATCCGCCGTCGTACACGATGAGTTCGACCTGGTCCTGACGCTTCTGCGGCTGCCTGGGCACGGGCCCGACCCGGGCGTCGAGCACCATGTGTGGCCCATACCGGACGGGCCGTTGGACGGTACGCAGCTGACGGGGGTCATGCGGCTCGCGCGGGCCGCCGACGACGCGCTGGAGGACGGGCGCCGGGTGCTCGTCCGCTGCTATCACGGGTACAACCGCTCGGGGCTGGTCGTCGCGCACGCGCTCACCCTGGCGGGGCACAGCACCGAGGACGCGATACGGCTGATCAGGGCCCGGCGCTCGCCCTGGGCGCTGCACAACGACCTGTTCGTGGAGTACCTGCGGGCCGGGCTCGCCACGGCACGTCTCCTCGAAGAACTCGCGGAGTAGTGGAGTAGCGGTGCAGCGAGTAGCGCGCCTCGGGTACCGGCACCGCGGTCCGGGTGGTGCGGGGCGCGCGGGCCGGGACCGGCCGGCGCCGGCTGGAGCGGGTGCCCGGGAATCTGGTGGCGGACGCCCACAAGCACGGCGGGGGGCCGGTGACGCTGACCCTGGACGGCCCGGTCGTCACCGTCCGGGACCACGGGGACGGTTACCCCGGCTACCTCCTGGAGCACGGGCCGCAGCGCTTCCGTACCGAGGGCGGTCCGAAGGGCCACGGGCTCGGCCTGACCATCGCGCTCGGCCAGGCGGAGGTCCTGGGCGCGCGCCTGGTGTTCACCAACGCCCCGGACGGCGGAGCGGTGGCGACACTGACGCTCCCTCAGGGCGGGCGGGAGGAGCCGGGCATCTCCGATGGCGGAGTGTGACCTGCGTTCCCCGGCTCCCGATCCTAATGTGGCGATAAGTCAGGTTCGCCCCCTTCTGGAGGAGCCCTCCATGTCCCTGCGGTCCACATACACCCGAATCGGTATGGCCCTCGCCGCCGGCAGCCTTGTCGCCCTCGCCGGTGCCACCCCCGCCCTCGCCGACGGCGAGGGCGGCACCGGAAGCGGCGACACCCACCAGTGGAGCAACGGTGGCGGCGGTGACGGCCAGCAGCAGGGCGGGGGCGGGAACGGTCACACCTGGAACAACGGTGGCGGCGGAAACGGCAACGCCAACGGCCACACGTGGAACAACGGGGGCGGTGGCGGGGGCGGCGGAAACGGCCAGACATCCAACAACGGTGGCGGGGGCGGAAACGGCAACGGCCACACCTGGAACAACGGCGGTGGCGGCGGAAACGGCAACGGCCACACGTGGAACAACGGTGATGGTGGCGGCAACGGTCACGAGCCGGCGAACGGGAACGGCAGGGGTGACGGCGTCGGCCAGAACAGCCCGCGCCTGTACCAGGGCAGGATCACCGCCCGCGGCGGGCTGGCCCTGCGCAGTTCCCCGACGCGCGGCAGCCAGCTGATCCGGGTAGCGCGGCAGGGCGAGATCGTCTCCATCTTCTGCAAGACCTCGGGCCAGACCGTCGAGGGCAACCCCCTCTGGTACCTCCTCACGGACGGCACCTGGGCCTGGGGCGCCGCGCGCTACATCGACAACATCGGCCCGTCCCCCCGCTGGTGCTGACACCGCGTTGCCGAACGATGGCGAACCGGACCGGCCGGTTCGTCATCGCGTAACGGGACATCGGGTCGCCCGCTTGCTACGTTCCGGACATGACCCTGCCCGGAATGTCCGGAACGGCCGTGGCGGCGGACCCGGCCCCTCCCGCTGAACGCCTTCCCAGGCGCCGTGGCATCGAGCTCACCCTCCTCGTCGTCGCCGTCCTGCTCTGCGTGTACGGCTACTGCGCCGTCGGTCTGGCCAGGAACGGCACCGTCCCGCCCGGCGCCGCCGGATACGGCGCCGGGCTCGGCGTGCTCGCGCTCCTCGCCCATGCCGCCGTGCGCCTGAGGGCCCCGTACGCCGATCCCCTGCTGCTGCCCATCGCGGTCCTCCTCAACGGCCTGGGCCTGGTGCTGATCTACCGGCTCGACCTGGAGACCCCGGCCGACCAGGCGGCGCCCATCCAGCTCATCTGGTCGACGCTCGGCGTCGCGCTCTTCATCGTCGTCGTGCTCTTCCTGCGCGACCACCGGGTGCTCCAGCGCTACACCTACGTCTCGGTGGTCGGCGCGCTCGCCCTGCTCGTCCTGCCGATCTTCTTCCCGGCGGTGAACGGCGCCCGCATCTGGATCCGGATCGCCGGATTCTCCATCCAGCCGGGCGAGTTCGCGAAGGTGCTGCTCGCGGTCTTCTTCGCCGGCTACCTCGCCGCCAACCGCAACGCGCTCGCCTACAGCGGCCGCCAGATCTGGCGGTTCCGGCAGCTCCAGCTGCCCACCGGGCGGGTCCTCGGGCCGATCGTGGCGATCTGGCTGCTGAGCGTCCTGGTCCTGGTCCTGGAGCGGGACCTCGGAACCTCGCTGCTCTTCTTCGGCCTGTTCGTGATCCTGCTCTACGTCGCGACCGGCCGCACCGGCTGGACCGCCGTGGGGCTGCTGCTGGCCTGTGCCGGCGCGGTCGCCGTGGGCCGTCTCGAACCGCATGTGCACAGCCGGGTGCAGGACTGGCTGGACCCCTTCGCGTCGATCACCGCGGGCCAGGGCCCCAACCAACTCACCCAGTCCCTCTTCGCGTTCGCCGCCGGCGGCATGCTCGGCACCGGCCTCGGGCTCGGCCACTCGATCCTCATCGGCTTCGCCGCCAAGTCCGACTTCATCCTGGCGACCGCGGGCGAGGAGCTCGGTCTGGTCGGCCTGTCCGCGATCTTCCTGCTGTACGGCCTCCTCGTGGAACGCGGCTACCGCGCGGGCCTGGCCCTGCGCGACCCCTTCGGCCGGCTGCTCGCGGTCGGCCTCGCCTCGATCGTGGCCCTCCAGGTCTTCGTCATCGCGGGAGGCGTGACCGGCCTGATCCCGCTGACCGGCATGGCGATGCCGTTCCTCGCGCAGGGCGGCTCCTCGGTCGTCACCAACTGGATCATCGTGGCTCTGCTGATCCGGATCAGCGACTGCGCCCGCGGTCAGTACGACGGGACACCGGCCTCATGACCAAGTACATCCGCCGGGCCATCGGGCTGTGCGCCGTGCTGCTCGTGGCCCTCCTGGTCAACGCCGCCCGCGTCCAGGTCGTCCAGGCCCCGTCGTACGACCACAACCCCGCCAACCGCCGTCTGGCGATCGCCCGTTACGGCCAGCCGCGCGGCGACATCGTCGTCGACGGCCGGACGGTCACCGGCTCCAAGGACACCGGCGAGCAGCTCCGCTACGAACGGACGTACCGGGACGGCCCGTTGTACGCGCCCGTCACCGGCTTCGCCTCGCAGCTGTACGGGACGACACTGCTGGAGGGCACCGAGGACGGCGTCCTGTCCGGCTCCGACCCGATGCTCGCCCCGTTCCCCCTGCTGAACGGCCTCACCCGGGCCCGGAGCCACGGCGGCAGGGTCGTCACCACGCTCGACGCGGCGGCGCAGCGCGCCGCCTACGAGGGGCTCGGGGCCCGTCGGGGCGCGGTCGCCGCGATCGAGCCGACCACCGGCCGGATCCTGGCGCTGGTCTCCACGCCGTCGTACGATCCCGCGCGGCTGTCCGGGACGGGGCCGGCCGTGTCGGCGGCGTGGGCGCGGCTGAACGGGCAGGCCGACAAGCCGATGCTCAACCGGGCGATCCGGCAGACGTATCCGCCGGGGTCGACGTTCAAGGTGCTGACCGCGGCGGCGGCGCTGGACTCGGGCGTGGTGGACGATGTGGACGCGCCGACCACGTCACCGGACCCCTACCGGCTCCCCGGCACCACGACAAGGCTCACGAACGAGGTCGAGGGCTGCGAGGACGCCTCCCTGCGGTACGCGTTCACCTGGTCCTGCAACACGGTCTTCGCGAAGCTGGGCGTGGACGTCGGGCTCGACGACATGACGAGGACGGCGGCGAACTTCGGCTTCAACGACCGCAAGCTGCGCATCCCCTTCTCGGTGGCGCCCAGCAACTTCGATCTGCGGCTCGACAAGGCGCAGTTGGCGCTCTCCTCCATCGGCCAGTTCGACACCCGCGCGACTCCGCTGCAGATGGCGATGATCTCGGCGGCCGTCGCGGGCGACGGTTCGGTCAGGACGCCGTACCTCGTGGAGAAGACGACCGCACATGGCGGCGGGACGCTGGCCACCACCGGCCCGCGGACCCTCCACCAGGCGATGAGCGCGTCGACGGCGCAGCGCATGCGCGAGCTGATGACCGACGTGGTGGAGAAGGGCACCGGAACCGTGGCCGCCATCCCCGGCGCCACCGTCGGCGGGAAGACCGGCACCGCCCAGCACGGCATCGGCAACTCCGGTACCCCGTACGCCTGGTTCATCTCCTGGGCCCGGGCCGACGACTCCATGGAACCCGCGGTGGCCGTCGCGGTCGTCGTCGAGGACGCGGCGGCGGACCGGGAGGACGTCACCGGCGGCGGGTTCGCGGGGCCGATCGCGCGGGCGGTGATGGAGGCGGTGCTGGGGTCGTGAGGGGCCCTCTCGGTCCTCTCTCACTCCGCGAGGAGGTGGGCGAGCGGGGGACGAGGGAGCGCGCGAGGGGTTTTCTCTCACTGCGTGAGACGGGGGTGTGGTCGTCGCCACGGCCGACCTAGCGTTCGGTCATGACTGAGTCGACAGCCTCGTACGAGCTCGCGCAGGTCAACATCGCCCGCCTCAAGGCACCCCTGGATTCACCCGAGTTGAAGGACTTCGTCGAAGCCCTCGATCCCGTGAACGCCGTCGCGGACGCGGCGGACGGATTCGTCTGGCGACTACAGAGCGACTCCGGCAACGCCACGGACGTTCCCGTCCTCGGCGATGACTGGCTGATCGTCAACATGTCCACCTGGCGCGACACGAACGCGCTGACGGCGTTCATGTACCAGGGCCGACACCGTGAGCTGATGGCGCGGCGCCGTGATTTCTTCGAGCGGCTGGAGAAGGCGGTGACCGCGCTGTGGTGGGTCCCCTCCGGCCATCGCCCCACCGTCCCGGAGGCCGAGTCGCGACTGCTGCACCTGCGTGAACACGGGCCCACTCAGCGGGCGTTCACCTTGCGGACGTCGTTCCCGCCGGGGACGGCGGAAGGGCCCTAGGCGCTTCCGGGTACCGCTTCCCTGCGGCGCAGCCAGTCGGGGGCGACGGTGTCGACGCCGGTGCGGGCGGCCACGATTCCGCCGGTGATCGCGCAGGTCGTGTCGACGTCGCCGAAGCCCTCGGCGGTGCTCCAGAGCGCCGCCGTCAGGTCGCCGGGGTGACGGGCGGCGCACCAGACGGCGAAGGGGACGGTGTCGTCGGCCCGGACGCGCTGACCGTTGCCCAGGATGTCCGCGGCCTTCCACGGCGCGGTGGAGAAGGGGAGGCCGGCCGCCCTTTCGAGGCCGTCCCGGACGGCGCTCCTTGGGGTCGCCGACGCGACGGCGGCGATGTCCTGCTCGTCCCGCGCGGACAACGCGGCGGCCGTCGCCACGGCGACGGCGCCCGCGATGCCCTCCGGGTGGGCGTGGGTCACCTCGGCCGACAGCGCGGCCTGCTCGGCGACGGACGGCAGGCTCGCGTGGAACCACGCCCCCAGCGGCGCGACCCGCATCGCCGCGCCGTTGCCCAGGCTGCCCTCTCCGTCGAACAGTGCGCGCGCCAACTCCGGCCAGCGGTGCGGCTCCTGGACGAGCCGGGGAAGCAGTTCGTGCATCCCGTGGCCGTACCCGCGGGCCGGGTCCGCGTCGTAGCCGAGCGCGAAGGCCTGGGCCAGCTCGGTCTGCCGGATCTCGCCGTGCTCGTCGAGGACCCGGATGACGCCGAGCGCCATCGCCGTGTCGTCGGTCCAGTGCCAGTCGGACTCCTGCGGGGTGCGCCGGGCGCGGATCTCCTCGTACGCCTGGAGCCGGTCCCTGAAGAGCGGGAACCAGCGCTCCCCGAAGGCGTCACCGAGGGCCAGGCCTTCGAGGCTGCGTCGGGCGGCCGTGCGGTTCGGGGTGATCGAGGAGGTCATGGGCTGATGATGCCGGGTGGGAGGTGGGGCGGGACGCGGACGACAGGGCAACTGGCGGAGGAAGGGAGGGGATTCGGGCCGCTCGCCGCACTCCTCGTACAGGGCGTGCATCGGGGCACCTCGCGCGGGCTCACCGGAGGCAGGCGCGGTAGACGCGTCGTCAACAAGTCCGGCGCAGGGGATTGACGAGCTTGCTGACAAGCAGTCTCATAAGTGGTGACCGCCGGTAACCCCTGAAGTGATCCCGTACGACGAGGTGGGAACAGCCATGACGACGGTGACCGAAGCCGAGGTGCTCCGTGACGCGCTCGGTCTGCTCAAGGACCGGGAGCGGGTGGCCGAGCGCCTCCTCGACTCCTCCGCCAAGCACTCCTTCGACCCCGACAAGGAGCTCGACTGGGACGCGCCCTTCGAGGAGGGCAAGTGGTTCTGGCCGCCCGAGCTGGTGTCGCTGTACGACACCCCGCTGTGGCGGCGGATGAGCGAGGAGCAGCGGATCGCGCTGTCCCGGCACGAGGCGGTCGCGCTGGCCTCGCTGGGCATCTGGTTCGAGATCATCCTGATGCAGTTGCTGGTGCGGCACATCTACGACAAGGCGGCGACGAGCGCGCATGTGCGGTACGCGCTGACCGAGATCGAGGACGAGTGCCGGCACTCGAAGATGTTCGCCCGGCTGATCACGCGCGGGGGCACGCCGTACTACCCGGTGAGCCGGGCCCATCTCCATCTCGGGCGGGTCTTCAAGACCATCTCGACCACGCCGGGTTCCTTCACGGCCACGCTGCTCGGTGAGGAGATCCTCGACTGGATGCAGCGGCTGACGTTCCCGGACGAGCGGGTGCAGACCCTCGTCCGGGGGGTCACGCGGATCCATGTGGTGGAGGAGGCTCGGCATGTCCGTTACGCCCGGGAGGAGTTGCGGCGGCAGATGGTCTCCGCGCCGCGGTGGTCGCAGGGGTTCACCCGGATCACCTCGGGCGAGTTCGCCCGGGTCTTCTCGGTGGCCTTCATCAACCCGGACGTGTACACGAACGTCGGACTCGACAAGCGCGAGGCGCTGGCCCAGGTGAAGGCCAGTGGGCACCGGCGGGACGTGATGCAGACCGGGGCCAAGAAGCTGACGGACTTCCTGGATGACATCGGGGTGCTGCGGGGGGCGGGGCGGCGGCTGTGGAAGTCGTCGGGGCTGCTGGCCTGAGGTGGTCCTGCGGGGTGGTGCCGGGCTCGGCCCCGACTCGGCTCCGGACTGCTCCGTGCCGCTCCGGACTCGGCTGAGGTTTCGGGGCGGGGTCCGGTCGGCCGGGGTGCGCCCAGGGCCCGTAAGGGGCGGGGCCGCGCCGGTACATCCGCCCGTATCCGAACGGATCCGGCCGGCGTTCCAAGTGGGCGCGTCCTGCGATCCGTCCGGATACGGGCATTCGATGTACCGGCACGTCCCCTCGCGTTGTCCGGCGGCTGCCGCTGTGTGGGGGCTTGCGTGCCGGGCGGGTCCTCCGGCGGCGGTCGCCGTGCTCCCGCCGGGTGGGGGCTCGCGTGCCGGGGGCGCCCTTCCTCGTCCGCCGGCGTGCTCCCACTGTGGTTGTACGGGGAGGTGTGCGGGTGGGCGGTTACGCTGCCCGGCATGACCTCGCAGGCTTCCACCCCCGCTTACCGTCGGCTCAGTGTCGAGGAGCGGCGCAGGCAGCTGCTCGAAGCCGCGCTGTCGCTGTTCGCCCAGCGGGTGCCCGAGGAGGTCTCGCTGGACGATGTGGCGGAGGCGGCCGGGGTGTCGCGGCCGCTCGTGTACCGGTACTTCCCGGGCGGCAAGCAGCAGTTGTACGAGGCTGCCCTGCGGTCCGCCGCCGAGGAGCTGGAGCACTGCTTCGCGGAGCCTCCGGAGGGGCCGCTCACCGAGCGGCTCTCCCGGGCCCTCGACCGGTATCTCGCGTTCGTGGACCAGCACGACGCCGGCTTCAGCGCGCTGTTGCAGGGCGGGAGCGTCATCGAGACCTCGCGGACCACGGCCATAGTGGACGGGGTGCGCCGGGCGGCGGCGGAGCACATTCTCGACCATCTGGCGGTGAAGGATCCGGGGCCCCGGCTGCGGATGACCGTACGGATGTGGATCACGGCCGTGGAGGCCGCCTCGCTGATCTGGCTCGACGAGGACAAGGATCCGCCGCTGGACGAGCTGCGGGACTGGCTCGTCGAGCAGTTCGTGGCGGCGCTCGTGGCGAGCGCGGGCAGTGATCCGCAGACCGCGGCGGTGGTCCGGGCCTCGCTCGCCATGGAGCGTCCCGACGGCATCGCGGGGGCGCTGGTCCGCCGGGTGCTGCCCGTTGTCGAGGATGCGGCCCACCTGCTGTGACACTGGTCCGGTGAAGAGCGAAGACACCCCCTTTGTCGGCGGCCCGCTGGACGGGCGCGTCATGCCCGTGCTGCTCGGGATCACCGGCCATCCGCCGAAGACCTACCGGATTCCGGTGCCCGACCCGGCCGGCGGCAAGCCCACCGTGCTGGTCTACCGGCGCGTCCAGGCGGCCACCAGCAAGCGGCTCGGGCTCCACAAGGGGTGGAAGTACGAGTACGACCCCGAGGGCGACGCGTCGGGGCGCCGGTTCACGTTGCCCTGGTCCCCGGGTACGCACAAGGGCCGGGGCAGCGGCGGCGCCACGCCGGACGGCAACGCCGACGAGTGACCTTCTTGGGCCGAAGCGGTCACCCGGCGCGCGCGAGAGACGCCTCGGGCCGATCCTGCCGGTGCGAGACGGGTGGTCGACCGACCACCCCGGTACCGGAGGTGATGACGTGTCAGGAAGGCTTCTGCGTCTGCTGTGTACGGGAGCGGTGGCGGCCGGGGCGCTGCTCTCGCCCACACCCGCCGCGGCCGCCCCGGAGCCCGGCCAGGGTTCCGGGGACGACGCCCAGCGGTCCGTGGCCTCGTTGCTGACGGATCTTCAGCGGGTCTACCGGGACGCCGAACGCGCCACCGAGACGTACAACGGCACCGCCGAGAAGCTGAAGAAGCAGCGCGCGGAGGTCGCCAGGCTCGACGCCGGCCTCGCCAGGGCCCGCCTCTCGCTGGAGGACAGTCGCGGGGCCGCGGGACGGCTGGCCCGGCAGCAGTACCAGAGCAGCGACGACCTCTCCACGTACGTGAAGCTCCTGCTCGCCCGGGATCCGCAGCACGCCCTCGACCAGGGGCACCTGATCGGACAGTTGTCGCTGGAGCGGGCCGAGACGGTACGGCGGGTCGCGGGCGGCGAGAAGCACACCGATGTGCTCGCGCGCGCGGCCCGCAAGGCACTGGACGGTCAGCTCTCGCTCGCCGAACGGCAGAAGAAGGACCGGGACGCGGTGCGCGAGCGGCTCGACGACGTCCAGCGGTTGCTCGCCTCGCTGTCCGCCGAGCAGATCGCCGAACTGGACAGGTTCGAGAAGTCGGGGACGGCCACGGCGCAGAAGAAGGTCATGGCCTCCGGCGCGCTCAGCAGCGTGCGGCCGCCGTCGCAGGAGGGCGAGGAGGCGTTGAGCTACGCCGTCGGGCAGATCGGGAAGCCGTACGAGTGGGGCGCGGAGGGTCCGGCGGCCTACGACTGCTCGGGGCTGACGTCACAGGCCTGGCAGCGGGCCGGCCGTCCCATCCCCCGCACCAGCCAGGAGCAGTGGGCCCAGCTCCCGAGAATCCCGCTGAGCAAGCTGCGTCCCGGCGATCTGGTGATCTACTTCCCCGAGGCCACGCACGTCGCCATCTACCTGGGCGACGGGATGGTCGTGCAGGCGCCGCGGCCCGGGGCGAAGATCAAGGTGTCCCCCATCGCGGCGAACCCGCTCCTCGGCGCGGTGCGCCCGGATCCGGACGGGGAGCCCCTGCGGCGCTACACGCCACCGAAGCTCCCCGAGCACGCCACCGAAGGAACCGACGAGGGCTACGCCTCCGTCGCACCGGTGACCGACGCCAGATAGGCGGCCGTCTTCTCCGGCTCGAAGAAGAAGCTCTCGAAGTCGGCCGGGTTGTTGAAGCCGTTGGCGAACCGGTCGGCCACGGGCGGGAGTTGGCCCGCCGCTCCGATCAGGTTGAGCACGTGCTCCGGCGGGACGCCCAGCATCGCGTTGGTCCACTTGGTGACGTGCTGCGCGGTGTCCCAGTAGCGGTCGAACGTCGCCTGCATCCACTCCTCGTCGAAGGGCTTGTCGCCCTGCTCGACGATCGAGGCGAGGTAGGCGGCGGCGCACTTGGAGGCCGAGTTGGAGCCCTGTCCGGTGATCGGGTCGTTGGCCACGACGACGTCGGCGACGCCGAGGACCAGCCCGCCGCCGGGGAGGCGGCCGATCGGGTTGCGGACGGTGGGGGCGTACCGCCCGGACAACGTGCCGCCCGCGTCGGTCAGTTCGACGTTGGTGGCGCGCGCGTACTCCCAGGGCGTGAACCGCTCCATGAGTTCCAGGGTGAGGGAGAGGTGCTCGGCGGGATCCTTGACGCCGTTGAAGACGTCGAGCGGGCCGCCGGGAATGCCCTCCCAGAAGAGGATGTCGGCGCGACCCGAGGTGGTGAGGGTCGGCATGATGAACAGCTCGCCGACGCCGGGGACCAGGTTGCAGCGGACCGCGTCGTAGTCCGGGTGCTCCGGGCGCGGGCCCAGACCGTGGACGTACGACACGGCGAGGGCGCGCTGCGGCTCGGTGTACGGGGAACGGGCGGCGTCACGGCCGAACATCGAGACGAGTTCGCCCTTGCCCGCCGAGACGAGGACCAGGTCGTACGCGCGGGAGAAGTAGTCGAGGTCGGAGACCGCCGCGCCGTGGATGACCAGTTGGCCGCCGCGCTGCGCGAACGTCTCCATCCAGCCCGCCATCTTGACCCGCTGGTCCACCGACTGCGCGTACCCGTCGAGCTTGCCGACCCAGTCGATGACGCGCTGCGAGGGACCCGGGTCGAAGGAGCCGGGGGCCGCGACCGAGACGCCGAGCCCTTCGATCTTCGGCGCCTGGGACTCCCAGAAGTTCAGCTGGAGATCGCGCTCGTGCTGGAGCGCCGTGTCGAACATGCACTGCGTCGACATGACCCGGCCGGAACGGATCTCGTCCGCCGTCCGGTTCGACATCAGGGTGACCTCGTACCCCTGCGACTGGAGTCCGAGGGCGAGCTGGAGTCCGGCCTGGCCGGCTCCGACGACGAGTATCTTCCGCATGCGGGTTGCTTCTCCTAGGACTGAGGCGTCCCTATTCGGGGCTGACTTCGAGCGCGTGGCCGACGAGGGCGAGCAGGGTCTCGACGACCGAGATCCGGCGGCGCGCGTCCATGATCATGACAGGTATATGCGCGGGAACCGTGAGGGCCTCGCGCACATCGTCCGGCTCGAACGCGTCGCTGCCGTCGAAGTGGTTGACGGCGACGACGTACGGCAGTCCGCAGCTCTCGAAGTAGTCGAGCGCCGGGAAGCAGTCCGAGAGGCGGCGGGTGTCGGCGAGGACCACCGCGCCGATCGCGCCGCGCACCAGGTCGTCCCACATGAACCAGAACCGCTGCTGGCCCGGCGTACCGAAGAGGTAGAGCACCAGGTCGTCGTCGAGCGTGATGCGGCCGAAGTCCATGGCGACGGTGGTGGTCAGCTTGTCCGGCGTACCCGTGAGGTCGTCGGTTTCCTCGCTGGCCTGGGTCATCAGCGCCTCCGTCTGGAGAGGCGTGATCTCCGAGACGGCCGTGACGAGGGTGGTCTTGCCGGCGCCGAAGCCGCCCGCCACCACGATCTTCGTGGCGATCGGCGCGCGCGTGCGGTCCGTCTGCCAGGCCTGCAGATTCTCCTCTTCGTCGAGGAGGGGGGCGACGCCAGGTTCGGCGTCAGAGACGACGGAGTCCACTCAACACCCTTTCCAGCAGAGCGCGGTCCGGCTGTCCCGGGCCGTGACCTGTTCCGTACACGCGGATCTTTCCCTGGTCCGCCAGGTCGCTCAAGAGCACTCGGACCACTCCGAGCGGCATCCTGAGGAGGGCGGCGATCTCGGCCACCGTACGCATCCGGCGGCAGAGTTCGACGATCGCCCGCATCTCGGGCATGACCCGGGTGGTGAGCGAGCCGTTGGTCAGCTCCTTGCGCGCCTCCGGGGCCTCCAGCGCGGCCACGAAGGTCTCCACCAGCAGGACGTGGCCGAAGCGCGTACGTCCGCCGGTGAGCGAGTAGGGGCGTACGCGGGCGGGCTTGCGGTCGCCGCCGCGGACCGGGAGCTTCTGGACGCCGTTCGCTACGGTCATCAGGCGCTCCCGAGAGCGTCGGCCTCGAGGGATTTTCGGAGCTCGA
This sequence comes from Streptomyces sp. NPDC042002, assembly GCF_055588305.1. Lineage (NCBI taxonomy): Bacteria > Bacillati > Actinomycetota > Actinomycetes > Kitasatosporales > Streptomycetaceae > Streptomyces > Streptomyces sp. NPDC042002. The sequence continues at coordinate 364,845 of NZ_JBVJCT010000003.1, read as the reverse complement.
TGCGCAGCTCGGGGGTCAGGACGTGTCCTGCCCGGCCGACGAAGAGCGCCATGTGGTACGCCACCACGCTCATGTCGCAGTCCGGGGAGCCGTGCACTCCGAGCAGCGAACCGTCGCTGATCGCCATGACGAAGAGGCTGCCCTCGTCCATCGCGACCATGGTCTGCTTGACGCCGCCGCCGTCCATCAGCTTCGCGGCGCCGATGGTGAGGCTGCCGATGCCGGAGACGATGGTGGCGAGGTCGGCCGCGGAGCCCTTGGGGCCGGTCGGCTTGGTGCTGTCGGCCGTCCTCGCCTCGGCGTTGCGGCCGGGGTCGGAGGAGAGCAGCAGCAGCCCGTCGGAGGAGACGACCGCGACCGACAGGAGGCCGGGCACCTCCTCGACGAGATTGGTCAGCAGCCAGTGCAGGTTACGAGCTTCACTGCTCAGGCCGAAGGTACTGGTCGCGGTCAACTGCTTGCCTCCTCGGCTGTGCCCCCCGATGCTTCTACGTCCTGTGCGTCGATCTGGTGCGCGCTGGGCGCGGGTCCTGCGGGCGCGTGTGCGGGTACCGACGCGGTCTGTCCTTCGGGCGTGGGGGTCTCCGCCGTCCGGTCGGCGATCTCCGCCTCCACGTCGCGACGGCCCTCGACCGCTCCCCGGTGGAATCCGCCGAGCCTGCGGCGCAGGGCCTCGGCGTCCACACCGCCCACGCGCGGCCGCGGGGCGGCGGCGGGGGCGGAGATCTTCGGCGTCCGCTTGGGCAGACCCTTGTCGGTGAGCCGGGGGTGCTCATCGGGGGCCCGCTCGTGGCTGTCGGGGCCGATGGCGTAAGGGTCGGCGACCGGGGTGACCGGACCTGCGGGCACGCCGGTGGCCTGACCTGCGGGCGCCTCGGTGGCCTGACCCGCGGGCAGGTCCCCCGTCGGAGCGGGCCCCGTGGCCGGTGCGCCGGTGCGTGAAGCGGCCTCGGTGACACCGGGGGCCGTCCCGAGCGTACGGGGAGCCGTCCCCACCGTGTGGGGGGCCGTCCCGTCGGCGCGGGGGGTTGTCTCGTCTGCGGGAAGGATCGTCCCGTCTGCGCCGGGAGTTGACACCCCGTCGAGGCCGGGAGCCGGCTCGGCGAGGGATCCGGGCGCCTCGGGGGAAACCGGGGCGGGCTCGACGGACCCGAAGGCGGGAGCCGACTCAGGGGACCCGAAGGTGGGTGCGGTGATCGTTCGCGGGGAGCCTGACGGCGCCTCGGCGAAGTCCGGTGCGGGGGATCCCTGGGCGGCGGCCGCCGGTGCGGGGGCCGCCAGTTCGAAGTCGCCTGACGCGGGGGCTTCCGGTCCGGGGGTGTCCGGAGTGAGCTCCGGGAGCAGCAGCTCCATCGTCGTCTCGGACGGGAGTTCCGGTTCCGGCCCGCGGGGGGCCGGGATGACCGGGGTCTGCGCGGCCGGCTCGGGCGCGGGGACCGGCGCCTGCTCGGGCGCCGTTTCCAGCTCGGGAGCGGCTTCTCGTACGGCCGCCTTGGCCGCCGCGATCAGCGGGTCCTCGTCGTCGGCCAAGGCGGATGCCGGGGACCTGCGGATCGAACGGCCGCGCAGGACATTGGAGTTGGCCTCGGCGTCGGCGCCGGGCAGGGCCACCGCGGGGGCTCCGCCGACGTGCCGGGTGGCGGCGGGGACGGTGGACGAGGGCGCGGCGGCGAGCAGTGCCTTCGGGAGGACGACCACGGCGGCCACCCCGCCCTGCTTCTGCTCGCGCAGCTTCACCCGTACACCGTGCCGGTGGGCGAGCCGGGCCACCACGTACAGGCCGAGCCCGAGTCCCTCGCCGCTCTCCTGGTCGTACGTGTCCTCCGGGTCGAACTCGGAGAGGCGGACGTTGAGATGGCGCATCCGCTCGTCGGTCATGCCGATGCCCTCGTCCTGCACGGAGAGCATCACGTCGCCGCTCTCCAGCAGCCAGCCGGAGACCTCGACGGGCACGTCGGGCGGCGAGAACGAGGTGGCGTTCTCCAGGAGTTCGGCCACCAGGTGGCTGATGTCGTCGGCGGCGAACCCGGCGATGTGCGCGTGCGGGGGCAGCGCGGCGATCCGCACCCGCTCGTACCGCTCGATCTCGCTGACCGAGGCCCGTACGACGTCGACGAGCGGGACCGGGCCCGCGTGGTGCTGGACGTGCTCGGCGCCCGCGAGGACGAGGAGGTTCTCGCTGTGCCGCCGCATGACGGTGGCGAAGTGGTCGAGCTTGAAGAGGGTGGAGAGGCGGTCCGGGTCCTGCTCGCGCTCCTCCAGGCCCTCGATGACGCCGAGCTGGCGCTCGACGAGGCCGAGGGTGCGCAGCGCGAGGTTGACGAAGGTGCTGTGGATCGTGCCGCGCACCTGCTCCAAGTGGGCCACGGATTCGGCGAGTTCGCCGCGCAGCTGGTCGCGCTCGTCGGCCATCAGCTGGCGCTGGCCGATGAGGTGCTTGCGGTCGCCTTCGAGGGGGGCGATCCGCTCGTGCAGCGCGGCGGCGTGCGCGTGCAGCGCGTTGACGGAGCGGACGACCTGGGCGAACTCGTCGTTGCGGCCGGTGAACTTGACCGGCTCCTGGGAACCCGGGTCGGCGGCGAGCCGGGCCGAGCCGAGGCGCAGGACGGCGAGCGGCCGGGTCAGGGTGCGGGCCATGGCCATGGTGACGCCGGCCGCGACGAGCATCAGTACGCCGAGGAGCGTGACGCGGATCTCCAGCGCGTTGACGTCGTCGTCCCGCAGCTGTTCGAGGTCCTTGGTGCGGTGGTCGTTGAGGGAGGACTCCACGCCGCGCATCAGGTCGATCCGGGCCGACAGGGCCGCGTCCAGTTTCTTGACGCTGGTGCCGAGCGCGGAGTCGGAGAGTTTCGGCTGGCCCGTGAGGTTCACCAGGTACCGGTCGGCGGAGCCGACGTCGGGGCCGGTGACCGTGGAGTCGTAGGACGCCACGGCCTTCTTGGGCGCGGTCTCGCGGAAGTCGGCGACGGCCGCGTCGGAGCGGACGCGGGCCTGCTGGGCGGCGGCGCTCAGCGCGTCGCGCTGTTTGGTGTCGGCGTCCGACGACGTGCTCGTGGTGGTCATCAGACCGGTGACCGGGTTGTAGACGGTCTGGGTGGTGCGCGGGATGCCGAGGGCCGCCAGGAGCAGTCCGCGGGCGGCGGCGGACTGCTGGACGGCGGTGTCCAGCTCGGCGAGGGAGTGCGCGCCGGAGCCCGCGCGCGGCGGCATCCGGTCGGCCAGGTCCTCGGCGAGGGCGTGGAGTTCGACGATGGCGTCGGAGTACGCCTGGTGCGCTTCGAGAGCCGTGCTCTTCCCGGTGAGCGCCGCTCTGCGGAGGGCCCCGATGCCGTCGAGGTCCTTGAGCAGGGCGGCGGGGGTGTCCGCGTCCGCGCGCAGCTCGTCGACCTGCCGGTCGACCAGGGCGCTGCGCTGCTCGGAGGGCGCCTTGGCCTTGGGCCTGCCCCCGGCGACGTACGAGGTGACGTCGTCGCGCTCGTCGGCCAGCGAGTGCGCGAGGGTCAGCGCCTGCTGGGTGCGCTGGGCGAGCGTCACCAGGTTCTGGGAGTCGTTCAGTTGTTGCGAGGCGGACAGCACCGTGGGCGCGCCGGCTCCGGCGATGGCGGCCGCGACGACCGCCACGGCCACGATCAGCCGGTTGCGTACGTGGGCGGTCCTGCCCCGGCCTGTGGAGTCGGTGGCGTCGCCGACGGCGCCACCCTCTGTGGAGTTGGAGGCCGTCTTCTTGCCTGTGCGCCTCGGCCGCGTCTTCTGCACCGGTGCTCGCATTCCTGACTCGTGTACCCATCTGGGGCCCGGGTGACGTCCCGTCAATCGCGGCGTCCGCCCGGTACGGCTCCCGACCCTCCCAGTGCCGGTGGGCAGTGGTCCCGCATCATCTGACCCGCCACCCGAAGGAGTGAACATCGGAGGGGAGTTGGCGGGCAAGTCCCGGACCGCTCGCGACGGGCCCCCGCGCCGCGCCGGTTGGACGTCCGGGACGTGCTTTGGCAGTATTCGCCGCCACGCGTTGCCGGAGTCGATCATTCCATGCCAAACCTGGCGCCTGAGCTGCCGGGCCGCGTGCCGGGCGTTCCTCGCCGACCTTCCGGGGCCCTTGTGAAGGGCTCGTGCAGACTGGCGGAATGCGCACTGAACTCGTGTCGGAGCCCGGAGACCCGGACCGCCCCAATGAGGACTTCGCATCGGTCGGACTTCCCGCTTCAGGACAGGGCGGTTCACTGGTCGCGCTCGACGGGGTGACACCCCCTCGGGGCGACTACGGCTGTTTGCATTCGGTCTCCTGGTTCTCCACGCGGCTCGGCGGGGCACTGACCGAACTGTCTGTTTCGCGGGGGGATTCACCCCTGTCCGAGGTCCTGTCGCAGGCGATTCGCCGTGTCGCCGGCACACACGCCGCCACCTGTGACCTTTCTCACCCGCGCACTCCCCAGGCAACCGTGGTCCTCGCGCGGTGGTCAGCGTCGGAGGTCGAGTACCTGGTCCTCTCGGACTCGGCCCTGCTGGTGGAATCGCCCTCCGGCGAGGTCACCGCCCTGCTGGACGACCGTCTCTCCCGCGTCCCCCGCGCCGCCCTCAGCACGGACGCCGTCGCGGACGCCACCGTCCGCAACAGGGAGGGCGGCTTCTTCACGGCGGCCGCGGATCCCTCGGTGGCCTCGCGCGCGGTGACGGGCACACTCCCGCGCTCCGCCGTCCGCGCCCTGACGGCTCTCACGGACGGCGCCACCCGCTGGGTGGAGAGGTTCCACGCGGGCGACTGGGCCGACCTGTTCGCCCTCGTACGCGAGGAGGGCTCCGCCTCGCTCGTCGAACGCGTACGGGCACTGGAGCGCGCGGACGCGCTGGAGCGGTCGCGTCCCCGGCGGGGCAAGACGCACGACGACGCGACGGTGGTGTTCGTGGAGCTTTGAACAGGCGGGGGCGGTCGCGGGCCGGGCCTACTTCTCCATGCCGCGGTTCAGTTGGTGCAGCAGCCGGGCGAGTTCCGCGACCTCGTCCTGGTCCCAGTGGGCGAGTTGGCGGACGTAGCGGGCGCGGCGGGCCTCTCGGACGCTGCTGACGCGGCCCCGGCCCTCCTCGGTGAGGTGGACGAGCCAGGCACGGCCGTCGGCGGGGTCGGGTTCGCGCGCGACCAGGCCCAACTCCTCCAGGGCGCGCAGCTGCCGGGACATGGTGGCCTTGCCGACGCCGACGTAGGCCGCGAGTTCCGTGGCGCGCTGGCGCCCGCACTCCTCCAGACGGACGAGGAGTCCGTACGCGGCGGACTCCAGGTCCGGATGGACCTCGCGGGCCATCTCCCCCTGGCTGGCGCGGGCGCGGCGCAGGAACACGGTCAACTCGCGTTCCAGGGAGAGGAACTCGCGCTCCGCGCCGCCGTGCGCCGCGGGCCGGTCCACACCATTTCCCGACACGCCGGATTCGACCGGACGTCTGCCGTCGTTTCCGCCCTCGTGCACGTCAGCACCCCTGACCCGGTTTCCCGATCCTGAAAGTTTCTGCCAGAACTCGCCGTTGCCGCAGCTCCGACAGTATTTCGCAGGCGTAGACCAACGGCAGCCTCCGGCCCCTCTTCCACGTCGTCGTCTACGTGCGTAGCTTCTTTATCAGACACTTATTTCCTGGCATGCGCACGCCACCCCAGGTCAAGGACGACCTGATCCCCCCCATGGCACGCGTGCCCGCGCTTTCCCCCCACCGAGCTCCACCGAGCTCCACCGAGCTCTTCCGGGCTCCCGGAGCTCCTTCGCCCTTCGGAGGCACGCACATGCCCGTGCACGGATCCGGAACGGCCCACCGCCTGCGAGCGCTCGCGGTAGGAACCCTGCTCGCCGCCTTCTCCCTCCTCTCCGCCCTCCCCTCCTCCGCCGCCGACACCCCCGCCCGGGGCTCCGCCCGGATGGGCATGGGGGTCATCGCCCACGACGGCCAGGACGGCACGCCGTCCACCGGTGACGCCACCCAGACCGAAGGCGTGGACGTCTCCGGCTACCAGGGCAACGTCGCCTGGTCGACGCTGTGGAGCAGCGGGGTCAGGTGGGCCTACACCAAGGCGACCGAGGGGACGTACTACACGAACCCGTACTTCGCCCAGCAGTACAACGGCGCGTACAACATCGGGATGATCCGCGGCTCGTACCACTTCGCGACCCCGGACACCACGACCGGTGCCACCCAGGCCAACTACTTCGTCGACCACGGCGGCGGCTGGTCGGGCGACGGCAAGACGCTGCCCGGCACCCTCGACATCGAGTGGAACCCGTACGGCGCCGCCTGCTACGGCAAGACACAGAGCGCGATGGTCAGCTGGATCAGCAGCTTCCTCACCCAGTACAGGGCCCGTACCGGCCGTGACGCGGTGATCTACACGGCCGCCAGCTGGTGGACCCAGTGCACCGGCGACTACAGCGGCTTCGCCTCCGCCAGCCCGCTGTGGATCGCGCGCTACGCCTCCGATCCCGGGACGCTCCCGGCGGGCTGGGGGTACTACACGATCTGGCAGTACACGTCGTCCGGGACGACGGTCGGGGACCACGACAAGTTCAACGGCGCCCTGGACCGCGTCCAGGCGCTCGCCACCGGCTGACGTCCGGCACACCTCGCTGCCGTACGGCGGTGTCGTACGCCGGTGATGTGCCCAACCGCCTTACGGCCAGAGGTGTTCGGCCATGACGTACGGCGGCGGCTGAGGTACGGCGAAGGCCCGGGCCTCCCTCACGGGACCCGGGCCTTCCCTTCCGGCAACCTCCGTCACGCGGCTACCGGAACCTCCGGCACGGCGCCGTTCGTCGCAGGCGCCAGTGCCAGCTCCAGGACCTGGCGGACGTCCGTGACGGCGTGGACGTCGAGCTTCTCCAGGACCTCGGCCGGGACATCGTCCAGATCGGCCTCGTTGCGCTTCGGGATGATCACGGTCGTGACACCCGCCCGGTGCGCGGCGAGCAGCTTCTGCTTCACGCCGCCGATCGGCAGCACCCGGCCGGTCAGCGAGACCTCACCGGTCATGGCCACGTCCGTACGGACCAGCCGGCCGGACAGCAGCGACGCCAGGGCGGTCGTCATCGTGACGCCCGCGCTCGGGCCGTCCTTGGGGACGGCGCCCGCCGGGAAGTGGATGTGCACACCCCGGTCCTTCAGGTCGCCGACGGGCAGTTCGAGCTCCGCGCCGTGCGAGCGCAGGAAGGAGAGCGCGATCTGCGCCGACTCCTTCATCACGTCGCCCAGTTGACCGGTGAGGGTCAGACCGGCGGCACCCGTCTCCGGGTCGGCCAGCGACGCCTCGACATAGAGGACGTCACCGCCCGCGCCCGTGACGGCCAGACCCGTGGCGACACCGGGCACCGCCGTGCGGCGCTCGGCCGGGTCCTGGGCGGACTCGGGCACGTGGTGCGGGCGCCCGATGAGGTCACGCAGGTCGGTGTCGTTCACCGTGAACGGCAGCTCCCTGCGGCCCAGTTCGTGCTGGGCCGCGACCTTGCGCAGCAGCCGGGCGATGCCCCGCTCCAGGTTCCGTACGCCCGCTTCCCGCGTGTACTCCCCGGCGAGCCTGCGCAGCGCGCTCTCGTCGAGGACGACCTCGTCCTTCTCCAGTCCCGCCCGCTCCAGTTGGCGCGGCAGCAGGTGGTCCCGGGCGATGACGACCTTCTCGTCCTCGGTGTAGCCGTCGAGGCGGACCAGCTCCATGCGGTCGAGCAGGGCCTCCGGGATGGCTTCGAGGACGTTGGCCGTGGCCAGGAACACCACGTCGGAGAGGTCGAGTTCGACCTCCAGGTAGTGGTCGCGGAAGGTGTGGTTCTGCGCCGGGTCGAGGACTTCGAGCAGCGCCGCCGCCGGGTCGCCCCGGTAGTCGGAACCGACCTTGTCGATCTCGTCGAGCAGGACCACCGGGTTCATCGACCCGGCCTCCTTGATGGCGCGGACGATCCGGCCGGGCAGCGCGCCGACGTACGTACGGCGGTGTCCGCGGATCTCGGCCTCGTCCCGTACGCCGCCGAGGGCGACGCGGACGAACTTGCGGCCCATGGCGTGCGCGACGGACTCGCCGAGCGAGGTCTTGCCGACGCCGGGCGGGCCGACGAGCGCGAGCACGGCACCACCGCGGCGACCGCCGACGACCCCGAGACCGCGCTCGGCACGCCGCTTGCGCACGGCGAGGTACTCGGTGATGCGCTCCTTCACGTCCTCCAGACCGGCGTGCTCGGCGTCGAGCACGGACTGGGCGCCCCCGATGTCGTACGCGTCCTCGGTCCGCTCGTTCCACGGCAGCTCCAGGACGGTGTCGAGCCAGGTCCGGATCCAGCTGCCCTCGGGCGACTGGTCACTGGACCGCTCCAGCTTCTCGACTTCCTTGAGGGCGGCCTCGCGGACTCTCTCGGGAAGGTCGGCGGCCTCGACGCGGGCACGGTAGTCGTCGGACTCGTCCTCGCCGTCCTCGCCCTTGAGGTCGCGCAGCTCCTTGCGTACGGCTTCGAGCTGGCGGCGCAGCAGGAACTCGCGCTGCTGCTTGTCGACGCCCTCCTGGACGTCCTTGGCGATGGACTCGGCGACATCCTGCTCGGCGAGGTGCTCGCGGAGCTGTTCGGTGGCGAGCTTCAGCCGGGCCACCGGGTCGGCGGTCTCCAGCAGCTCGACCTTCTGTTCGACGGAGAGGAACGGTGAGTAACCGGAATTGTCGGCAAGGGCGGAGACATCGTCGATCTGCTGCACCCGGTCGACGACCTGCCAGGCGGCGCGCTTGCGCAGCCAGCTGGTGGCCAGCGCCTTGTATTCCTTCACCAGGTCGGTGACCCGGCCGGGCAGCGGGTCGGGCACGGTCTCCTCGACCCGGGTGCCCTCGACCCAGAGTGCGGCACCGGGACCCGTGGTCCCCGCGCCGACCTTCACGCGCCCTCGCCCTCGGATGAGCGCGCCCGGGTCGCCGTCGGCCAGCCGGCCGACCTGTTCGACCGTGCCGAGCACTCCGGTGCTCGCGTAGGTCCCGTCGATGCGTGGCACCAGGAGTACCTGAGGCTTGCCGGGCGTTGAACGGGCGGCGGCCTGAGCGGCCTCCACCGCGGCACGGACATCGGTGTCGTTCAGATCCAGCGGAACCACCATTCCGGGCAGCACGACCTCGTCGTCGAGCGGCAGCACGGGCAGGGTGAGTGATGCGGACGTCGAAGCCATGATCGCCCCTTCGGCAGTCAAGTTGAGCTATGTCGACTCAATGCGCGGGGACCCCGCAATGTTCCCCGGGGGCTGTTCGCTGTGAGCGATCACTTCTGGTCTCCCGGCGCTGTACGGATCGCCGCTGGTCAGCCGCCGTACGCGGGACCGAGTCCCGCCGGGCGGGCTGTCGTCGCCGGAGCATCCGGCTCGGCCGCGGATCACCACCGCCTGCCACCAGGCCGCCCGGCCGCCCTGGCCGCGACTCGGGCGGGGATGGGCTTCTTGAGGCGTTGCTCGGGATGCGGGGTGGCCACCTGCCGTTGGATGGTGGAGTCATGAACCATCACCACTCCCAGCCCACGCTCGACATCGACCGCCGGCTCGTCACGACCGGTGCCGTGCTCACCGCGGCCGGCGCCTTGGTGGCATTCAGCGGCATGGCCATCGCGGCCGTCGCCGTGTTCTCCGCGGGCCGGCGCATGATCCGCGCCATGGATGTGCCTCCGGCCCAGCAGGCCGCCATGAAGTGGCGGCAGGCCAAGGAGGCGTCCCTGGCGGGCGTACAGGCCTGGCAGTCCGCGTCCGACGCCCAGAACGGGACGCTCACCCGCTGAGGGCCGTCCCGCACCGGAGATCCGTCGGCGGTCGTCGGGCGGCGTCGACACGGGGCTTCGCCCGTCGGCCGGGCGCGCTACCGTCGCCGTCGCCGTCGCCGTCGCCGTCGCCGTCGCCGTCGCCGGAAGGGTTCCACCGGCGCCGGTGGAATCGACTTCGGACTTCTGGCGCAGGGCGCTGTCCTCACGCCCCCGAAAGGGCCCGGGGACCGGCCGCGCGGTGGCCCGCACCGGTGTGGGAGCACCCGCGCGAGCACACCAGGTGCGGTCGGGTCACGCACGGCGTTCCCGGGCCAAGGGGGGTCGCCGTCCCCCAACGGCTCAACGGGTCCCCTCTTATCCGCTCCCATCCGCGGGAAACGGGTTCCCTCCCGTCCGCGGGAGAAGGCAGGCGGCACACCTGCGCCCATCGGAGCGGATCCCGAGCGGGAAGGCCACGCCTCAGGACCGCGCGGCCGGCCCGGGGAATCGGTGCCGGTGCCGCCCGCGTACGAGTGGCCAGGTCGCGACGCCGATCGCCAGCGCGATCAGGTGTCCCCCGTCCGTCACGGGGTCGGCGAGGAGGATCAGGTCCTGGGTGAGGACCGAGCCGAAGCCGATCAGGAGCGGCCAGCGCAGCCAGGGAGAAAGGAGTCCCGCGAGTGAGCCGACGCTCGCGGCGACGCCGAAGCTGATGCCGTAGTCGAGCCGGTGCAGTGAGCCGACGGGCAGGACGCCCGCCAGCACCGCCGCTCCGACCGGCAGCTCGGTGGCCAGCGTGGCCACCACATGCCCGAGCAGGAAGACACCGGCCGCGAGCGCCGTGCCCGTACGGCGCTCCAGCGCGGTCAGCACGAGCAGGAAGCCGGCCGCGTACGGCGAGGTGATCCCGCCGACGATCCACAGCGCGCTCGCGATCAGTACGAGCACGGGATGCCGGGCGAGGTGCGCGAAGTCCGTACTGGACGCCTGGTGCAGGGCGTGGACGAACGCGGGGTGCGTGTGGCCGGCGAGGTAGGAGGTGGCGGCGAGGACAACGCCGTACCCGAAGGTGAAGGGCGTACCCAGCGGGGTGGGCAGAAGCCGCCGGACAGGGAGCCCGCCGAGCCGGCCGGGGAGGGTACGAGCGGCGGAGCCGGAGTCAGGGTCGGAGTCGGCCGCGAGGGCCTGTACGGCTGCCGGGCCGGGCACGGGCGTACCCGACGGCCCGGGCAGGCCCGGCGCCCCAGGCAAGGGCGTGGCCGTGGGCATGGCTGCTGATGTGATCGTGGACCTGGCCGCTGATGTGGCCGTAAGCGTGGCCCCCGGGGCCGGTGGCGGTGTGGCGGGGGCGCGCTGTTGGGGCATCCCGGGGAGGGGGTTCAGGGGAGGTGTGGCCGGCGCCGGCCCTGTGGGCGCTTCGCCTCGGCCGGTGGGCGCATCGGCTCGCGGGGTGGTGCTCAGGTCCACGGTGCGGCGCTCCTTCCGTCGCGTCCCACCCTTCGCGTCCCCCGTATCGCTGTCTATGACCGGCGCCACGTACAGCAACGATTCTCAGCAACTCCTCAAGAAACAAGGAAGGGACCCAGAGGTCGCGCCTCCCCTTGAGATCCCCGGCCCGCCACCGCGTCAACCTCGCACGGTCCTCCGTCACCCCGGAATCGCGGAACCCTCCTGATCACGCCCCGCACGGGCCGCCCCGCACAGCCCCGCGCCACGCGGCGTCCGGCCCGCGCGCCGGGACCGCGGAGGCTCGGCTCCTCATAATTCCGGCCCCCCCGTACCGGTGAACTGCCAGGATGGCGGCCATGACCGCCTCGTACGACACGCCAGTTGTCATCGACCGCCGTCAGGGCCCGTACGGCGAGGTCGTGCTGCGGCGGCACGGCGCTCTGCTGCAGATCATCGCCAACGGGTGCTTTCTGATGGACACGTCCGACGGGCGTTCCGAGCGGCTGCTCGTGGACGCGGCCCGCGACGCCCTCGACGGGCGCCCGGAGCCGAGTGTGCTGATCGGCGGGCTCGGCGTCGGGTTCTCGCTCGCGCACGCCGCCGCGGACGACCGCTGGGGGCGCATCACGGTTGTCGAGCGCGAACGGGCGGTCATCGAGTGGCACCGGGACGGACCCCTCGCCGGACTCTCGGTCCAGGCGCTCGCCGACCCGCGCACGGACATCGTCGAAGCCGATCTCGTCGACTACGTCAATGAGATCTCCGACACGTTCGACGCGCTGTGTCTCGACATCGACAACGGACCCGGCTGGACGGTCACCGAGGGCAACGCGGGACTGTACGGGAAGGCCGGACTGGCAAGCTGCGCAAGGGCGTTGAGGCCGGGCGGCGTGCTCGCCGTATGGTCGGCCCAGCCGTCTCCGGAATTTGAAGAATCCTTGCGGAATGCCGGATTCCATCGGGTTCGTACCGAAGAGATCCCCGTTGCCCGGGGCGTTCCCGACCTCGTGTACCTCGCGGTAAGGCCTGGATAGCCGAGGCACGGCGACTGCCCGTACCCTGCTTGCCTGACGCAGATCATTCAAGCGTCAAGCGCAGTCATGGGATCACCCCACGGATTCCGGAAAGCACACTTCAGGGGCGGGCGATGGAGCAGACACACACCTCCCAGAACGGTACGGCGGCCACCCCCGGCGCTCAGCGCCGGGTCTTGGTCGTCGAGGACGACCCGACGATCGTCGACGCCATCGCGGCCCGCCTGCGAGCCGAGGGATTCCTCGTGCAAACCGCGGGCGACGGTCCGGCCGCCGTCGACACGGCCGAGGCATGGCAGCCCGATCTGCTGATCCTCGACATCATGCTGCCCGGCTTCGACGGTCTGGAGGTCTGCCGCCGTGTGCAGGCCGCCCGGCCGGTGCCGGTGCTCATGCTCACCGCGCGCGACGACGAGACCGACATGCTGGTCGGGCTCGGAGTCGGCGCCGACGACTACATGACCAAGCCGTTCTCGATGCGTGAACTGGCAGCCCGGGTGCACGTCCTGCTCCGCAGGGTCGAGCGCGCGGTCGTCGCGGCCTCCACTCCGCGCAGCGGCATCCTGCGCCTCGGCGAGCTGGAGATCGACCACGCGCAGCGCCGGGTGCGGGTCCGCAGCGAGGACGTCCACCTCACTCCCACCGAGTTCGACCTCCTCGTCTGCCTCGCGAACACCCCGCGTGCCGTACTCTCGCGCGAACAGCTGCTCGCCGAGGTGTGGGACTGGGCGGACGCCTCCGGCACCCGGACCGTCGACAGTCACATCAAGGCGCTGCGTCGCAAGATCGGTGCCGAGCGGATCCGTACGGTGCACGGCGTCGGCTACGCACTGGAGACCCCGACTCCCTGAGCCGGACCTCCTTCGGAACGTCGGGACCCGCGTGATCGGGACCCACGTGAGGGGCTGATGTGATGAGCGGACTCGGAGAGCGAGGACGCGGGCTCGGCGAGCGCGCGTCCGGGGAGCGCAGGAGCGCGGGCTCCTGGGGCGAGGTGCGGCCCTTCTCGATCAAGACCAAGCTGGGCGCGCTGGTCGTCATCGCCGTGCTCATCACCACCGGTCTGTCGATGATCGCGGTGCACACCAAGACGGAGCTCCGCTTCATCACGGTCTTCTCCATGATCGCCACCTTGCTGATCACGCAGTTCGTGGCGCACTCGCTCACCGCGCCGCTGGACGAGATGAACGCGGTGGCCCGCTCCATCTCGCACGGCGACTACACCCGCCGGGTGCGTGACGACCGGCGGGACGAGCTGGGCGACCTGGCGCAGACGATCAACCTCATGGCCGACGAGCTGGAGGCCCAGGACCGTCAGCGCAAGGAGCTCGTGGCGAACGTCTCGCACGAGCTGCGGACCCCCATCGCGGGTCTGCGCGCGGTCCTGGAGAACGTCGTGGACGGCGTCTCGGCCGCCGACCCCGAGACGATGCGCACCGCGCTGAAGCAGACGGAGCGCCTCGGGCGGCTGGTGGAGACGCTCCTCGACCTGTCCCGGCTGGACAACGGCGTCGTACCGCTGCGCAGGCGCCGCTTCGAGGTGTGGCCGTATCTGTCCGGCGTGCTGAAGGAGGCCAACATGGTCGCCTCCGCGCGCGCGGACCTCAGCTCGGGCTCCGGCGGTGGCCACACCCGTACGGACGTCCATCTGCACCTCGACGTGTCCCCGCCGGAGCTGACCGCGCACGCGGACCCCGAGCGGATCCACCAGGTCGTGGCGAATCTCATCGACAACGCGGTCAAGCACAGCCCGCCGCACGGCCGGGTGACGGTGCGGGCGCGGCGGGGCGACCATCCCGAGTCGCTGGCCCTGGAGGTCCTGGACGAGGGGCCCGGCATCCCGAAGTCGGAGTGGCACCGCGTGTTCGAGCGGTTCAACCGCGGCGGGGTGCCCGCGCCGCACGGTCCGGGCAGCGACGGCGGTACGGGTCTGGGCCTGGCCATCGCCCGCTGGGCGGTCGATCTGCACGGCGGACGGATCGGTGTGGCCGAATCTCAGCGGGGTTGCCGGATCCAGGTCATCCTTCCGGGACTCCCTTCTCTGCCAAGTTGACGTAAAGTTCGAACCGGAGCCGCAAGATCCATCGCTGTCGCCGTGCGCGTACACGTGTGATCAGGCACAGGACCGTGTGACGGGTGCCGCGGCCCTCGATCGTCGTACCCATTCCGAAGCGGAACCCCGCTTGTTTCCCGCCATTTCCATGGACGAAACACGGATTCCGATGTGACTTACGCGACGTTGGACGGGCCCGGCCTGACCTTCTCGGCCAGGGAGGCGTAGCCTTTATTCCCGCTGTCCATCACCTTGTGAAGCGGAAGAGGGCGGTTGCCGCCGTGTCGCCACAGTCCCCCAGTAACTCGAGTCTCTCGACCGATGACCAAGCCGCCGGGAAGAACCCCGCGGCCGCCTTCGGTGCCAACGAGTGGCTCGTCGACGAGATCTATCAGCAGTACCTCCAGGACCCGAATTCGGTAGACCGAGCCTGGTGGGACTTCTTCGCCGATTACAAGCCCGGGGCGCCAGCCGCCTCGGCTCCGGCGGGTACTGCGGCCGCGGGGGCCGCAGGGACCACCCCGGCCGCTCCGGCCGCCCCCGCGCCGCCCGCGGCGCGCCAGGCTCCCCCCCAGCCGGCCCCGGCCGCGCCGGCCCCGGCCGCCGCTCCCGCGGCTCCGCAGCCCGCTGCGGCCGCCCCGGCCCCCGCGAAGGCCGCACCGGCCGCCGCGAAGCCGAAGGCCGCTCCGGCCGCCGAGGCGCCCGAGGGTCCGGAGTACGTCACCCTGCGCGGTCCCGCCGGTGCCGTCGCGAAGAACATGAACGCCTCGCTGGAGCTGCCCACGGCCACGTCCGTGCGCGCTGTCCCGGTGAAGCTGCTCTTCGACAACCGCATCGTCATCAACAACCATCTGAAGCGCGCCCGGGGCGGGAAGATCTCCTTCACCCACCTCATCGGGTACGCGATGGTGCAGGCCATCAAGGCCATGCCGTCGATGAACTGGCACTACGCGGAGAAGGACGGGAAGCCCACCCTCGTCAAGCCGCCGCACGTCAACTTCGGCCTCGCCATCGACCTGGTGAAGCCCAACGGTGACCGCCAGCTGGTCGTCGCGGGCATCAAGAAGGCCGAGACGCTGAACTTCTTCGAGTTCTGGCAGGCCTACGAGGACATCGTCCGCCGCGCCCGTGACGGCAAGCTGACGATGGACGACTTCACCGGTGTCACGGTCTCCCTGACCAACCCCGGCGGCCTCGGCACCGTCCACTCGGTCCCGCGTCTGATGCCCGGACAGTCGGTCATCATGGGCGTCGGCTCGATGGACTACCCGGCGGAGTTCCAGGGCACCTCCCAGGACACCCTGAACAAGCTCGGCATCGCGAAGGTCATGACGCTCACGTCGACCTACGACCACCGGGTCATCCAGGGCGCCGCCTCCGGCGAGTTCCTGCGCGTCGTGGCGAACTCCCTGCTCGGCGAGACCGGCTTCTACGACGAGGTCTTCGAGTCGCTGCGGATTCCCTACGAGCCGGTCCGCTGGCTCAAGGACATCGACGCCTCGCACGACGACGACGTCACGAAGGCCGCCCGTGTCTTCGAGCTGATCCACTCCTACCGGGTCCGCGGTCACGTCATGGCCGACACCGACCCGCTGGAGTACAAGCAGCGCAAGCACCCCGACCTCGACATCACCGAGCACGGCCTCACCCTCTGGGACCTGGAGCGCGAGTTCGCCGTCGGCGGCTTCGCGGGCAAGTCCCTGATGAGGCTGCGCGACATCCTCGGTGTGCTGCGCGACTCGTACTGCCGCACCACCGGCATCGAGTTCATGCACATCCAGGACCCGAAGCAGCGCAAGTGGATCCAGGACCGCATCGAGCGCCCGCACACCAAGCCGGAGCGCGAGGAGCAGCTGCGCATCCTGCGCCGGCTGAACGCGGCGGAGGCCTTCGAGACCTTCCTGCAGACGAAGTACGTCGGCCAGAAGCGCTTCTCCCTGGAGGGCGGCGAGTCCGTCATCCCGCTCCTCGACGCCGTCATCGACAGCGCCGCGGAGTCCCGCCTGGACGAGGTCGTCATCGGCATGGCCCACCGCGGCCGGCTGAACGTCCTCGCGAACATCGTCGGCAAGTCGTACGCGCAGATCTTCCGCGAGTTCGAGGGCAACCTCGACCCGAAGTCGATGCACGGCTCCGGCGACGTGAAGTACCACCTGGGCGCCCGGGGCACCTTCACCGGTCTGGACGGTGAGCAGATCAAGGTCTCGCTGGCCGCCAACCCGTCCCACCTGGAGACGGTCGACCCGGTCATCGAGGGCATCGTCCGCGCCAAGCAGGACATCATCAACAAGGGCGGCACGGACTTCACGGTCCTGCCCGTCGCCCTGCACGGTGACGCGGCCTTCGCCGGCCAGGGTGTGGTCGCCGAGACGCTCAACATGTCGCAGCTGCGCGGCTACCGCACGGGCGGCACGGTCCACATCGTCATCAACAACCAGGTCGGCTTCACCGCCGCCCCGGAGTCGTCGCGCTCGTCCATGTACGCCACCGACGTGGCCCGCATGATCGAGGCGCCGATCTTCCACGTGAACGGTGACGACCCCGAGGCCGTCGTCCGTGTCGCGCGGCTGGCGTTCGAGTTCCGCCAGGCGTTCAACAAGGACGTCGTGATCGACCTCATCTGCTACCGCCGCCGCGGGCACAACGAGTCCGACAACCCGGCGTTCACGCAGCCGCTGATGTACGACCTGATCGACAAGAAGCGCTCGGTGCGCAAGCTCTACACCGAGTCCCTGATCGGTCGCGGCGACATCACCCTCGAAGAGGCCGAGCAGGCGCTGCAGGACTTCCAGGGCCAGCTGGAGAAGGTCTTCACCGAGGTCCGCGAGGCCGTCGCGCAGGTGCCCGAGGCTCACATCCCGGACGTCCAGGCCGAGTTCCCGGTCGCCGTGTCCACCGCGGTCTCCCAGGAGATCGTGAAGCGGATCGCCGAGTCCCAGGTCAACATCCCCGACAACGTCACCGTGCACCCGCGGCTGCTCCCGCAGCTCCAGCGCCGGGCGGCGATGATCGAGGACGGCACGATCGACTGGGGCATGGGCGAGACCCTCGCCATCGGTTCGCTGCTCCTGGAGGGCACGCCGGTCCGGCTGTCCGGCCAGGACTCGCGCCGCGGCACCTTCGGCACGCGTCACGCGGTGCTGATCGACCGGGTCACGGGCGAGGACTACACCCCGCTCCAGTACCTCTCGGACGACCAGGCCCGCCTGAACGTCTACGACTCGCTGCTCTCCGAGTACGCGGTCATGGGCTTCGAGTACGGCTACTCGCTGGCCCGCGCGGACGCGCTGGTCATGTGGGAGGCGCAGTTCGGTGACTTCGTCAACGGCGCGCAGACGGTCGTCGACGAGTACATCTCGGCCGCCGAGCAGAAGTGGGGCCAGACGTCCGGCGTCACCCTGCTGCTCCCGCACGGCTACGAGGGCCAGGGCCCGGACCACTCCTCGGCCCGCATCGAGCGCTTCCTCCAGCTGTGCGCGCAGAACAACATGACGGTCGCCCAGCCGACGCTCCCGTCGAACTACTTCCACCTCCTGCGGTGGCAGGTGCACAACCCGCACCACAAGCCGCTGGTGGTCTTCACCCCGAAGTCGATGCTGCGCCTGAAGGCGGCGTCCTCGAAGGCGGAGGAGTTCACGTCGGGTCAGTTCCGCCCGGTCATCGGTGACGACTCGGTCGAGGCGTCCGCCGTGCGCAAGGTCGTGTTCTGCGCCGGCAAGCTGTACTACGACCTGGAGGCCGAGCGGAAGAAGCTCGGCAGCACGGACACGGCGATCATCCGTATCGAGCGCCTGTACCCGCTGCCGGGTGCCGAGCTCCAGGCGGAGATCGCCAAGTACCCGAACGCCGAGAAGTACCTGTGGGCGCAGGAGGAGCCGGCGAACCAGGGTGCCTGGCCGTTCATCGCGCTCAACCTGATCGACCACCTCGACCTGGCGGTCGGCGCCGACGTCCCGGGCGCCGAGCGTCTGCGCCGCATCTCGCGTCCGCACTCCTCCTCCCCCGCCGTCGGTTCCGCGAAGCGGCACCAGGCGGAGCAGGAGCAGCTGGTGCGTGAGGTGTTCGAGGCCTAGGCCTCCGGCACGGCACTGCGAAAGGGCCCGGCCCCGAGTTCGTCCGAACTCGGGGCCGGGCCCTTCGGCGTGCCGGGCGGTGCCGGAGCCGACGGCCCCGGCACGAACCTCACGTCTCCTGCGGTTCGAAGTCCCAGAAGGGGCGGTTGCGGGAGCGGGCGGAGATGGTGTGGACGTGCCGGGGGCCCAGCGTGGCGTCCAGGTCGGCGAGGGCTTCCTGTTCCGTCTTCTCGGCCTGGCGGCCGTCCCGCAGGGCTCGTAGGTCGGCGGCGAGGGCGATACGGGCGGAGAGGGTCAGCGGGTGGGTGCGGCCGAGGGTCTCGGTGGCCCGGGTGACCGCCTGCCGGCTGAGCGCGGCGGCCCGTTCCGGGTCGCCGACCAGGTTGCGCAGGGCGGAGGCGTTGAGGGCGCAGCCCAGCGTCCAGGGGTGGCTCTCCCCCACGGCCGCGGTCATGTCGGCCAGTGCCTGCTCGACGACGACATGGGCCTGGTCCCGTTCGCCGACGCTGCGCAGGACCAGGGCGTGGTTGGCGCGGACACCGGCGATGTACGGGTGCCCCTCGGCGAGCATCACCTCGTACCGGGCGACGACGGACTCGCCGAGTTCCCGCGCCTGGTCGATGTCACCGTGCTCGCGGGTGAAACAGCTGGTGGAGGCGGCGAATCTCAGCGTCTGCGGATCGGTCTCGCCGAGGGCGCGCTCGCAGCGCTCCAGTACCCGGGTGAGCAGGGTGCCCGCCGCGGCGCGGTCCCCGGTGCGGTAGTGGCACAGGGCGAGGTTGTGTTCCGCCTCAAGGGTCTGCGGCGCGTCGGACCCCATGACGAGACGGTACTCGCGCACGTTCTTGCTCTGGATCGACTCGGCCTCGGTGTAGCGGCCCAGCAGGCGGAGGTCGACGGCGTAGTGGAGTTCGGAGGACAGCGCCCACGGGTGCCGGGCCCGCAGCAGCTGCCGGCGTGCCTCCAGCGTCTTCCGGTCGATGTCCAGGGCCGCTTCGTAGTGGCCGAGCAGGCGCAGGGACACCGCCAGGTTGTTCTGTGCGCCGAGGGTCCGTGAGTCCTGTTCGCCCAGGAGGTCGCGGTAGGTCAGCACGAGTCTCTGCGAGAGGTGCAGGGACTCGTCGTAGCGGGCCAGGCCGCGCAGGTCCGCGCCGAGGCCGCTGACCGCGCGCAGGTGGTCGAGGTCCTGTTCGCCGCGCTGCTCGCGCAGATGGTCGACGGCGGCGCGCTCGATCGTCTCGGTGCTCTCGTAGTCGCCGACCGCCCGCAGCAGGTTGGCGTAGTGGTGGGTGAGCTCCCAGATCCTCGGGTGGTTCTCCCCGAGGATCTCCCGCCAGGCGTCGAGGGCTCGTCGGCCGAGCGTGATGCCCGACTGGTACTCGCCCGAGATGTACATGTAGCGAAGGCAGTTGAAGACCAGTGTCTGTACGGCCGAGTCCTTGCTCCGCAGCACGTCCGCGTACTTCAGGTGGGGCACGATCTCCGCGTACGCGGGCCACAGCCGGGTGTCCGTGGGGCGCCGGGGGTCCGCCGCGGCCAGTGCGCGCCGGACCACGTCGATGAACTCGCGGCGGTCCTCGTCGGGCATGTCCTTGTGGACGATCTGGTGGACCATGCGGTGCAGGTACAGGGACTCGCCGGAGGACGCCGCCTCGTCACCGGCCGCCTCGTGGGACTCAAGACGGACGACGGAGTACTGGCGGAGCTGGTTGATCGCCCTGTTCCACAGCAGCGGGTCGTTGAGCAGACCGGCGATCTGTTCGGGCAGTTGGTCGTGCGGCATCTCCTTCAGAAGGCGTACGGGGATGAAGCCCGGCGCGAAGAAGGTGCACAGGCGGAGCAGGTCGACGGACTCCGGGACGGTGTCGCGGAGTTTGTTCAGCAGTATCGACCAGGCGGTCTGGAAGGCGACGGGGAAGTCGGCGGAGATCTTGACGACGTCCTGGTCGATGCCGCCGTCCAGGAGGGCGATGTACTCCTGGACGGACAGGTCCGAGTCGTTGAGCCAGCCGGCTGTCTGGTCCAGCAGGAGGGGCAAGTCCTCCAGCGCGTCGGCGAGTTGGTCGGCCTCGGGTTCGGTGAGGCGGGGTGCGCGGCGGCGGATGAAGGCGACGGACTCGTCGCGGGCGTAGACCGGCACCTCCAGCAGCTTGCTGTTGTGCTCGCTCCACTCGGGGTTGCGCGAGGTGATCAGGACGTGGCCGGGCCCGGTGGGGACGAGGTCGTAGATCTGGTCGGGCTCGTCCGCGCCGTCCAGGATCAGCAGCCAGCGCGCGTACGGGTCGCCCCGGCGCAGCGAGTCGCGCACGGCACGCAGCCGTTCGCCGTACTCGGCGCCGGTCGAGAGCCCCAACTGCGGCGCCAGTTCGGCCAGTCGGCGCCGGTAGGTGACGCGCTTCTCGGCGTTGACCCACCACACCACGTCGTACTCGGAGCCGAACCGGTAGACGTACTCGGCGGCGAGCTGGGTCTTGCCGACGCCGGACATGCCGTGCAGGGTGACCACGCCCGCGCCCGCCTCGGCGCCCTGGAGCAGGTGGTAGGCGTCGTTCAGGAGCGGCTCGCGGCCGGTGAAGCGGGTGTTGCGGCGCGGTACGCCGCCCCAGACCTCGGGCATGGCGGCCGGGAAGCGGGGGCCGCGCCGGGCGCCCTCGACGGACTCCGGGAGGGGTTCGGAGGGCAGGTCGAGGCGGTCGAGCACGCGGCGCTCTGCCTCGTCGGCGCCCATGTTGTTCAGGTCGACCGCGCCGAGCACGGTGGTGGCCGTCGGCACCGTGCTGTTGGTGACGGAGACGGCCGCGAAGCGGGACGGGTCGGGCGCGACGACTTCGCGCAGCGCGGCGTTCCACTCCTCGTAGGTGCGCGGGCCGAGCTGGAAGTACCACTCACTGACGACGATCAGGATCCGGCCCTGGGCCAGTGTCAGGTCGCGCAGCAGGTCGACGAGGGGCACCTCGGCCGGGGCGTCCCAGCGCTGGTACACCACACGATGGCCACGCCGCTCCAGACGGTCCCCGATCCAGGCCGCCCAGGCCCGGTTGAAACCGGCGAAGCTGATGGTGACGGTCTGCTTCGCGGACCCCCTCTCGGATGGCCCGACCGGCGTACGAGCTCCAGACATGCAGCGGCCTCCCCGCGCGTGATTTTAGAACGGCCGCGAGGGTCGGCGATAGGGCGCCGACGCACGCCAGTCGCTTGCTCCACGGTTCCTTTTCCAACGTGTTCAGCGACGATCTTGGCGCACCGGCCGTCCCGCGTCCGGGAACCGGCCGCTTTCGGCGAGGATGGCTCAATCGAAACGACGCATGGCGCGTTCGACGGGCGCGCGAGGCGCGTTCGGCGGACCCGGTTCGATTCGACCGGCCCGCGACGCGCCCCCCTCGGGTCGTGCGGTTCATTCGCCCGGTGCGTGGCGCCGGGCCCACAGCGTACGGGCGGCCTGGACGTACGCCGTCGCGCGCGCCGCGTGTCCACGCGGTGGCGGCCGCTCGGCGAGCCGTTCGTGCACCTCGACCATGCGGTCGACGAACCGGCGTCCCCGCACGGTGAGATCACCCGATCCGACGAGCGCCGGCAGGACGGCCCCGACCTGCTCCTGGTACCGGGCGTGCTGCGCCCAGGCGGCGTCCCGGCGGGCCGGGAACGTGGCGGCGAGGGCGCCGCGCTGGAAGAAGTCCGCGAGCGCGAGATGGGAGTAGGCGCCCTGCAACAGGCCGTCGTACGGGCGGGGATCGGGCCGCCAGGGCGCGAAGTGACGTGCCGCCGGGCCCGCGTGATGGAGTGTCACCATGTCACCGAGCGCGGCGAGTTTGGCGTGCTGGATCTCGTGGACGAGGGTGGCCGCGAACGCGGTCGCCGTCGCCGGCGCGCTGCTGAGGACCGCGCCGAAGGCCTCGCGCCGGGTGCCGCTGCAACTGCCGCCCGCGCCGCCCGGCACCGAGCCGGGTGGCGCGGACAGCGGGACCAGACAGCGCAGCAGGGTCACCGCTTCCGCGAGCCGCCGCTCACCGCCGAGACCGAGCGCCGCCGCGGTGCCCGACCAGGTGTGCAGCCAGTGCTTGCGGTCGGCGTCGTCGAGGGCGACCGGGCCGCTCAGGGTGTCCGGGCGGGGTCCGCGGCGTGCGGTCCGATACGGGTCGAGGTCGTCCAGTGGTACGGCGGCGGAGCCCGGCACCAGACCGGGCAGCGTGTACGCCGACGTCCAGGCCGCGGCCTCCGACCAGGCGCCGGCGCCGCTCTGCGGGTGAACGACCACGTCCGCCTCGCCCGGCCGCCGGAGCGTCAGCCGCCCCCGCCGGTGCACGACGCCCACCTCCGTGTCCCCGGAACCGGAACCGCCCGTCCGCAGCGCGCCGAGCGAGGGCAGCGTCAGGATGCCGTCGCGGGCGGTCAGCCGTACCGCGTAGGGCACCCCGGAACGGACGGCGGCCACGGCGGCGAGCGACCCGAAGTGGGCGAGCGCGCGCGCCGGTTCGCGGAGGTCCCGGTCGGCACCCGGGCCCGCACCGGCCCCGAGCGCGCGCAGGGCGTCCCGGGCCCAGGGGCCGATGAACGGGTGGAGGAGGAGACCCCGGACAGCGGACACCGGAGGCCGGTTCCCGGACACCGCGTCCCCCTCGGACACCGGCGCGGAACCACCTTGGCTCCCGGACGTCGGAGCGGAGCCACCTGTCCGGCCGGATCCCGGCGGAGAACCACCCGGCCCGGCGAACACCGGTCCGGAACCGTACGGCCCCACGGACGCCGGTGGGTGAACCCCTGGGCGGCCGTGTCCCGGCGCGGAACCGTCCGGCCCCCCGGACACCGGTCCACCCGGCCGCCCGGACCCCCGACCACCTTCGTGGGGCCGCCCCTTGAGGCGGGCGGACGGCTCCAGCCGTTCGGCCTCCTCCAGCAGGGCCCAGTCCTCGCGCAGCCGGGTCAGGACGGCGGTGGGGCAGACGTCCGGGTCGGCCGACTCGGCCGCGTCGAGGACCGCGCGGAGCAGGAGCAGCCGTCGGGTGTGCTGGTCGCGGACGAGGAGCCCGAGGGTCTCGGGGCCGCCTTCGGTGCGGCCGAGTTCGTCCAGGGCCCGTTCCGGGACCGCCGGCAGGATCACGGGACGCCTCCTTCGGAAGCGGCGGGGACGGCGGGGACGGGGACGACGGCGGCGGCCCCGGCCAGCTTCCGGGCGACATGGCGGATGAAGCGCTGGAGGTCGGCGCAGTACACGGACGGGTTGGCGAAGCCGTGTCCGGCCCGGTATCGATGCGCGTAGTGTCCGCCGCCGCAGACGGACAGCAGCGGGCAGGCCCGGCACCGCGCGGACAGCGCGGCGGCGCCCGCCTGCCGGGCCGCGACGCCGGGGTGGCGCAGGGCCTCGTCGAAACCGTTCCGGAAGACGTCGAGGCCGGTCCTGGCCGCCCCCTCGTAACAGGACTTGAGGGAGTCGACCTGCTCGATCGAGCCGTCCGTCTCCACGACGACGGCGTCGAAGGGCGCGAGGCCGAGCGACTCGGTGGCGGCGGGCAGCCCGAGGAGCAGCGCGACGCACTCCTCGAAGAGCCGCACCCGCGTCTCCCGCCGCCCGGCCCGCCACCAGCGGTCGAAGACGGCGCACAGCCAGTCGCCGTAGGGAGTCCCCGCGTCGCCCAGGTGCGGTGGCCGCGTGGACCAGTTGCCGTGCGGGAGCAGCAGGTCGAGGGCGGGCGGTCGCAGCGCGAGCAGTGACTCGTAGAGCTCGACCGGGTCCGTGGTGGGGTCCACGACGGTGAGGATCCCGGCGTACGCCTCCGGATGGCGTTCGGCGATCAGCCGGGCGCCGCGCGCGGCGGCGGGCCAGGACGGTCGTCCGGCGCGGTCGACGCGCAGTGTGTTGTGCTCGGGCAGGCCGCCGTCCAGGCTGATGCCGACGCGGATGGCGTGCCGGGCCAGGACGGCGAGCCGCCGCTCGGTGAGCAGGGTGGCGTTGGTCTGGACGGTGGCATGCACGGTGCAGCCGTCAGGGACCCGTTCGCGTACGAGGCCGGTGAACCGGGCAAGGGTGTCCACGCCCGCGAGCAGCGGTTCGCCGCCGTGCAGGACCAGGGACAGCGCTGTCATGCCGTGGGTGCGGGCGTGTTCGCCGACCCTGAGCGCGGTCCGATCCAGGACGCCGGGAGAGGCGGCGGCGGGGCGGGTGCGCCAGGTGTGGTCGGGGCCCTCGTAGAGGTAGCAGTAGCGGCAGGCGAGGTTGCAGCGGCCGTGCATCTTGACGATGAACTGCCGGAAGGGAAAAGGCGGTTCGGGGGAGGCCGGTTCGGACGAAGGCCGTTCGGGGTGCGGCACGGAGGTCACGGGGGACGGGATCGGGGAGGTCACCTCTGCAGACACTCCGGCACCCCCATGACGTACGGCCGCGCGATCCCACGCCGCGAACCGCTCCACGGCCCCCTGCCCGTACCGGGCGGCATTCCCGGACGCGGGCAGGACACAAACGCCGCCCCTCCCAAGTTGTCCGGTTCAGTCACAAGGGTGGACTGGAACTGGCCGCTGATGAGCGACGGTTGACCGGACCATCGCTCATTCCGCCGCTCAGAAAGCGTTGTTGAACCCCCACAGGATCTCGCTCGGCTGTCCGGACCGCGCCCGCAGATCGGCCAGCACCTCTGCCAGCACCGGGTGTTGGACGGTCCGCAGCTCCGCCAGGTCCAGGTCCAGCAGATCGGGGAGCTCCGCCGGATCGGACGCCTCCGTCAGACCGTCCCCCTCCCCTTCGAGCTCCGGTGCCCGCGACGGGTCCGGGTTCGCCGACGGGCCCGGCAGCCACGGCAGCCGCTCCCCCGCGACATCGCGCTCCCACGCGTTGTCCCGTGCGTCGTTGTGTGCGTCGTTGTGTGCGTCGTCCCGTACGCCCATGTCTTCCCCCTCACCTTCGCTGACTCCGCCCCGGCGGCCGCCGGCGGGCGCTCCTCACTCCAGTTCGGCCAGCCGCTGTGCCGTCTGCCGGGCCGTCGGCTCGCCCGTGCTCACGACACCGTCCGGCAGCCTGGACCACTCGGTCCGGGCGGCCCGGTAGGCCTCGCGCGCGGCACGCGGACGCGCCGCCGCCTCGTAGGACATACCCCGCCAGTGCTGCGCCCGAGCACCCAGTTCCACGGCCTCCTGGCGCGCGCGATCCGTCTCCGCCTCCTCCTCGGCCTCGCGCGCCGACTCGGCCGCGGCCCGGAAGGCGTCGATGGCCTCGTCGAGCCGGGCCTTGCGGCCGAGGCTCTGGTACGCCTCGAACTGCGCCTGTCCGAGCTCCAGCCAGCAGCGGGCGGTGATCAGCGGTGGGCCTTCCTCCAGCGCCGCGAGCCCGAAGAGGTGCTCGGCCTCCCGCAGGTCCACCCGGTCGCCGCGGGCGCCGTAGCGCAGCATCAGCGCGCGGCCCAGCAGCAGCAGGCGGTGGGCGAGTTCGGCGCTGCCCGCCGGGGTTTCGGTACGGCAGTCCCGCAGCACCCGGATGGCCCGGGACAGCGACTCGCGCGGGGCGGGTCCGTCGTCCAGCACGGCGCGCCGCAGCAGGGCCTCGCCCCATTCGGCGAGGACGTCCGCGTGCGCGGGGGCGTCCCTGGGCACGCCGCGGGACGCCTGCTCGAACCGCGCGGCGGCGTCCTGGAGTTCGCGCGGGTCGCCCGAGTCCGCGTACCGGGCCATGCGGATGCGCCCGGCGCGCACCAACAGGGCGGAACGCAGCCCCTGTTCGCGGGTCAGGCCCAGCGCCTCGTCGACATGGGCCTGGGCCTCGTCCAGCTCGCCGCCGGACCTCAGGAGCGCGTCGACGAGGTCGAGGAGGATACGGACCCGTGAGGACTCGCCGGCGACGGTGGGCGCGTCCTCGGGGCCGGTCTCCAGGGCGGCGCGCAGGGAGCGCGCGCCCTGTTCCGCGTACAGCCTGGCCTGTTCGTCGTCGGCCGTGGCGCCCGACAGGCGCAGCAGGACACGGCCGTGGGCGAGCGGGAGTTCGGGCGGGCGGCTGCGCCGGTCGGGCCAGGCGTCGGCGAACGCCTCCAGCATGCCGACCGCGCCCTGGAGGAGCGCGCTGTCGTCGCCCAGGCGCCACTGTGCCTCCAGCGCCCGTACCCGCTCCAGCGTGAGCCGCAGGGCCTCGGTGGCGTCCAGGTCGGGCGCGGCGCAGGCCACCGCGTACTCGCGGTCGGCGCGTTGCAGCAGGTCGAGCGCGCCGCGCCGGTCTCCGCGCCGCCTGCGGTCGGTGGCGGCGGCGTGCAGCACCCGGGCCAGGACGGCCCGTTCGCGCAGGGCCCGGGGGTGCGCGACGGCGCGCTCCGCGGCCGCCTCCGCCTCGCGCAGCAGCTCCGCGCCGCCCTGCACCTCCCACAGCAGCAGCACGCAGTTGGCGTACTCGGCCCACAGTTCCGGGTCGGCGCCGGGGATCAGCTCGTGTTCGGTGGCGCCGCGCAGCAGCTGTACGGCGTCGATGAGGTCCTGCACCATGCCGTCGCTGCCGAACTGGCGGGCCAGCGAGCGGGCGCGGATCACGGCGGGGTGGGTCGGCCGCTCGTCGGGCAGGTCGTCGCCGCCGTGGGCCGGCACGTAGATCGCGAAGTGTTCCGGCAGCGGCATGAAACGCTCCAGTACTCGTGCGGCGACCTCGGCGAAGGGCTGCGGGACGAGGGTGGCGCCGCCGTTGTCGCCGTTCTCACCCGGGTATCCGGCACCGGGTGTGTACGGCCGTCCGGAGCCGCCCTCTCCGAGCTGCGCGAGCGCCAGGGCGGGGAAGTTGGGGCCGCCCTTGCCGAAGCGGTACTCGATGTACTCGGAGCAGTGCTTGAGCACGAGCATGGCCTCGTCGAGGCCCAGTGGTGACAGGAGGGCTTCCCGCGCGCCGGGCGCGAACTCGTACCACTGGGTGCCGTCCGCGCCGTACTCCTCCGCCTCGGCGCGCGAGACCAGGCCGCTGAGCAGGACTTCGGCCAGTTCGGAGGGCCCGGAGTCGGGGAGCATGGTGCGCTGGACGAGCTGCATCACGGGAAGGCTGAGCGGGGCCGCGGCCAGATAGCCGGCGAGCCGCCCGGCGGCCTTGGAGGCGTTGGACCGGAACCGGCTCACCAGTTCGAGCCCGGACATCCGGCGTCCGGGGCGGGCGCTCCGGGCGGGCTCGTGGTCGTGGCGCACCCAGCCGACGGCACCTGCCACGGGTCCCGCGCCGGCCCCGGACAGCAGCCGTGCCCAGGCGCCGAGCGCGGCGGGCTCGGGCGGCAGGACGGGCACCGGGAGCGCGCCGTCGCGGGCCTCCGGCGGGGTACCGGCGGGCAGCCGGACCTTGAGCGTGGCGGCGCCCGCGAGGGCCTCGCCGCGCGTGAGTTCGCCGTACGACACCGGAAGCCGGGTGCGGTTCCACATGCGCTGCGGCAGTGGCTGGAGGACGGCGGCGGGGCCGAGCCGGGACAGGCGGTACAGCAGCCGGTGGGCGTGGCCGCTGTGCCACAGGGGGCCCGCGCAGTCGCTGACGAGGAGGGTGACGCGGCGGCCCGTGGGGTCGCTCAGCCGGTCGGCGGAGTGCAGCGGGGCCGCGCCGGGCTCGGGGCTGCGGCTGACGGCGGGCTCCCCGTCGGGGCCTTGGTGGAGATGGCTGACCTGGATGTCCCAGAAGGCGCCCAACCGGCCGAATATCTGCTCCAGTTCGGCGAACATCCGGTCCCACACGCGCATCGACGACGAGGCGTCCATCACCAGTTGGAGCGCGGCGTCGGCCCGGGTCACCCCGCGGAACACCGGCAGGACCAATCCGCCCGCCCGAGCGCTCAGTTCGGCGGTCGCGGTCTCGTCGAGGACGGTACGCAGCGGTGGCGCCGCGGTCCGGTAGCCCTGCAACGGGCGTAACGCGCGCTGGAGTTCGAGCGGGGCGGGGAACGCGGGCGCGGCGGGTACGCCGACCGGCAGCACCGCCGACCGGCCCTGCCCGTATCCGCGCGGCGCGCCGTCCCGCGGCACCGGGTACAGCGCGACGCGCCGGTCCTCCTCCGCGTCCGGCCAGGCGCGCTCGGGCCGGTCGCGGGGTGGCGGCCGTTCGGCGCCCCGCGGGTCCGGGCGCCCCGGAACGGGGCCGTCGCCCGCCGTCGCCCGGCCGGACGGCGGCGCGCTCCCCGGATCGCTCCCGACCGCGTCCGTCCGGCGTGAGAAGCGCGCCAGCCACAGCGCGTCGGCCAGTTGCCGGGCGTCGGGGTCCAGCCCGGTCCGCCGCATCCGGGCGATGAGTTCGGCGATCGGGTCGCCGCCGGGCATCAGCGCGTCACCTCGGGCGGTCGAGTCGCTGGATGAGCAGGTCCGCGAGCCGGTCACGGCTCGGCGGGGCGGCCGCGTCCGTGAGGTAGATGGCGTTCAACAGCTGGTCGGCGGCGACGAGTTCGCTGCGCGAGCGCTCCAGGAAGTGGGTGATCAGATCGTCCCCGGCCCGCGCCGCCTCGTCGCCCAGGTGGGCGCGTACGAAGGTGGCGAGCCGCTTGTGGTCCGGGCGGCCCAGTTCGAGGTGGATGCAGCGGCGCATCAGCGGGGCGGGGAAGTCGCGCTCGCCGTTGCTGGTGAGCACCACGAAGGGGAAGGCGCGGCAGCGCACCCGGCCGTCGCGCACCCGCGCCTTGGTGCCGTCGGCGGTGAGCACCTCGGCCTCGCCGCCGGGCAGCCGGTCGGCGACGCGCTCCAGCTCGGGTATCGCGAACTCGCCCTCCTCCAGGACGTTCAGGAGGTCGTTGGGCAGGTCGATGTCACTCTTGTCCAGCTCGTCGATGAGCAGCACGCGGGGGGTCTCGGAGGGCAGCAGCGCGGTGCCGAGCGGGCCGAGCCGGATATAGCTGCCGATGCCCTGGACGGAGCCGGGGGCGCCGGGCGCGGCCGGGTCGGCGCCCTGCGGCGCGGCGATCTGCACGTCCTGGAGCCGGGCGATCGCGTCGTAGTGGTAGAGCCCGTCCTGCAGCGTGGACCGGCTGACGATCGGCCAGCGCAGGACGTTGCCCAGACCAAGTTCGTACGCCACCGAGTGCGCGAGCGTGCTCTTGCCCGCGCCGGGGCTGCCGGTGACCAGCAGCGGGCGGCGCAGATAGAGCGCCGCGTTGATCATCTCCAGCTCCTCGGCGCCGGGCCGGTGCAGTTCGGCCAGATGCCGGTGGGCGCCGAGCCTGCGGTCCTCGGAGCCGTCGCCGTCGGATCCGGCGGCGTCCCGGCTCGCGAAGTCGCGCCACGGCGGCGGGGCGGGAAGGCGGTCCAGGCCGTCGTGGGGTTCGCCGGCGCCTCGGTAGATGAGCCACTCGCTGGATTCGGTCATTGCCCAGTCCTCGTCGTCACTCGTCCACCACGGCAGCCGTCGATCGTCGCCTCACCGTATCGACCCCCCGAGGGCCCCGTAAGGTCCCAAGAGGGGCTCATAGCAGCCCACTTCGGCCTGGTTCGAGCGTCGCGCGACAGTGGGTCCACGGATGCGGTCATGGCGCCTCCAGCAGGTCCCCGGTCCCGGGCAGGGGCCGGCGCGGGTCGTCGTAGAACAGGGCGATCCCGTCGGCCCAGTAGGTCTCCGGGCGGCCCTCGCGCAGCCCGGCCCGCAGGGCGTGCACCAGTTCGGGGAGCCGGTCCGCGCGGCCCGCGCCCGCCACCGTGTCGCCGGCTCTTCGGTGGAACTCGCCGCAGACCGCGTCGGACTGTCCGCGCCAGCGCCGCCACAGCGCGACGCCGTACCCGCCGTGCACGATCCGTACGAGCGCCACCGGGTCGTCCTCGAAACGGTGGTCGCCGTAGCGGCAGAGCACCGGGACGGTCTTGTGCGGCAGCCCGCGCAACGACTCCGCCGCCGGTACGGGTACCCGCAACCCGTCCTCGCAGTCGAGGACTTCGGCCTGGGCGCCGTGCGCGTGGATCCACCGCCAGCGGGCCTCCCGCTCGTGCCGCTCCTCGTCGGCGGGGAGCTGCTTTCCGGCCGGGGCCGCCGGGTCGGCCGGCTCGGGCAGCTGCTCCCGGTCCGCGCAGCGCACGACGACGGGCCGGTGCGCGCCGAGCGGCGGCTCGCCTGGCCCGGACTGCCAGGCGTCGACGTCGAGTCCGAGCAGCAGATGGGGCAGCGCTACCTGGAGGTCGGCGGGCCTCCCGGGTTCGTCGCACTGGCGGAAGGCCTCCGACAGGGGTGGCCCGAGAACGGCAGGCAGGTCCTCCAGCGGGGTGCGCTCGCCGTCGCGCAGTCGCACCACCTCGCCGGTCGGCCGGCCCACCGAGACGTGCCAGTCGCAGCGGCCCGGCTCCCAGCCCAGCTGCTCCAGTTCGAGCAGAACGAAGAGGCGGGGCGCACGGTCGGCGCTGTGCGCGGTGCCGTGCGCCGCCTCTGCTTCCGCCGCCGACGGACCACGAGGCGCCAACTGGAGCCGCTCGATCCACTGTTGGCCGAGGCGACGCCGGTACGCCGGGCCCGGCCTGCCCTCGGCGGTCTGCCGCACCCACTCCCACAGTGCCCGCTCGGCGGCCTGCGTGCCGGGCGTGACGAAAGGGCGTTCGGCGGACATGGCCCGCATCGCGTAGTCGAGGACGAGGTCCAGGGCGGCGTCCTGTCGCGAGCTCTCGTACAGCGCCCCGAGGCCGTCGCGCCAGCCGCGCGGCGCCGGATGCGGGATCGCGGTCTGGTCCCCGAGCAGGGATTCGAGCAGGCCGAGCAGGGCGCGGGTGCTGACCGGCGGCGGCAGATCGGCGAGCCTGCCGAGCAGCTGGGTCCGCTCCTCGGGGCTGAGCGCGCGGCCGGGCCGGGCGCCGAGCTGGTTCTGGACGTCGGCCCAGGTGCTGCGATCGGTGTCGGGATGCCGCTGGCGGTCCCGGTGGTAGCGGTCGTGGGCGTGGAAGACGGCGTGGTAGCTGTCGTCGTGCTCGGCCCGGATCTCCTCGGCCGGCACCGGCAGGGACCGTAACTGCTCCACCCCCGTGCAGGTGCCGCCGAGCCCCCGGTCCGTGCGCGACTTCAGGACACCGACGACCTCACCGCGTACGGGGTCGACGACCGGGCCGCCCGAGACGCCGGGCGGCAGCACATCGCCGCCCAGCCGGATCTGCTCGTCGTCGGACCAGCCGCCGAGCGTGCCCTGCACCGTGCAGGTGCCGCTCAGCCTGCGCAGTTCCCCGCCCACCACGGACCAGCCGGAGTAGAGGACGACCGCCTCCTCGTAGTACGCGGCCGGGCGTTCGGTGACATAGGCGCAGTCGTGGTCCACCGGCTCGCGCAGCCGCACGAGGGCGAGGTCGGGGGACGGCCAGGTGCCCCGCACCGGAAGCCCGACATGGTCCGGGAGGGTCGTCGCGATCTCGCCGGCGACGGCGGACGTGCCGCGGCCCGGCCCTGTCTCGTACACCACCGTCACCTTGTCCCCCTTCCCGCTCCGGACCACATGCGCGCAGGTCAGCACCCAGTTCGGAGCGATGAAGAAACCGCTCCCGAGGAACGTGCCGGGTTCGTCGAGGGCATACCCGGGGTCAGCGCGATGGATGCGCACGGTGGCGGCCATGACGAGATCACGCAGCGCACGGTGAGCGTTCCCGGGGCCGCCCGGTGCGCCCGGGGCGCGCCCGTCCGTCATGCTCCGCCCCCGCCGGAGGTGTCGGTGGCGCCGCCGTGCGCCGGGGCGCCGGGAGACGCGCCCGCGTGCGGGGCTGCCCCGGTCTCCTCCAGGTCCGGCGGACCGCCGTTCCAGGTCAGCGTCACGGTGATGCCCGCCTTGGCCTCGCCGTCCGCGAGCAGCCCGACCACCTTGCCGGCCTTCGCCGTCAGCTCGATGCCGAACTCGACGCTGACCTCGTCGGGCCGCACCGCGCGCAGGGGCGCGGCGAGCGAGCGCGCGACACTGGTGATCACCGAGTGCAGGCTCTCGACCTGCGCCTCGACGCGCTCCCCGAAGCCGACGTCCGTCAGCGACAGCTCGCCGCCCGGCTCCTCCAGCTCGTCGGCCCCCGAGATCCGGGCCCACACCGGTGTTCCGTCCGGCATCTCGATCCGTGCGATGCGAGTCACCGCGTCACTCATGGCATCCCCCGTTCCCCACGCCCCCGTGGTGCGGCCGACCTTGCAGGCTAGCCGCAGGGGGTCGCCCACGACAGAGGCCCTCCATGGGCCCCGCGCCCCCGCCTATCCTTTTCCCAGCGTTCCACTTCCCTTTCACCCACGGAGCACCATCCATGTACTTCACCGACCGCGGCATCGAGGAACTTGAGAAGCGGCGCGGCGAGGAAGAGGTCACCTTCGAGTGGCTCGCCGAGCAGTTGCGTACGTTCGTCGACCTCAACCCGGACTTCGAGGTACCGGTGGAACGGCTGGCGACCTGGCTGGCCCGACTGGACGACGAGGACGAGGACGAGGAGTAACCCGCCCCTCCGGCACTCTTCTTGTCCCGTGGGGGGCTCTCCCTCCGACGGGGTGGCTCTCCTCCCGACGGGGTGCCGGTCCTCTCCGCGCGAGGGCGTCCAGTCCCTCACGTCCTTCACGGCAGGGCGACCGGTTCTCCGGAACGCGGCGGCCCGGCTCGACCCCGGCTGGAGCGGGTCCGCTCCCGAGGGGCGGCGAGCCCGTCAGTCGTAGGCGCGCAGGTGGTCGTACGCGAGCGCGAGGGCGCCGCGGAGCGTCAGGACCGCGCCGACGACGGTCCAGCCGCCGCTGTGGCGCCGCACTCCCCACGCGGTGAGCGGGAGGCCGACGGCCAGCTGGGCCACGGCGAGGGTGCGCGCCCTCGGGCCGCGCAGCCAGGGCCCGAGACCGCCGCTCTCCACGACGTCGAGTTCGGCGCCCACGGCGGCCCGCCAGCCGGTCCACTCGATCTGTTCGGCGTCCGGCCGGACCCGGACCGCGTCACGGAGCCGGTCCATGGGTTCGCCGGGATCGAGTCCGGCCGGAAGCAGCACTCCCGCGCGCGCGAGGACGGCGAGCAGCCCCGTCACGCGCGCGTGGGCGTCGGCCGCCGGATCGGGCCGCGTCAGCGGTTCCAGGGCCTGCATGTCGAGCACCGGGTCGAGACCGAGGCGACCGGCGAAGGTGCGCATCGCCTCGTCCTGGCCGACCGGGGTGCCGTTCGCCAGCCATTCGTAGCCCACGGTGCGACGGAAGCCCGAGGCGAGGGTGAAGCCGCTGCGGTCGGTGTCCCACCACAGGGCGAGGACGGGCCAGGGGGCGCCGACGGCGAGCGCCGCGGCCCAGCCGGTGAGCACCCGGTCGACGGGTTCCGCGCCGTCCTGCCAGGGCCTGCCCTCGGGAACCAGCACGCTCCACTCGGGTCCCGCCCCGGCGAGCAGCATCCGCTCGCGCAGCAACTGGGCGGCGGGACCGACCGAATCGGGACGGGCCCGGCACAGCAGCACGGCCCCGGGGGCCTGGACCGGGTGATCGTCCCGGGACGCACCGGAGGCAGTCGACATAGCACCACTTTAGGGCGATTTGCCCAGTACAACGCTCCGGTGATCCCCAGAACGGGTGTCTTGACTTTCCACATCCGCGATATATCGTGAATAACGGAAGACGCGATATGGCGCGTCGAGCTCGGACTCGTATCGGGGTCCGGTCCGGTCGAGGAGGTCTGCACCATGTCCGAGTGGTCCGTGACAGAGCCGAAGAAGCTCTCCTTCGACGGCCCCGTGCAGACGCTGCACGTACGCATCGTCAACGGAACAGTGAACGTCGTGGGGACCGACGAGGGTTCCGCCCGGCTGGAGGTCTCCGAACTGGACGGCCCCCCGCTCCAGGTGACCCAGGAGAACGGCACGCTCACGGTGGCCTACGAGGACCTGCCCTGGAAGGGCTTCCTCAAGTGGCTCGACCGCAAGGGCTGGCGCCGTGCGGCGGTGGTCTCACTGGCCGTCCCGACCGGCACCCACGTCGAGGTGGGCGTGGTCGGCGCCGCCGCCGTGGTCTCCGGGACGGACGGGAGGGTGCGGGTGAAGGGCGTCACCGGCGACACCACGCTCGTCCGCGTGGCCGGCCCCGTGCGCGTGGAGACCGTCTCCGGGAACCTGGAGGCCCAGGCCGTCACCGGCGACCTCCGCTTCAACTCGGTCTCCGGCGACCTGACCGTCGTCGAGGGCTCCGGCTCCTCGGTGCGGGCCGAATCGGTGAGCGGTTCCATGATCGTGGACCTCGACGCCGCGGGCGCGCCCACCGACGTCCAGTTGTCGAACGTCTCGGGCGAGATCGCGATCCGGCTCCCGCACCCGGGGGACGCCGAGGTCGAGGCCAACACCGCGAGCGGCAGCGTCTCCAGCGCCTTCGAGGACCTGCGGGTCAGCGGCCAGTGGGGCGCCAAGAAGATCACCGGCCGGCTCGGCGCGGGCAACGGCAGGCTGAAGGCGATGACCGTCTCGGGCTCCATCGCCCTGCTGCGCAGGCCCCCCACGGAGGACGAGCCCTACGAGGACGCCCCGAAGCCCCGGGACACGGCCACGCCGGCCGTCCCGGAGAACACGGCGGACGGCACGGCACACGGGTCGGCGGACGGCACGGCGGATGACACGGCGGGCAACGGTGCCGCCGAGAGCCGGCAGGCCGGCACCGCGACCGACGGCGCCACAACCGATGGCCCCGTAACCGATGACCCCGTAACCGATGGCCCCGCGACCGACGGCACCGCGACCGACAAGAAGGTGCTCTGACATGGCTCCCGTCTTCGCCCACGGCCGACTGCGCCTGTACCTCCTCAAGCTGCTGGACGAGGCGCCGCGCCACGGGTACGAGGTGATCCGCCTCCTGGAGGAACGCTTCCAGGGCCTGTACGCGCCCTCGGCGGGCACCGTCTACCCCCGGCTGGCGAAGCTGGAGGCCGAAGGACTCGTCACGCACACCTCCGAGGGCGGCCGCAAGGTGTACGCGATCACCGACGCGGGCCGCGCCGAACTGGCCGACCGCAGCGGCGAGCTGGCCGATCTGGAGCTGGAGATCCGCGAGTCGGTCGCGGAGCTCGCGGCGGAGATCCGCGCGGACGTACGGGGCGCGGCCGGTGACCTGCGCCGCGAGATGCTGGCGGCGGCCACGGAGGCGCGGTACGGCTCCGCGGGTGGCGCCCGGGCGAAGCAGCAGGACGCCGCGCCGGGTGGAGTCGGCGGCGCCGACGACTTCCAGGACAAGGAGTCGTGGCGGGCGGCGAAGGAGGAGATGCGGCGTGTCCGGCAGGAGTGGAAGGAGCAGGCCCGCCGCGCGAAGGACGAGAGCCGCCGCGCCCGCGACGAGGCGCAGCGTGCCCGCCGTCAGGCCAAGGAGGCGCAGGAGAAAGCCCGCGCACAGGCTCAGGAGGAGATGCAGCGCATGGCCAAGCACGTCCAGGACCAGGTCCAGGACCACTTCGCGCGCGGCGACTGGCCGACGGGCGTCCGCGAGGGACTGACCGAACTGGCCAAGGAGTTCGGCGACTTCGGGAAGAACTTCGGCAAGGACCTGGGGAAGGACTTCGGCAAGGAGTTCGGCTTCGGCCGTACGCCCTCCGGAGCGCCGCCGGAGCCGGAGTACTCGGCCACCCCGGAGGACTTCCCCGCGGAGTACGAACCCGCCTGGGCCCACGAGGACCCCACCGGCAACCCCGGCCGCGACCTGGACCGCCTGCTGGACCGCTTCCGCGACGACATCCGCGACGCGTCCCGCGACCACGGCGTCACGGAGGATCAACTCCGGGATATCCGCAGCCACTTGTCGGCAGCGGCGGCCCACATCGGATCGACGTTGCGGAGCAAGCGGCTGTAGCTTCCCCGGGCCCTTCACCCCGGGGGCCGCCCAAGCCGGCGGGACCGTACACACGGCCCCGTCGGCGGTGAGCTCGCCCACCGGCCTCGTCGGCCCCCACCGGCTCTCACGGCCTCCGCCGACCCCGCACGGCCACCCACCCGACGGATCACGTCGGCGGTGAGCTCGCCCACCGAGCCTCACCGGCTCCCACCAGCCCTCACCGGCCTCCGCCGACTCCCGCCGACCTGCACGACCACCGGCCCGCACGGATCACGTCGGCCCGCCTCCCCCTGGCCACGGCTCCTCCTCGCCACGGCCGACCCGCTTCCGTCGTTCACCTCACCTCAGGCCGCTCACCCCGCCTCCGCCACGCCGTCCTCCCCGTACAGCACCCGGGTCACCGACCGGTACGTGATTCCGTGATCGGCCAGTACCTCTCCGGCGACCCCGCCTCGCAGGGTGATCGCCAGCAGCAGGTGCTCGTCCCCGATGTGACGGTCCCGTCGGGCGACGGCGACCCGCAGAGATCGCGTCAGCGTTTCCTTCGCGCTCTGCCCGAAGGGCCGACGCGAGGTCCGTCTGCCGTTACCGGCCCGCTTTCCCGACTCCAACGCCCCCTCCCCGTGCGCCTCCTCGATCCGGGAGACGATCTCGGTGAGGTCGATACCGAGCCCGGAGAGGGCGTCCGCGTCGGCGCGCGACAGCCCGCCCCGGCGGCGCGCCTCGGCGAGGTCCCGCTCCAGCGACTCCCGGAACCCGGCCGCCCCGAGCGACGTCAGGACGAAGGAACCCCGGCTGCCCTCCCGGTCGAGGAGGGCCAGCAGCATGTGCTCCTCCTCGACGGTCCCGGCCCCCACCCGCTCGGAATGCGACACCGCGCCCTCGACGACGGCACGCGCATCCTTCGTGAAGCGTTCGAACATCACTGCCTCCCGTACTTCTTGTGCACGGCCTGCCTGCTCACTCCGAGTTCCGCGGCGATCTCCTGCCACGACCAGCCCTGATTGCGCGCACTGCGCACCTGTACCGCTTCCAGCTGCTCCAGCAGCCTCCGCAGCGCGGAGACCGCCCGCAGCCCGATCCGCGGATCGCGATCACCCGCGCGCTCGGCAAGATCCGTTGCTTCGGTCATGACGTCAACCTACGTTGACATGCCTCTCGTGTCAACCAGCATTGACATCCTCGCCCGCCCCGGCACGCGAGACGGCGGGCCCGGAAACCCGGACCCGCCGTCTCGTGTGCCCCCGCAACCCCGGCCGGGCATCAGCCCGTTGTCAGTACGATCTTGCCGAACAGGTCGCCGGACTCCAGCCGTTCGAACCCCTCGCGGGCCCGGTCGAGCGGCAGCACCTCGTCGATGACGGGCCGCACACCGGTGGCCGCGCAGAAGGCCAGCAGATCCTCCAGCTCGTCCTTCGTCCCCATGGTGGAGCCGACCACCTTGAGCTCCAGGAAGAAGATCCGCGTCAGCTCGGCGTGCGAGGGCCGGTCACCGCTGGTGGCACCCGAGATGACGACGGTGCCGCCGGGACGCAGCGACTTGACCGAGTGCGACCAGGTGGCGGCGCCGACCGTCTCGATGACGGCGTCCACCCGCTGCGGCAGCCGCGCCCCGGACTCCAGCGCCTCGACGGCGCCGAGTTCGATCGCCCGCTTCCGTTTGGCCTCGTCCCGGCTGGTCGCGAAGACCCGTAGCCCGGCGGCCTTCCCGAGCACGATCGCGGCGGTGGCCACACCTCCGCCCGCACCCTGCACGAGCACGGAGTCACCGGGCCGCACCCCGGCGTTGGTGAACAGCATGCGGTACGCCGTCAGCCAGGCGGTCGGCAGACAGGCGGCCTCCTCGAAGGACAGCTCCCTGGGCTTCGGCAGAACGTTCCACGCCGGTACGGAGACCTGCTCGGCGAAGGTGCCCTGGTAGCGCTCGGTGAGGATGGACCGGGGCTCCTCGGGGCCGACCCCGTGCCCGCTCTGGCCGATGACGGAGTGCAGGACGACCTCGTTGCCGTCCTCGTCGATTCCGGCGGCGTCGCAGCCGAGGATCATCGGCAGCTTGTCCTCGGCGAGGCCGACCCCGCGCAGCGACCACAGATCGTGGTGGTTGAGGGAGGCGGCCCGTACGTTCACGGTCGTCCAGCCCGGCCTCTGTTCGGGGGCCGGACGCTCCCCCAACTCCAGGCCGTTCAGCGGCTGGTCACGGTCGATTCGGGCGGCATAGGCAGCGAACATGACCTTGACGATAGGCTCCGCCCCCGGCCGGGGGAACCGCCTCCCGCTGTGACACGTCCCCCACCGACCGAGTGGCCCCCGGCACAGGCTGCCCTCGCCCTCAAGTGCCGGACGGGAAACTCGGCCCCTCCGGCGTTCGAGGAGCGGGGGTCCGGGGGCAGCGCCCCCGGTACGGGACGGGCAGGGGCGGAGGGGGCGAGAACCACCCGCCCGGACTCTCCCCGCAGGCAAAAAAGCCGGCCCCGCCGGAAGGATCCCGGCGGGGCCAAGTACCGCACACCACGTCAGCGGCGGGCGACGCCCTCCGCACGGGCGGCCGCGGCCACCGCGGCCGTCACCGCCGGAGCCACCCGCTCGTCGAACGGCGAGGGGATGACGTAGTCCGCGGCGAGGTCGTCCCCGACGACCGCGGCCAGCGCGTCGGCGGCGGCGATCTTCATGCCCTCGGTGATCCGGGAGGCCCGGACCTGGAGCGCGCCGGCGAAGATCCCCGGGAAGGCCAGCACGTTGTTGATCTGGTTCGGGAAGTCCGACCGCCCGGTCGCGACGACGGCCGCGTACTTGTGGGCGATGTCGGGGTGCACCTCGGGGGTCGGGTTGGCCATCGCGAAGACGAAGGCACCCTCCGCCATGGAGGCGACCGCCGGCTCCGGCACCGTACCGCCGGAGACCCCGATGAAGACGTCGGCGCCCGAGAGCGCCGCCTCCAGCGAACCGGAGATCCCCGCCTTGTTGGTGATCTCCGCCAGTTCCCGCTTGACGTCCGTCAGATCGGTCCGGTCGCGCGACACGACGCCCTTGCGGTCGGTGACCGCGACATCGCCGAGGCCCGCCTCCAGCAGGAACTTGGCGATGGCGACGCCGGCCGCGCCCGCGCCGGAGATCACCGCGCGCAGCTCGCCGAGCGAGCGCCCGGTGAGCCTGGCGGCGTTCCGCAGGGCCGCGAGGGTGACGACCGCCGTCCCGTGCTGGTCGTCGTGGAAGACGGGAATGTCCAGCCGCTCCTGGAGCTTGCGCTCGATCTCGAAGCACCGCGGCGCCGAGATGTCCTCCAGATTGACGCCGCCGAAGGAGGGAGCGAGCCGGACCACCGTCTCGACGATCTCGTCGACGCCGGTGCAGGCGAGCGCGATCGGCACCGCGTCCACACCGCCGAACTGCTTGAACAGGATGGCCTTGCCCTCCATGACGGGGAGCGAGGCCTCGGGGCCGATGTCACCGAGCCCGAGCACTGCCGTGCCGTCGGTCACCACAGCGACCACGGACGACTTCCACGTGTAGTCGTGGACGAGTTCCGGCTGCTCGGCGATCGCGCTGCACACCTTCGCGACGCCGGGCGTGTAAGCCAGGGACAGGTCGTCCTTGTCGCGGATGGGCACAGTGGCTTGCACAGCCATTTTGCCGCCGCGGTGCAGCGCGAAAGCCGGGTCGAAGGCATCGAGGGGCTCGGCCCCGCCTTCGTGATCCGTAGTGCTGTCGCTGCGAGGATTGACGATCTCCGCTGCCACTTTGTTTTACCCCTTAAGTCTTTATTATTTGAGGGTGACCACTCCTGGTTGAGGGGTGGGCGGGCACCGCGCAGGCCCTGCCGCCGTGGTTGCGTACGGGCCGCTGCGCGACGGGCGCGCCGCACACGCGCCCTGAGCCCCGGATGAGGGGTGTAAAGAACCTTCTTACCGGACGGACGGTGTCGAGGACGAGTGGATAGAGCCAAGATCACACGTCGGTGAGATGACTCATCCCCGGATCCATTGACACTTCCCGACATGTCCTTGTTCGGCCACGAGTGCCGCGTAGCGGTCGTCCGCACGGCACGATGCACCGCAGATCTTCCGGCCGGAAGGTGGGATTCCCGCACAAGATCCGGCCGTGCCCTACCGGCCCGTAACGGTTCGGGGGTCACCCGTTATCCGATTTTGACATAGCGGGCACCCTGAATCGCGCAATCCGAATGGCAAGATGCCGTCATTACACGAGGTCGCGACACTCGATGGTGTGTGTTTCCGTCGACCTATCGGCTACTCCCAGATCCGCCGGAGGAACCCTCATGACCGCACGCACCACCCGTCGTACCACGGCCGCGTCGTCCCGGATAGCAGCGGTCGGTGCGATCGCGGTCGCCGGCGCCCTCATCCTCACCGGTTGCGGTGACCAGACGAAAAGCAACGGCACCGCCAAGGCCAACAGCGCTCCCCTCTTCTCCAAGCTGCCCAAGAAGATCCAGGACGCGGGCGTCATCAAGGTCGGCACGAACGCCGAGTACGCCCCCATGGAGTCGACCGAGGGCAGCAAGATCGTCGGCGTCGACCCGGACCTGGCCGACGCGCTGGCCAAGCAGCTCGGTGTGAAGTTCGAGTTCACCTCGGGCTCCTTCGACGGCCTGATCACCGCCGTCAACTCCGGCCGCTACGACATCGGCATGTCGTCCATCACGGACAACAAGCAGCGCCAGGAGGGCCTGGACGACAAGGGCAAGAAGCTCGGCGAGGGCGTCGACTTCGTCGACTACTTCACGGCCGGTACGGCCATCTACGTGAAGAAGGGCAACCCCGAGGGCATCAAGGGCATCGAGGACCTCTGTGGCAAGACGGCCGCCGTGCAGCAGGGCACGACGTACGAGACGGCCCTGAAGGACCAGTCCAAGAAGTGCACGGACGCCGGCAAGAAGGCCATCGACATCGAGTCGTTCCAGAACGACACCGAGGCCCAGACCCGTGTGAAGTCCGGCGGCGCTGTGGCCGGCATCAACGACTACCCGGTGGCGGTCGACCTGTCCAACAAGGCCGACGGCGGCAAGGCCTTCGAGGTCATCAACAAGCAGTACGACGCCGGCCCGTTCGGCATCATCCTGAACAAGAACAACACGCAGCTCCGTGACGCGCTGAAGGACGCCGTCGACGCGATCATCAAGGACGGCTCGTACAAGAAGGTGCTGGACAAGTGGGGCGCCCAGTCCGGCGCGATCGAGCAGTCCGCGATCAACGGCGGCAAGTAAGCCGAGCGCACCACTGAAGGGCAGTCACGTGACTGACAATCTCGACAAGTCCGCCTCGGACACCCCGCCTCCGGGCGACACGGTGTCCCAGAGCGGAACCTCCGGGCCCGCCCCGGAGACCATCAAGGCGATCCCCGTCCGGCACTACGGCCGGTGGGTCAGCGGCGTCATCGTCGTCGCGCTGCTGGTGGCGCTCGGCGTGGCGTTCTCGCAGGGCAACATCCAGTGGCACACGGTCGGCAGCCAGCTCTTCGTGTCCAGCGTCGTCCAGGGCGCCGGCCGCACGCTGCTGATCAGCATCCTCGCCATGATCGTGGGTGTGGTGCTGGGCGTCGTCCTCGCGGTGATGCGGCTCTCGAAGAACCCGGTGACCAGCACGGTCGCGTGGCTGTACATCTGGTTCTTCCGCGGCACGCCGGTCTATGTCCAGCTGCTGCTGTGGTTCAACCTGGCGCTGATCTTCCCCGTCCTGAATCTCGGGCCGATCTACAAGAACAACATGACGGACGTCATGACTCCGTTCATGTGCGCCCTGCTGGGCCTCGGCCTGAACGAGGCCGCGTACATGGCCGAGATCTGCCGCGCCGGCCTGATGGCCGTCGACGAGGGTCAGACGGAGGCCGCGCAGGCCCTGGGCATGAGCCACACCAAGACGCTGGCGCGGATCGTGATCCCGCAGGCGATGCGCGTGATCGTGCCGCCGACCGGCAACGAGTTCATCAACATGCTGAAGACCTCGTCGCTGGTGTACGCGGTCACGTACAACGAGCTGCTGCGTTCCACCTCGGCGATCGGCTCCACGTCGTACGCCGTGATGGAGATGCTGTTCGTCGCCTCCATCTGGTATCTGGCCATGACCAGTGTGTTCAGCGTCTTCCAGTACTACCTGGAGCGCTACTACGCACGCGGTTCCAGCCGCAGCCTGCCGCCGACCGTCTTCCATAAGATCAAGGCGAACATGCTTGGGCTCGGCAGTGGAAGGGGCAAGGCATGACCGCGATGGTGAAGTCGGAGGGCGTACACAAGTCCTTCGGCCCGGTGGAGGTCCTCAAGGGCATCAACCTCGAGGTGAACACCGGTGAGGTGTTCTGCCTGATCGGCCCGTCCGGCTCCGGCAAGTCGACCTTCCTCCGGTGCATCAACCACCTGGAGAAGATCAGCGCCGGCCGGCTGTACGTCGACGGCGACCTGGTCGGCTACCGCCAGAAGGGCGACAAGCTCTACGAGCTCAAGGACAGCGAAGTCGCCCTGAAGCGCCGGGACATCGGCATGGTCTTCCAGCGCTTCAACCTGTTCCCGCACATGACGGCCGTCGAGAACGTCATGGAAGCGCCGATCCAGGTGAAGGGCACGAAGAAGTCGGACGCCCGGGACCGCGCGATGGAACTGCTCGATCGCGTCGGCCTGTCCGACAAGGCGAAGAACTACCCCTCGCAGCTGTCCGGCGGCCAGCAGCAGCGCGTGGCGATCGCCCGCGCGCTGGCGATGGAACCGAAGCTGATGCTCTTCGACGAGCCGACCTCGGCCCTGGACCCGGAGCTGGTCGGTGACGTCCTCGACGTCATGCGCGATCTCGCCGAGTCCGGTATGACGATGGTCGTCGTCACGCACGAGATGGGCTTCGCCCGCGAGGTCGGCGACAGCCTGGTCTTCATGGACGGCGGTGTGGTGGTCGAGTCCGGCAACCCGCGCGACGTCCTGACGGACCCGCAGCACGAGCGCACGAAGTCGTTCCTGTCGAAGGTCCTCTGACCGGGACGTCGACACTCCTGAGCGCAGGGAACAAGGGGCGGTACGGGTCTCCCGTACCGCCCCTTCCCCATGGCCCCGCCTGCCCTGAGAACCAGTGCTGTCCCGCACGCAAAGAGCCCTGCCGTGCTTGCGTTCCAGGACGGCGCCGAACTCCCGCCCCCAGAGCGGACGCACAGCTCGCGGTCGGCCTACTTGACCGCGAGCACCAGCGCGTCCGAGGGGGAGCGCCACACCGGCCGCGCCTCCCCGAAGCCCTGTTCGCGCAGCACGCGCGCGTGCCAGTCGGCGGAGGGGGTGTCGCCGTCGGCGTGCTCGCCGTAGATCTCGAAGCGGCGGGCGGTGGGTCCGGCGAGGACGGGGTCCTGGGCGGCCACCTCCCACCATTCGGCCCAGTCGAGGGCGCCGTCCTTCTTGGCCTGGTCCATACGGGCGTGCCGCTGGGCGCGCTCGGCCGCGTCGATCCGGGGTGTCGTCTCGTCGGGCATGTGGTCGGCGTTCATGAACACGCCGCCGTCGCGGACGAGTTCGGCGAGCTGGCCGTAGAGGGCGGCGAGGGGTTCGCTGTGC
Organism: Streptomyces sp. NPDC042002; assembly: GCF_055588305.1. Lineage (NCBI taxonomy): Bacteria > Bacillati > Actinomycetota > Actinomycetes > Kitasatosporales > Streptomycetaceae > Streptomyces > Streptomyces sp. NPDC042002. The sequence goes on along the minus strand of NZ_JBVJCT010000003.1, from coordinate 321,294 downwards.
AGCCAGTGCAGGGCCGTGGCCGTCAGCACGGCGTCGTACGTGTCGTACGGCAGCGAGGCGCGCCACCGCGGGTCCAGGAGGTCGGCGGTGACGAGGGAGACGCGGTCGTCGCCGGCGAAGGTGCCCTCGGCGATGGCGAGGAGGGCGGGGTCGAGGTCGACGCCGGTGCTGGTGGCTCCGGGGAGGCGGGCGAGCAGCCGGGCGGTGATGGTGCCGGTGCCGCAGGCGAGGTCGAGGACGCGGGGCGCGGGTCCGACGAGCGCCTCGGTCATGTCGAGCATCACCCGGAAGCGGTCCTCGCGGTCCGGCAGGTACCACTCCTGCTGCCGGTCCCAGCTCCGCTGCCAGGCGTTCCAGTCGGTTCCGGTGCCGATGGCCATGAAAGCCCCTCATCCAGACGGCCACGTAATACCCTGTAAGCGCGATCGTCTGTTACCTGACCGCCGTCACGACGATAGAGTGCCTCCGTAAGGACTACAAGTGGAACTGGCCTATTACTCGGATTACGCCGTCCGTCTCGTCAACACCGAGGAACCGGCCCGGGGCAAGGACGCGCTGACCTCGGTCGAGGCCGTCCGTGACCTGTTCGGGGGCAACGCCTCGGCGGCCCGTCGCGCCGCGGAGGCGGACGTCACCCGCTTCCGTTCGGTACGGGCGCGGCTGCGCGCGGTCTTCGAGGCGGCGGACACCGGCGAGGAGACCCTCGCGGTGGACCTGCTGAACTCCCTGCTCCTCGAATTCCCGGTGAGCCCGCAGATCTCGGGGCACGACCACCGCGACGACGACGACCGCCCGCTGTGGCACATGCATCTGGCGGACCACCCGTCCAACGCGACCGCGGGCTACGCGGCCATCGCGGCGATGGGCCTCGCCTTCCATCTGACCGAGTACGGCGTGGACCGCCTCGGCCTGTGCGAGGCAGCGCCGTGCCGCAACGCCTACCTGGACACCTCGACCAACCGCTCCCGGCGCTACTGCTCGGACCGCTGCGCGACCCGCGCGAACGTCGCGGCCTACCGCGCCCGCAAGCGCCTGGAGGCGGACCGCACGGGAAGCACCGGCCTGGCGGCCACCAGCACCCAGCGGACGACGGCGAACGGCGAACGCTGACCCGCCTTCGGCGGCCGGAACCGGAACCGCACCTTCCCGAGGACGAGTTCCTCGGGAACGGTTCCGTAGTCGGTGCTGTCCCCGCCCGCGAACGTGTTGTCCCCGAGCACCCACCAGCCGCCCTCACGGCGCTCCGCGATCCGCTTCACGACGAGCAGGTCCTGCTGGAACGGATGCCGCAGGACGACGACATCGCCCGGCCCCACCCGCGCCCCCCACTGAACGACGAGCCGATCCCCGTGCTGGAGTGTGGGCACCATCGAGGGGCCCGTCACCTCCGCCGCCCCGAACGGCAGCAGGGCCTTCCCCCGCGCGGTCTCCTGCGACAGCTCCGGCATCACCGGCACCTCCCCGGTCCTATCCTCCACCAGTCCCAGTTTCACCCTGGACTTTTGTCCTCAGCCCATGGGGGCACTCGCGAAAACAGGTCTCCTACGGAGTAATGTCCCACCTGAGAAGACGATCACGAGGAAGGACAGCTCAATGCTCTCCCGCCTGTTTGCCCCCAAGGTCAAGGTCAGCGCGCACTGCGACCTGCCCTGCGGCGTGTACGACCCGGCCCAGGCCCGCATCGAGGCGGAGTCGGTCAAGGCCGTCCAGGACAAGATGGCCGGCAACGACGACCCGCACTTCCAGGCTCGCGCCACCGTCATCAAGGAGCAGCGCGCCGAGCTCGCCAAGCACCACGTGTCGGTGCTCTGGAGCGACTACTTCAAGCCCCCGCACTTCGAGAAGTACCCGGAGCTGCACCAGCTGGTCAACGACACCCTCAAGGCCCTCTCGGCCGCGAAGGCGTCCACCGACCCGGCGACGGGCCAGAAGGCGCTGGACCACATCGCCCAGATCGACAAGATCTTCTGGGAGACCAAGAAGGCCTGACCTTCGTCCGGGCCGTCCGACCCGCGTTCTCGCGGATCGCGTCGCCCAGCTGTCCGCACCCGGTCCGCGGGCCGCCGTTCTCGGCGTCCCGACGGTCCGGGTGCGTACTGCTTTCCTGGGGGCGGTCGTGCTTTCCTGGGGGCGGTCGGCACCTCTCGATCAGCCGGACAGCTGACACATCTCGATCACACGGGCAGTTGGCGCATCTCGATCACACGCAGGCCCAGTGCCTGGAACCGGGTGAGCAGTCCATACAGATGGGCGTCGTCGATCACGGTTCCGAAGAACAGGGTCTGCTCCTTCGTACGCACCCTGTCGAGTTCGGCGAAGGCCGTGGCGAGCGTGTCCGAAACAAGGCCGGCGATGCGGAATTCGTAGCGCATACGAGCACTTCCCTCGGGGCCGGGGCGCGGGGTCCGCTGCGATCCCCTGCCATCGTCGGTCCCGCGCACCGATGTGGCATCCCCCGGTGCGGGCGACCTCCGCCCAGCTCAAAACGCTCCCGCTCGCACCCTCGCCACTCCACCTTCCACCCATGCACCGGCCCTCTTCCACCCCGTGCCCCGGCGCTCCGCGCATCGGGCGGGGAAATAGGCCGAAAAGGGTGAGCGGGCGGCGCGCCCGGCGCGGGGTGCTCACCTTCGGCGGGTGATGCGGGTGATCGCGCGGGCGGCGAACCTTGAGGGGCGGGTCCGCGTTCCGCCGGCCCCGGGACCGCCTCGGAGGATGTCCGATGAACGTTCTCGCGGCAGTCGGCCGGGGCGCCGCCGTCCGCACCGGCCGCGCCGCGTTCCGCCGCAGGCGGCGGTTGCGCGCGGGCCTCCTCCAACTGGTCTTCATCGCGGTCGGACTGGGCCTCGGTCTCCTCGTCCCGGAGTTCGCCCGGGGACCCGTGCTGCCGTCCCGCCAGGTGGCCGAGATGCTGCTCGCGACCGGCTTCGGGGTGCTCGGCGCGGCCACCGTCATCTTCTCCGTGCTGTTCCTGGTGGTGCAGTGGGCGGCCACCACCTTCACACCACGGCTCACCCTGTTCCGGGACGCGCCGATCGTGTGGCGGACGTTCGCCTTCGCCGTCGGGACGACCGTCTTCTGTGCCACCGCGGCCCTGACCATCGCCAGCCGGGACAAGGTCTCGGTGGTCCTGCCGATCAGCGCGGGCGTCCTGCTGCTCCTTCTGCTGACGCTGCTGCGCAACCTGCTGCTGCAAGCCGTCGCCGCGATCCAGCTGGCCCCGGTGCTCGGTTCCATCTCCGAACGGGGCCGGCACAACCTCGACGTCCTCTACGCGAGCGGCTTCACCAGCGGCGCGGGAGACCCGGGAGACCCGCCCGGTCCGGACGGTCCGCGGTCGACCGTCCGCTGGCCGAAGGCCGGCGCCGTGCTGCAACGCGTGGACGTGGGCGTGCTGGCGGGCGCGGCACGGGCGGCGAACGCGGTCGTCGTCCTGCGGGTGACCCCCGGCACCACCTTGCAGTGCGGCACCACCGTCGCCGACGTGTACGGCGGCGAGATGCCCGCCTCCGCCGTCCTGCGCGGCCTGGAGACCGGCGCCGAGCGGGTCTTCGACCAGGACCCCGGGCTCGCCTTCCGGCTGCTCGCCGACATCGCGCTCAGGGCGCTGTCCCCGGCGGTCAACGACCCCGCCACGGCGGTGCAGGCGCTGGACGCCATGGAGGATCTGCTGCGCAGGCCGCTCCCGGCGCGGGCCCGGCCGCGTGAGGTCGCGGACCGCGGGGGCGTCCTGCGCGTCGTGGTCCCGCTGCCGGGGTGGGAGGACTTCCTGCGCACCGCTCTCGACGACGTGATCCCGGCCGCCCGGAACTCCCCGATGGTCCTGATCCGCCTCCGGACGCTCCTGGAGGACCTGCGCGGGGCGGGCCACGGCCACGCCGACGCGCCGCTCACCAGGCGGCTGGCCTGGGTGGACGAGGAGCTCGACGCCCGTTTCCCCCGGCTGCGGGACGCCCTCGCGGAGGAGCGGGAGGAGCGGGAGGAGCACGAGGAACGCGAGGGGCATGAGGGGCATGAGGGGCATGAAGAGCTGCCGGACGACGGATGAACGGTCTCCGAGCGGCCCGGGGGCCGGACCCGGTCCCTCGCCCGGGAGCCCGTGGCGGCGGATCCGCGAGCTCACCCGCGGAGGGTGATCCGTCGGGGCGGTGGGTGACCGCACTCTGGAGCCGAAGAAAGACGTCACGCGTCAGAGAGGGCACCGCTCATGGCCTGCATCCAGCGGCAGATCCGGCCCGTGCCGGGCATGCCGTGCCCCGGGCCCGTCCGTCACGGCCCGAAGGACCCCGAACGGTCCTTCGCGACGCCGTGGCCCTCGGGGTCCCCGCGGCGCACGCCGTCGACGCGGCCGCCGCAGCCCCCGGACGGCGCACCGAGCACGCCGATCACACCGGACGACGTCGTCACGGCACGCCCCGTGTGTTCGGGGGCCCCGCTCGCCCCCCGCCTTCGAGCATCTGTCCGCCGGCGGACACCGTCGTACCGTCCGCCCCACCACCGCGCACCGACCCGCCAGGCCCTGCTGACCGGCCGCAACCCCCCGCTGGACGGGCCTGGGCGGAATCCCCGAGATCGCGACCCGGCGCCCGGCGACAGTTCGATCCGCCCGACACCAAGGCAACGCTCGCGGAGATGTCGCACAACCGACAGGAGTTCGACCATGAACGGCTCGACGCTCAATCTGGCAGCGGACTACCCCCTGCTGAACGTCTTCTGGACCACGATGTGGTTCTTCCTCTGGATCCTCTGGTTCATGCTGCTCTTCCGCGTCATCGGGGACATCTTCCGCGACGACGCGCTGAGCGGCTGGGGCAAGGCGGGCTGGTGCGTCTTCGTCGTCATCCTGCCCTTCCTGGGCATCTTCGTGTACCTGATCGCGCGGGGCCGCGGCATGGGTGAGCGCGAGATGAAGCGCATCCAGCGGAGCCAGGAGGACATGAACTCGTACATCCGTGAGACCGCCGGGACCACCGGCAAGGCCGACGAACTGGCGAAGCTCGCGGACCTCAAGAACCACGGCCACATCACGGCCGAGGAGTTCGAACAGGCCAAGGCCAAGGTCCTCGCCGCCTGACGGCACGGACACCCCCGCGCACGAATGACCGCCGCCGTCCCCCGGGCCAGTGATCCCCCGGGGGACGGCCGGCCGCGTTCCCCCGCTGGAGCCTGGGGGCCGCGGAAGTCCGGGGCCCCGTTGTCGGTGGCGCGTGCCATTCTGGGGATGTGGGAAATCCCAGACCGCTCGAAGACCTGGTCCGGTTGCGGCAGGCGCGCGACCGGATGAACCGCGAGTACGCGGAGCCGTGGGACATGGCCACGCTCGCGCGCACCGCGCTGATGTCGCCCGGGCACTTCCAGCGGAGCTTCAGGGAGGCGTTCGGCGAGACGCCGTACACCTATCTGATGACGCGCCGGATCGAGCGCGCGAAGGCGCTGCTGCGGCGCGGCGACCTGACGGTGACCGAGGTGTGCTTCGCGGTGGGCTGCGCCTCGCTGGGTTCGTTCAGCTCGCGGTTCACGGAGCTGGTGGGCGAGACCCCCAGCGCGTACCGGGCCCGGCCGCACGACCACGGCGCCCCCATTCCGTCCTGCGTGGCCCGTCGGCTGACCCGCCCGGCCCGCCACCGCAACCCGGAGGCGGAACCTGGCACGCGCCTTTAGCGGCTGCCGTTCGGGGCACGCGACGGACGCGTGAGGCGCCGGACAAGCCCTAGGTTGGACGCATGGATCTGAAACTCTCCCAGTGCTTCATCTCCGTCGACGACCACGACAAGGCGCTCGCCTTCTACCGCGACGTGCTGGGCCTGGAGGTCCGGGGTGACGTCGGGTTCGAGGGAATGCGGTGGGTCACCGTCGGTTCGCCGCTCCAGCCGGACGTGGAGATCGTCCTGGAGCCCCCGGCGGCGGACCCGGACGCCTCGCCCGCGGACAAGCAGGCCATGGCCGAGCTGCTGGCCAAGGGGATGCTGCGCGGTGTCATCTTCTCGACGACCGACTGCGACGAGCTCTTCGAGCGTGTCCGCGCCTCGGGCGCCGAGGTCCTCCAGGAGCCCGCGGACCAGCCGTACGGCCTGCGGGACTGCGCCTTCCGCGACCCGGCGGGCAACCTCCTGCGCTTCGCGGAGAAGCGCGGCACCGGCTGACCCGGGCCGCACCCGCCGGGCGCGCGCCGCAGCGGCCGACGCGCGACCCGCCCGGCACAACACTTGGCTGACCCGGGCCACACCCGACTGACCCGGGCCGCACCCGCCGGGCGGGCGCCGCAGCCGCCCACCCGGGCGACGCTCGGCCCGCTCCCCCGCCGGACGCGCGGCACCGGCCGTCGTTGTCGGGTGTTCGCGGGCGTCGGCCGGGGCGACGGGAGGCCGGAGTCCCGCGGAGGAGACACTGGGTCCGTGTTCCGCGGGCACGGTCCGCCCGAGGAACGAACCTCCGAACGCTTCGAGGAGTCACCCGTGCCGTCCGCCCGCCCCCGCGTCCTGTTCGTCAGCGACCTGGCCTATCCGGCCAAGGGGCGGCGGTACTGCGACGAGGACATCGCCCTGACCTCGCGGCTGCGCGAGGAGTTCGACCTCGCCGTGTGCCACCCGCTGGACGCGGCCGAGCTGATGACCGGCTTCGACGCCGTGGTCGTACGCAACAGCGGGCCGGTCCTGCACTACCAGGCCGCGTACGACGCGTTCCGGGAGCGGGCGCTCGCGGAGGGTGTCCGGGTCTACAACCAGCTGTCGGGCAAGGGGGACATGGCCGGCAAGGGGTATCTGCTGGAGCTGACCGCCGCCGGGTTCCCGGTCATCCCGACCGTCGACCGCGCACCCGACCTGGACCTGCTGCCCGAGGCCGACATGTATGTGGTGAAGCCGAAGCAGGGGGCGGACTCCATCGGCCTGGAGTTCGTGTCGCGCGAGGAGCTCGCCGGGCTGCCGTTCGGTGACATCCTCGTCCAGCCGCGGATCGACTTCCGCTACGAGGTGTCGTTCTACTTCGTCGACCACACCTTCCAGTACGCCCTGTACGCGCCCGACCCGGAGCGGCGGTGGGCCCTGGAGCCGTACGAACCGACCGACGAGGACCGGGAGTTCGCGCAGCGGTTCGTCGAGTGGAACGACATCGCGTACGGCATCCAGCGCGTGGACGCCTGCCGGGCCCCCGGCGGTGAGCTGCTCCTCGTCGAACTGGAGGACCTCAACCCGTATCTCTCCCTGGACGTCCTCTCCCCCGAGGCCAGGGACGCCTTCGTCGCGCGGATGAAGACGTCGTTGCGCGCCCTGATCGCCCACGAGCCGGTACGAGCCGTACCGGCCGGCCGGGCGGGAGAGTCCCGGTGAACGCGCGACCGGTCATCCGCTGGACCCACGTATTCGTCGACCGGCCCGCCGCGGATCTCGGACCGGCTCTCGGCTTCTGGACGGCGGCCACCGGCACGGAGGCGTCCGAACCACGCGGCGACCAGGGCGAGTTCCTGACGCTGCTGCCCGGCGAGGGCGACGCGTGCGTGAAGGCGCAGGGCGTCGGGGGCGGAGCCGGGGGCGCCCATCTCGACCTGTCCGTGGAAGACGTACCCGCGTTGGTGGAGTCGGCGCTGCGGCTGGGCGCCGAGGTCGTCGCGGGGCACGAGGGGTGGGCCGTGCTGCGCTCCCCCGGCGGGCAGTTGTTCTGCGCGGTGCCCTGGCACGGGGAGTCCGTACGGCCGCCGGTGGCCGAGGGACCGGGCGGTACGACGAGCCGGCTCGACCAGGTGAGCATCGACCTCGCGCCGGGCGTGTACGAGACCGAGATCGCCTTCTGGAGCGAGCTCACCGGGTGGGAGTCCCACCCGGGCGCGCTCCCGGAGTTCCACCTGATCAGACCGCCCGCCGGGCTGCCGCTGCGCGTCCTGCTGCAACGCCTCGGCACCGAACGCCCCACCTCCGCCCATCCGGACCTCGCCTGTTCGGACGTCGATGCGGTCCGGGCACACCACGAAGCCCTCGGGGCGACGGTGGTCGGCCGGGGTGCGCGCTGGACGGTCATGCGGGACCCCGTCGGCGGCGTCTACTGTCTGACCGGCCGCGATCCCGCGACGGGCAGCCTGCCCTAGGGCCGGGGCCGGGTGGCGACCACACAGAGGACGCGCTTCCCGTCCTTCCCGTGCGGACAGGAGAACGCCGAGGCGTGGGGGGAGGGCAGGGGTGCCGGGGCGTGGCGGCCGTCTTCGTCGGAGGTGTACCAGCCGGTGAGCGGTGCCGGCTCCGAAGACGCCTGGAGCCAGAGCGTGAGGGCGCCGGCGCCGACGACGGTGACCGCCCACACCACCAGGACCCCGCGCCAGACCCGGCGTCGCCCCTCCGCCGCGCTCACGCCGAGGCCGCCCCGCCCTGGTCCCAGACCTCCGTGTCCACGACGGCGTCCACCGGGATCGGCCCGTAGACGTGCGGGAATTCCTCGCCGCCGGGCTCCATCGCCTCGAAGCGGACGGGCACGGTGAGCCGTTCGGCGTCGACGACTAGGACCACGAGTTCGCCGGGTCCGGCGTAGGAGCCGTACACCATGGCCGCCACGGCGGGGAGTTGGTGGCGCAGCGAGCAGTGGATGAAGCCCTCCTCCTGGAGGGTCCGGCCGCGGGTGGACATCTCGTAGGTGCCGGACGCGCGGGCCGCGTCCCACAGGGAGCGCTCGGTCAGATGCAACAGAGGTTCGGACATACGGACAACGCTACGACGTCAGCCGGGCCGCCCGCGCCTCCAAATAGCGCCGTTCGGGAAGGCTGAGGGTCTTGGCCGCCGCCGACTCGTAGGCGCCGCGCGCTCCGGCCGGGTCACCGGCGCGCTCCAGCAGATGACCGCGCACCGCGTCCAGCCGGTGCCCGGCGGCCGACTCGCCCTCCAGCCGGTCGAGTTCGTCGAGGCCGGCCCGCGGCCCGTACACCATGGCCACGGCGACCGCGCGGTTGAGGCGTTCGACGGGACCGGGGACCCGGTGGACGAGGACGTCGTAGAGGCCGAGGATCTCGGCCCAGTCCGTCGCCTCGGGTGAGGCCGCCTCGTCGTGGACCGCGGCGATCGCGGCCCGGAGCCCGTAGGGGCCCGCCGGCCCCCGCCCAAGCGCCTCGGTCACCAGGGCCACGCCCTCCTCGATGGCCGCCCTGTCCCAGCGCGTGCGGTCCTGTTCGTCGAGAGGTACGAGTTCCCCGTGCTGCCCGGTCCGCGCGGCGCGCCGGGCGTCCGTCAGCAGCATCAGGGCGAGCAGCCCGGTCACCTCGCCGTCCTCGGGCAGCAGTTGCCGGACCGTGCGGGTCAACCGGATCGCCTCATGGGCGAGTTCGGCTCGCTGGAGTGCCGTGCCCGAGGTCGCCGTGTAGCCCTCGTTGAAGATCAGGTAGAGGATGTGCAGGACGGCGGGGAGCCGTTCCTCCCAGTGGTCGGGGCGGCCGAATCCGACGCCTCGCACCCGCTGCTTGGCCCGGCTGATCCGCTGCGCCATGGTCGCCTCGGGCACGAGATACGCCCGCGCGATCTCCGCCGTCGTCAGACCGCCCACCGCGCGCAGGGTGAGCGCGATCTGCGCGGCCGGGGTCAGACCGGGATGGCAGCACAGGAAGAGGAGGGAGAGCGTGTCGTCCTCGGACGGGGCGCGGTCCGCGCCCGGGGGCGGCGCCGTGAACGCGTCCCGCGGCGTCAGCGCCGCCGCCTTCTCCTCCCGCAGCCGCCGCGCCTCCTCCGCCCGCAGGGTGTCCACGAGCCGCCGAGAGGCGACCTTGATCAGCCAGCCGCGCGGGTTGTCCGGCACGCCTTTAGCGGGCCACTGCCCGGCGGCCGCGAACAGCGCCTCCTGTGTGGCGTCCTCGGCCGCGTCGAAGTGCCCGTAGCGGCGAACGAGCGCGCCGAGAACCTGCGGCGCGTGGCGGCGCAGCAGGTCCTCGGCCTCGGTCGTGCCTCTCATCCCGCTCAGATGTCCCCGGCACCGTCCTGGATGCGCCGGATGACGACCGGATACTCGGTGAGGCCGTCGGGACCCGGGCAGCGGGTGACCCGCTCGGCGATCTCGGTGACCCGTTCCAGGCTCGCGCAGTCGACCACCCAGTAGCCGGCCATCAGCTCCTTGGTCTCGCTGTACGGGCCGTCGGTGATCACGGCCTTGCCGTCCGGGCTCCGGGTCACCAGGCGGGTCTGCGCGGGTTCCACCAGCCCCTGGGCGTCGACCAGTTCGCCGGATTCGGAGAGGTCGTCGCTGATCGCGCCCATGTAGGCGTACATGGCCTGCAGTTGCTCCTCGTTCCAGGCGGGCACCTTTGCGGAGGCCTTGCCCCGCATGCCCTCGTAGTCGGCCTGTGTGCCCTGCACCATCACCAGGTACTTCATGAGTCCGCTCCTTCGGCTTCCTCGGCTCGGACCACCCGTGGCGGGCGGCTCTCACAGGGGACGTCGGAGCCGGCCCGCGATTCTCTACACGTCTCCGCGCGTCGCCGCACGTCTCCGCACGGTGGAGCCCGGTGCGTCAGGACTTCTCGGCGGCGGGCTCCTCCGGCAGATCGTGTCCCTGCCTCTGCTCGTGCCCTTGCTCGTGCCCTTGCCCCTGCTCGTGTGCCTGCCGCTGCCCGTGCCGCTGTCCGCGTCCGGGCTCGTCGGCGTAGGCCGCGCACTTCGGGTTCCGGCAGGGCCCGGGGCCCCATTTGGGTACCCAGGCGCCCAGGGTCTTGTACCGGTGCACCACCGTGGCGACCGGTTGCCCGCATTCGGGACATACATGCTCATCGGTGCCCATGCCTTCAGGGTAGGGCGGCGGCCTCGGCGCTTCCTGTTGTACGTCCCGGACCAGGCCTGGGCCCGGCAGCCCTCCGACTCGGCCCCGGTCTTCGACTCGGCCTGGTCCCAGTCCCCGTCCTAGTCCTCGGACTGGACCTCCGGCTCGGTCTGCCGCCCCGGTCGCGGCTCGCGCCACATCGGCCACATCCGCGGGCCGTCCGGCAGGTCGAGGGGACGGCCCGTGAGCACGAAGCCGAGCCGTTCGTACAGTGCGCGGCTGCGGGCGTTGCTCGCCTCCAGATAGGCGGCCAGGCCCTCGCGGTCGCAGCGGTCGAGGACCGACTCGATCAGCGCGCCTCCGAGCCCCTCGCCCTGGCGCTCCGGCGCCACCCCGATCATCCACAGGTACGCGTGGGCGCGCCCTTCGGGATGGACGTCCGCCGTCAGCCGGCCGATCAGCTCGACCCGTTCGTTGTCCGGGTCGACCGCCGCGCGCAGCTCCGCGGGACCGCCCTCGTCCGCACCGCCGTCCCCGCCCTCCCCGTCGCTCTCGTGGTCCCCGGCGGGGACGGACAGCCACAGGGCGCACGCCGAACCGTCCTCGGTCAGATCGATACGCCCCTCGGCGAACACGGCATCGGCGAACGCCGCCATGAGCTTGGGGTGCGTCGCGCGGCGGTGTGCCGGATCCGGGAAGACCCAGTTGCTCACCGGATCGTCCTGGAACGCCTCGTCCAGCAGCCGGACGACCAGCTCCCGGTCCGCCTCGCCCGCCACCCGGATCGCCACACCCATGACCAGTCCCGCCCTTCGCCCCAACCACCCTTGACCGTACGGCGGTTGAGCCTATTACGCCCGGAAGTCGACGGGCCTCACCCGGGCCTCTCCCGGGACGTCCCAGGGACGGGTTCGAGGGACGGGTTCAAGGGCGCGGGCCCCGCACGCCGTGGGGATGCGCGGGGCCCGCCCTCCGGAGCCGGACACCGTACGGATGTCAGGTGCCGTACGGTGCCACGGGATCCGGGGTCGTCGACCGGCCGGAAGGGCCGGTCAGTTGCTGCGCCGGGTGACGAACTCGGCCAGCGCGAGAAGGCCGCCCGCCGCCTCGGGGTCGGGTACCGCGCGGGACAGTTCGTGCATCGCCCGGGACATCCGGTCGGCCGCCTGGACCTGTGCCCAGTCGCGCCCGCCGGCCCGCTCGACGGCCAGCACCGTACGCTCCAACTCCCCTTCCCGGTACGGCGCCGCGTACAACTCGGCCAGTTCGGCGGCCGCCGGGGTGCCCGAGGTGAGCGCGGCGACCACGGGCAGCGACTTCTTGCGGGCCGCGAGGTCCGCCCCGGCCGGTTTGCCGGTGCGGCCCGGGTCCCCCCAGATCCCGATCACGTCGTCGATCAGCTGGAAGGCGAGCCCCGCCTCACGGCCGAACGCGTCGAGTGCCTCGACGTCCTCGGCGTCCGCCCGCGCGTACAGCCCCCCGATGGCGCAGGCGCTGCCGAGCAGAGCGCCCGTCTTCGCCTCGGCCATGGCGAGGCACTCGTCGAGGGTGACCTCGTCCGGGCCGAGCTTCTCCATGGCCGTGTCCGTGTGCTGTCCGGCGCACAGTTCGACGACACAGCCCGCGAGCCGCGCGGCGGCCGCCGAGGACGCGGGGTGCGGATCCTCGGCGAGCAGCCGCTGGGCCAGCGCCTGGAGGGCGTCCCCCGCGAGGATCGCGTCGGCGTCGCCGAACACGGTCCACGCGGTGGGGCGATGTCTGCGGGTGGTGTCCCGGTCCATCACGTCGTCGTGCAGCAGGGTGAAGTTGTGGATCAGCTCCACCGCGGCGGCCGCCCGTACCGCCGTCGCCTGCTGTCCGCCGAGCGCCTGGACCGCGGTCAGCACGAGCGCGGGCCGGATGGCCTTGCCCGCGTTCCCCGCCGCCGGGGTGCCGTCGGCCTGCTCCCACCCGAAGTGGTAGAGCGCGATGCGGCGCATCGAGCCCGGCAGCGAGTCGATGGCCCGGCGCAGTTCGGGGTCGACGGACGCCCGTGCCCGCTCCAGGATGACCGCGGCCTCCTGCGCCTCGACCGGGCTCGGCACGCCCTGTCTTTCCACGGGTCTCCCGCCGGGACCTCGCCGGTCCGGGGTCCCGGCCGGGCGCCGTCTGTCAGGAATTCCGGCAGGACCCTGCCGCGTCTCCGTCGTCATGCGGTCACCCGCGCGATCGCCCCGGAGCCTCGGCCGACGGCGGCGCCGAAGCGGCCGCCGGGCGCGCACCCCCGTCGTGGTCCCGCCCCGAGAGGCGGGACCACGACGGGCTCCGCTTCGCGGATCGTCACCGCCAGCGGCCGATCTCGACGTTCTCCAGGATGCCGAGCGCGTCCGGCACGAGCACCGCGGCCGAGTAGTACGCCGTCACCAGGTAGGAGATGATCGCCTGCTCGTTGATGCCCATGAAGCGCACCGACAGGCTCGGCTCGATCTCGTCCGGGAGGCCGGCCTGCTGGAGCCCGACCACTCCCTGTTCGGCCTCGCCGGTGCGCATGGCGATGATCGAGGTCGTACGGGCGTCGCTGACCGGGATCTTGTTGCACGGGAAGATCGGCACCCCGCGCCAGGTCGGGATGCGGTTGCCGGCCATCTCGATGCTCTCGGGGACGAGTCCGCGCTTGTTCAGCTCGCGGCCGAACGCGGAGATCGCGCGCGGGTGGGCGAGGAACAGCTTGGTGCCGCGCCGGCGGCTGAGCAGTTCGTCCATGTCGTCCGGGCTCGGTACGCCGTCGTGCGGCTGGAGCCGCTGGTCGTACTCGCAGTTGTTGAGCATGCCGAACTCGCGGTTGTTGATGAGCTCGTGCTCCTGGCGCTCCTTCAACGCCTCCACGGTGAGCCGCAACTGCTGCTCGGTCTGGTTCATCGGCTGGTTGTAGAGGTCGGCCACGCGCGTGTGCAGGCGCAGGACCGTCTGGGCGATGCTCAGTTCGTACTCGCGCGGGGTGGCCTCGTAGTCCACGAAGGTGCCCGGGATGTCCTGCTCCCCGGTGTGGCCGGCCGCGAGGTCGATCTCCTTCTCGCCGTACTTGTTGGTGCGCTGCGACGGAATCGCGCGCAGTTCCTGGAGATGGGCGCTCAGGGACTCGGAGCGCTCCGCCACCTGTTCGAGGTCCTGGCGGGGCAGCGCGAGCACGGTCACCGCCGTCACCGCGCGGGCCGTGTACTCCCAGATGGCCTCCGGGTCGATGAGCGCCTGCTCCCCGAAGTACGCGCCGTCGGCGAGGACACCGAGCACCGCGTCGCCCCCGTAGGGACCGGTGCCGATCTTCTCGACCTTGCCGTGTGCCAGCAGGAACACCTCTTCGGCCCGGTTGCCGAACGAGGCCAGCACCTCCCCCGGCGCGAACTCCCGCTGCTGGCACCGCTGGGCCAGCTCGCCCAGCACCTCGTGATCCTCGTACGACCGCAGTACGGACAGTTCCCCGAGTTCCGCGGGGATGACCTGGACCCGGTCCCCGGTCTTGACGAACGTCACGCGGCCGTCGCCCACGGAGTAGCTGAGCCGCCGGTTCACGCGGTACGTGCCACCCTGCACGTTCACCCACGGAAGCATGCGCAGCAGCCACCGTGAGCTGATTTCCTGCATCTGTGGCGCGGACTTGGTGGTGGTGGCCAGGTTCCGCGCGGCGGATGTGCCGAGACTCTGCTGCGGACGGTTCTGCTCCGCGCGGACCTCTTCGCCTACCGACATGAAAATTGCCCTCCCGGTCGTGCACTGATCTTCGGGAGCAAGCCTTCCATCACGGAGCGTGCTGGTGCTATTACACGAATGAGGGGGAATGGATCAGCCTGGACCTGGGCAGAGAGGGCCATTTCGCCAGGAACCCGCCACCCTTCGGCCAGGGGAACTCCAAGATCCGGCCATCCGTTCGCTCCCCCGACGGACAACGACGGGAGACAGCAGTGACAGGCTTCCTGGACCGCGCGAAAGAACAGGCGCAGCGCGGCCTCACGCAGGGCAAGCAGAAGCTGGACGACGTGCAGGCGCAGCGGGCGGGTGGAGATCTCCTGAAGAGACTCGGCTCCGCCTACTACGCGGAGCGGCGCGGCAGCGGCTCCCCCGAGGCGACCCGGCAGGCGCTTCAGGCGCTGGAGAGCCACATCGCCGCCCACGGGGACGCTTTCCTTCGATCCTGACCTGTATCGACCGGCCTCGACCGATTACGAACGCTTACTCCGTGTCTGTCCGGATCGGCTCGCACGCTGTGCGAACGAGTGGGTCCGGCAGCCCGGTCGGCTATAGAAGCGCGGTACCAGACGGCCACGACAGGTGGCCGACGTACAGCGCGAAGGAGTCGGCCATGGCATCGCCCATGTCCGCGGGCAGCTTCCTGGACCGGATCAGGGAGGAAGGCGTCCGTGTCGTCGAGGTCGGCGACTGGGAGCATCACAACCGCAATCACAAAGGCCCCTGGGGCCCGGTGCACGGGGTGATGATCCACCACACGGTGACCTCGGGCACCGAACTCACGGTCGGGCTCTGCCGCGAGGGCCGCGAGGACCTGCCCGGACCGCTGTGCCACGGTGTCATCACCAAGGACGGCGTCCTCCACCTGGTCGGCTACGGCCGGGCCAACCACGCGGGCCTCGGCGACGACGACGTGCTGCGCGCGGTGATCGCCGAGAAGGCGCTGCCGCACGACAACGAGGCGAACACCGACGGCAACCGCCACTTCTACGGCTTCGAGTGCGAGAACCTCGGCGACGGCAAGGACCCGTGGCCCGAGGTCCAGCTGGACGCCATCACCAGGGTTTCCGCCGCGATCTGCCGGTTCCACGGCTGGACGGAGCGCTCGGTCATCGGCCACCTGGAATGGCAGCCGGGGAAGGTGGACCCGCGAGGCTTCACGATGAACTTCCTGCGGGGGCGCGTCCGCGAGCTGCTGAAGTGAGCTGAGGCGCCGAGGGCCGGCGGGGACGGCCGGCGTCGCGGCCCCCGCGTCCGGCCGTCCCCGGACAGGTGTCCGACAATGAGGAAGTGACCAGCCCCGCCACCCCGGACCGTGCCACCACACCCCCTCCCGGCACACCGGGCACCCCCG
This sequence comes from Streptomyces sp. NPDC042002, assembly GCF_055588305.1. Taxonomy (NCBI): domain Bacteria; kingdom Bacillati; phylum Actinomycetota; class Actinomycetes; order Kitasatosporales; family Streptomycetaceae; genus Streptomyces; species Streptomyces sp. NPDC042002. Next base: position 305,495 of record NZ_JBVJCT010000003.1, on the reverse strand, counting down.
GAGCCCCCGGCCCGGTCGACGCCGCCGACCTGGCCACCCCGGCCGACCCGGCCGCTCCGGACAGCTCGGCCGATCCCGCCGACCCGGCCACCCCGGAAAGTCCGGCCGCTCCCGCCAGCCCGCTGACGCCGGTCGGCCCCACTGACCCGGTCGGGCGGAGGGGCACGGTCGGGTCGAGGGGCCCGCGCGCTTCGTTCGGCCTCCGGCCCTGTGTCCCGTCGCCGCTGTGGGAGGTCGCGGACGGGCGGTTCGAGCGGTTCGGGGTGCGGCTGGTGCTGAAGCGGGATGATCTGATCCATCCGGAGCTGATCGGCAACAAGTGGCGCAAGCTGACGCCGAACCTCGAAGCCGCGGCGGGCCGCATCCTGGTCACCTTCGGCGGGGCGTATTCGAACCATCTGCGTGCCACCGCCGCCGCCGGCCGCCTCCTGGGCCTGCCCACCCTCGGCGTGGTCCGCGGCCACGAACTGGCCGACCGCCCCCTCAACCCCTCACTGGCCCAATGCGCCGCCGACGGCATGCGTCTTCACTTCGTCGACAGATCGACGTACCGACGCAAGTCGGAGCCACGGACGCTGGCCGGGATCCTGCGCGCGACGGGCACCGAGGACGCGTACGTGGTGCCCGAGGGCGGCAGCAACGCCCTCGCCGTACGCGGCTGCCGGGCGCTCGGCGAGGAACTGCGCGGCCGCGACGGCATCGACGTGGCCGCCCTCGCCTGCGGCACCGGCGGCACCCTCGCCGGGATGGCCGCGGGCCTCGCCCCCGGTCAGCGCGCTCTCGGCATCCCGGTCCTGCGGGGCGGCTTCCTCGACGCGGAGACGACGGCCCTCCAGACGGCCGCGTTCGGCGCCCGGCGCGGAACCTGGTCCCTCGACGACCGCTTCCACTTCGGCGGCTACGCCCGCACCACTCCCGAACTCGACGCCTTCGCCGAGGACTTCGAGCAGCGTCACGGGCTGCCGGTCGAACGTCTCTATGTCGCCAAGATGCTCTACGGACTTGTCGCCCTCGCCGAGGAGGGCGCGTTCCCGCGCGGCACGACGGTCGCGGCGGTGATCACCGGAGCACCGTTCCCCGCCGGGCGGGCCTGGCCTCAGGCCGCCTCCCGGTAGGCCGCCGCCTCCTCCAGGTCCAGCCGGCGCAGCAGCGTGCGCAGCATCTCGTCGTCGATGTAGCGGTGGTCTCGCAGCTTGACGAAGACATCGCGCTCGGTGCCGATCATCTCGCGGGAGAGACGGCGGTAGGTGTCGTCCGCGGTCTCGCCGGTGACCGGGTTGACCGCGCCGAGCCGCTCCCAGACGGCGTTGCGGCGCCGCTCCATGACCGTGCGCAGGCGCTCGGCGAGCGGCGGGGGCAGGGCGTTGCGCTCGTCGGCGAGGAGTTCGTCGAGGCGCTCCTCGGCGGCGCGGGAGGCCTGCGCCTGGGCGTTGGCCTCGGCGAGCGTCTCGGCCTGGGTGTCGCGCCCGGGCAGTTTCAGCAGCCGGATCAGCGGGGGCAGCGTCAGGCCCTGTACGACCAGGGTGCCGATGACGGTGGTGAAGGTCAGGAAGAGGATCATGTTGCGGTCGGGGAAGGCGCCGCCGCCGTGCACGGTGAGCGGGATGGAGAAGGCGACGGCGAGCGAGACGACACCGCGCATGCCGGCCCAGCCGATGACGAACGGCCCCTTCCAGGTGGGGTTGTCCTCGCGTTCGCGGATACGCGCCGACAGGATCCGGGGCAGGAAGGTGGCGGGGTACACCCACACGAGGCGGGTCGCGACGACGATGAAGAAGAGGGCGAGGGCGTACCAGGCGGCGCTCGTGCCCTCGTTGGCACCGAGGCCCTTCAGGACGACCGGCAGTTGGAGTCCGATCAGCGCGAACACCGCGGACTCCAGGACGAACGCGACCATCTTCCACACCGCCTCCTCCTGGAGCCGGGTCGCGAAATCCACCTCCCAGGAGCGGTGTCCGAGGTAGAGCGCGACGACGACCACCGCGAGCACTCCGGAGGCGTTGAACTGCTCGGCGATGCCGTAGGCGACGAAGGGGATCAGCAGGGAGAGGGTGTTCTGGAGGAGCGCTTCGTTCATGTGGGTGCGCAGCCAGTGGATGGGGATCATCAGAACGAGCCCGACGACCACCCCGCCGACCGCCGCGAGCAGGAACTCGCGGATGCCGCCGGCCCAGGTCGCGCCCTCACCGACCGCCGCGGCGAGCGCCACCTTGTAGGCGGTGATCGCGGTCGCGTCGTTCACCAGGGACTCGCCCTGCAGGATCGTGGTGATCCGTGAGGGCAGTCCCACCCGGCGCGCCACGGCCGTCGCGGCCACCGCGTCCGGCGGCGCCACCACGGCGCCGAGGACCAGCGCCGCGGGCAGCGGCAGGCCGGGTACGAGCAGATAGGCGGCCCAGCCGACCACGAGGGTCGCGAAGAGGACGTACCCGACCGACAGGAGCGCGACAGGCCTCAGATGGGCCCTCAGGTCGAGGTAGGAGCTGTCGGTGGCCGCCGTGTACAGCAGCGGGGGCAGCACCAGCGGGAGCACGATGTCGGGGTCGAGTTCGTACGCGGGCACCCCGGGGACGTACGAGACCATCAGGGCCACGGCGACGATCAGCAGGGGTGCCGGGACCGGGGTGCGGCGGGCGGCCCCGGCCACCGCCGCGCTCCCCGCGACCAGCAACAGCAGTGGCAGCACATCCATCGTCTTCCGCCCACCCTCGTTTTCCGCGCGGCACACCGCACGCCCGACGTAACCTGGCAATCATGAAACAGTGCACGCACGCCGACGCGCTGCCGCAGCCCGAACCCGGCCCCGGGAGCGAGACCTGCCTGGAGTGCGTGGCCGCCGGTACCCACCCGGTGCAGCTTCGGCTGTGTCTTGAGTGCGGGCATCTCGCCTGTTGTGACTCCTCACCGCTGCGGCACGCGTCGGAGCACCACAAGGACACCGGACATCCGATCATGCGCACGTTCGAGCAGGGGGAGAACTGGCGTTGGTGTTTCGTGGACCACGTACTCGTCTGAGCCAGGGACCCCGGACTCGTCCGAGCCGTGGATCACGTACGCGCGTGACTCACGATCCGGACGGTTCGACCGTCTGACGTCTGGGTACGTCAACCCGGCGCGCGCTCTTCCTATTTGGGGCCGCAGACCTCTAGCCACTGTCCGTACTCATGGGCTTACTATGAGTGACAGCAAGGGGCGGGGTCCCCAGGACAGGAAAGTCTGGAGCGCGGTAGCGTCACCGCTGAACGACGTAGCGCGTTACCCCGGGGGGCGACCCTCGGCCCCCGAAAGAGCTCGAATGAGCTTGTACCACCATGGAGGTGAGGGTGTCCCAGATCGCAGGCGAGCCCGCGACGAAGGACTTCGTGGAAGTCCGGCTGCCGGCCGCGGGTGCCTACCTGTCGGTACTGCGCACGGCCACGGCCGGGCTGGCGGCCCGTTTGGACTTCACCCTCGACGAGATCGAGGATCTGCGCATCGCGGTGGACGAGGCCTGCGCGATCCTGCTGCAGCAGGCCGTCCCCGGTTCGGTGCTCAGCTGTGTCTTCCGGCTGATCGACGACTCACTGGAGGTCACGGTCTCCGCTCCGACCACCGACGGTCACGCTCCGTCACGTGACACCTTCGCGTGGACCGTGCTGTCGGCTCTCGCGGGCAAGGTCGACTCCACCGTCGCCGAGGACAAGACCGTTTCGATCAGCCTCTACAAACAGCGCGGCGCGGGACCCGGGCCGGCGTGAGGAACGGGGACGGGCCGGTGCGGGACGAAGAGCGCGGCACACGGGAGCCTCCCGCGGAGCGCGCCGACGGCCCGGACGGGCCGCGGCACACGGCGGACGGCGTCGACGGCATCCCCGAACAGGCCCGGCCGCATCCGGAGATCGGCGTCTCCTCGGCAGCGGCGGCGCAGCCGGTGGTCTTCCCCGTCCGGGGAGGTCCCCCCGGTTCGACCGCGGCCGAGGACACGGGGGAAGAGCCGCGAGCTCGGGGAATGGTGACGGGCGGGACTATGAGCGAGCACGAGCGAAACGCGGAGCAGAACGTGCAGGGCGCGCAGCACGGGCCGAGCGCCCAGCACATCCAGCACGGGCCCAGCGCCCAGCACATCCACCACCAACCGCAGGACCGCAGCGGGGCGCGGGCGATGTTCATCGAGCTGCGCAAGCTGCAGGACGGCAGCGCCGAGTACGCGGAGCTGCGCAACCAGCTGGTCCGCATGCATCTGCCGCTCGTCGAGCACCTCGCGCGCCGCTTCCGCAACCGCGGTGAGCCGCTGGACGACCTCACCCAGGTCGCGACGATCGGGCTGATCAAGTCGGTCGACCGCTTCGACCCGGAGCGCGGCGTCGAGTTCTCGACGTACGCGACCCCGACGGTGGTCGGCGAGATCAAGCGGCACTTCCGCGACAAGGGCTGGGCGGTGCGCGTCCCGCGCCGCCTCCAGGAGCTGCGCCTCGCGCTGACCACGGCGACGGCCGAGCTCTCCCAGCTGCACGGCCGCTCCCCGACGGTCCACGAGCTGGCCGAGAAGCTGGCCATCTCGGAGGAGGAGGTCCTGGAGGGCCTGGAGTCCGCCAACGCGTACTCCACGCTGTCCCTGGACGTCCCCGACACCGACGACGAGTCCCCGGCTGTCGCGGACACCCTGGGCGCCGAGGACGAGGCGCTGGAGGGCGTCGAGTACCGGGAGTCGCTGAAGCCGCTGCTCGAGGACCTGCCGCCGCGGGAGAAGCGGATCCTGCTCCTTCGCTTCTTCGGCAACATGACGCAGTCGCAGATCGCGCAGGAGGTCGGCATCTCGCAGATGCACGTCTCGCGGCTGCTGGCCCGCACCCTGGCCCAGCTCCGGGAGAAGCTCCTCGTCGAGGAGTGAGTTCGCGGAGCGGGCCCGAGGAGTGAGCTCGAGAAGTGGGCCCCGCCTACTTCTCGTCCCGTACGTCGCCGCCGGGCCCTCGGATTCCGAGGGCCCGAGTCGTTGCCGGGTTCACCAGCAGCACCAGGGCCGCCACCGCGACGACCGCGAGGGCGATGCCTGCGGGGATCGCGACGCTGTCGGCCTGGAGCAGGGTGTAGGCGAGAGGCAGCGCCAGGATCTGGGTGATGAGGGCCGGGCCCCGGCTCCAACCGCGGCGCAGCAGCAGGCCGCGCGCGGCCAGGAGCGGCAGCAGCGCGAGCACGATCAGCGTGACGCCGCCGGTGACGGCCTGCTGCCGGCTGTCGGGGTCGCCCGTGAGACCGAGCACGAGGATGCACACGCCGCCCGCCACCAGGGCGGCGCCTTCCAGCGCGGCCAGCGCCGCCGCGGCGGTCAGCCGCCCGGGGCGGGGTTCGGAGAGGGGGGCGTCGGGGGTGGGATTCTGCTCACGGCTCACCCCCGAAGAGTAGCCGTCGGCCCCGGCCCGCCCAGCGCCCCGGGGCCGGTCACCGCTCCGTTCCGGGGCTCGCACCGGTCCGTCGCCGCACCCCCGGCGCACCCCGGACTCTTACTGGATCCCTACCTCGGTCTGGGACGAGTACCACCCAGTAGGTACGCTGCATCGCATGCGTGCACTTCTCGTGGTCAATCCGGCGGCAACCACCACAAGTGCGCGTACGCGTGACGTCTTGATCCACGCGTTGGCCAGTGAGATGAAGCTCGAAGTGGTCACGACCGAGTACCGCGGGCACGCCAGGGACCTCGGCCGGCAGGCCGCGGACAGCGACGACATAGACCTGGTCGTGGCCCTCGGCGGGGACGGCACGGTCAACGAGGTCGTGAACGGTCTTCTGCACCGGGGCCCCGACCCGCAGCGTCTCCCCCGCCTCGCCGTGGTCCCCGGCGGCTCCACCAACGTCTTCGCCCGCGCCCTCGGCCTGCCGAACGACGCCGTGGAGGCGACCGGCGCCCTGCTGGACGCGCTGCGCGAGGAGCGCGAGCGCACGGTCGGCCTCGGTCTGGCCGCGGGGACCCCCGGCACCGAGGACGAGTCCGTGCCCTCCCGCTGGTTCACCTTCTGCGCCGGCCTCGGCTTCGACGCGGGGGTGGTGGGCCGGGTCGAGCAGCAGCGCGAGCTCGGCCGGCGCTCCACTCATGCGCTGTATCTCCGCCAAGTGGCACGTCAGTTTTGGGACGAACCTCACCGCCGGCACGGAATGATCACGCTGGAGCGCCCCGGCGCGGACCCGGTCACCGATCTGGTCCTGTCCATCATCTGCAACACCTCGCCGTGGACGTTTCTCGGCAATCGTCCGGTGTACGCGACGCCTAAGGCCTCGTTCGATACCGGACTCGACGTACTCGCCCTCAGCCGCATGTCGACGGCCTCGGCCGCCCGGTATGCCACTCAGTTGCTCACTTCGTCCCCCGAGCGTGGACCGCAGGGCAAGCACGCCGTCACTCTGCATGACCTGACGGACTTCACCTTGCATTCGAAGGTTCCACTGCCCCTTCAGATGGACGGCGACCATCTGGGACTGCGTACAAGCGTGACGTTCACAGGCGTACGCCGTGCACTGCGTGTGATTGTGTGAGCGGAAGGGGCCAAACTCCTTTCACTCGAACGTTTAGACCAGGGTCCACCCCATGGAAGTACGGCTGTGACTCAGCCGACACCGAGGAATCAAAAAAAACTTTTCAGAAGGGGTTGTATCCGCCGCTGAGGTTTGCGAGTCTCTACGTGGCGCTCGGGACGGCCCGCACCATCGGCCCCCAGAGCACCGGAACCCCTCCTCAAATCACAGGACCACACCAGCCCGTCTGGTTGTCGGCCCTTCACTTGTTGAGGGATTCGTGAAAGCGTTCACATTCACAAGCAACGTGCATGTAATACCAAGGAGAGGTAGCAGCCATGGACTGGCGTCACAACGCCGTTTGCCGCGAGGAAGACCCCGAGCTCTTCTTCCCCATCGGCAACACCGGTCCTGCGCTGCTGCAGATCGAGGAAGCCAAGGCCGTCTGCCGCCGCTGCCCCGTCATGGAGCAGTGCTTGCAGTGGGCGCTCGAGTCCGGCCAGGACTCCGGCGTCTGGGGTGGCCTCAGCGAGGACGAGCGCCGCGCAATGAAGCGCCGTGCCGCCCGCAACCGAGCTCGTCAGGCCACCGCCTGACGTTCCACCCCGCACGAGCCTGAGCTTGGCGGCGCGTACAGCGAGTACGCAACTCCCGCCCCCGAGCCGCAGCGCGCAGTACCCCGATGCGCTTGATGCAACGAGCTTTCAGCCCCGGACCACCTGGTGGTCCGGGGCTCATTGCTGTTCGCGTCCGGGATCGGTCACAGTGAGTGACGGTCTCCCGTGAGCACCGACTCGCCCCGCCCATAGGCCAGTTGTGCGAGCCGTACGCCCATCGTGAACGGGCCGGCTACTTGGGGACGATCACCGGAATGTCCAGCAGCACCTGGGTGCCGCGCTCCGGAGCGGCCACCATGTCGAAGGTGCCGCCCAACTCGCCCTCCACCAGCGTCCGTACGATCTGCAGGCCGAGGTTGCCCGAGCGGTGCGGGTCGAAGCCCTCGGGCAGTCCGACCCCGTCGTCCGTCACGGTGACCAGCAGCCGGGCGTCCTTGGAGGTGCCGCCGCGCACCGCGGAGACCTCGACGGTGCCCCGGTCGCCCTCGCGGAAGCCGTGTTCCAGCGCGTTCTGCAGGATCTCGGTGAGAACCATGGAGAGCGGGGTCGCGACCTCGGCGTCCAGGATGCCGAAGCGTCCGGTGCGCCGGCAGGTGACCTTGCCGGGTGAGATCTCGGCGACCATGGCGAGCACCCGGTCGGCGATCTCGTCGAACTCCACCCGCTCGTCCAGGTTCTGGGAGAGCGTCTCGTGCACGATGGCGATCGAACCGACCCGGCGCACGGCCTCCTCCAGGGCTTCCCTGCCGCGGTCGGACTCGATGCGGCGGGCCTGCAACCGCAGGAGGGCCGCCACCGTCTGGAGGTTGTTCTTCACCCGGTGATGGATCTCCCGGATGGTGGCGTCCTTGGTGATCAATTCACGCTCGCGGCGGCGCAGTTCGGTGACATCGCGGAGCAGGACCAGGGAACCGACGCGGGTGCCCTTGGGCTTGAGCGGGATCGCCCGGAGCTGGATCACCCCCTCGGCGCTCTCGATCTCGAACTCGCGGGGCGCCCAGCCGCTGGCGACCTTGGACAGCGCCTCGTCCACCGGGCCCCGGGACGGGGCGAGTTCGGCGGTCGTGGAGCCGAGTTCGCAGCCCACCAGGTCGGCGGCCAGGCCGAGGCGGTGGTACGCGGAGAGCGCGTTCGGTGACGCGTACTGGACGACGCCGTCCGCGTCGAGGCGGATCAGTCCGTCGCCGACCCGCGGCGAGGCGTCCATGTCGACCTGCTGGTCGGGGAACGGGAAGGTGCCCGCCGCGATCATCTGCGCGAGGTCGGAGGCGCTCTGCAGATACGTCAGTTCGAGGCGGCTCGGGGTACGCACGGTGAGCAGGTTGGTGTTGCGGGCGATCACGCCGAGGACGCGGCCCTCACGTCGTACGGGAATGGACTCGACCCGGACCGGCACCTCCTCGCGCCATTCGGGATCGCCCTCGCGCACGATCCGGCCCTCGTCGAGCGCCGCGTCCAGCAGGGGGCGGCGGCCGCGCGGGACCAGATGGCCGACCATGTCGTCCTGGTACGAGGTGGGCCCCGTGTTGGGGCGCATCTGGGCGACCGAGACGTAGCGGGTGCCGTCGCGCGTGGGAACCCACAGCACGAGGTCGGCGAAGGAGAGGTCGGAGAGCAACTGCCACTCCGAGACCAGCAGATGCAGCCACTCGAGATCGGAGTCACCGAGAGCGGTGTGCTGGCGTACGAGGTCGTTCATGGAGGGCACGAGTGCGAGCGTACCCGGCGGATCCGACAGGTCCCGAAATCGGCCACCCGCACGGGGCTCCCAGCGGCGTCCCGGGAGCGTCGCGGGGCCCCGGAAACACCCGCGGGCCGCGGCGCCTGGGAGGGACCCTCGACCCTCCCGGCACCGCAGCCCGGAGCAACAACGGCCGTGGGGTGTGCGGTCCCGGTCGGCCGAAGAGAGGAGCCGGAGCAGTCAGGGCAGAGAGCGCCGGTTCCTCGGTCCGTCTTCCTGTGCGGGGAAGACGGAGGCTCGTTCAGTTTCTCAAAGCATTGTGGACTAGACCATGGTCCTGCGTCCATGTGTCCGCAGCCCGTGCGCCTGCGGATGTTCTCTGTTGTCCGCTTATCCAACACCAGGAGCGCCCATCAGACTATCCCGCTTCGGTTCATGAACGGGAGCGGTTGCCGGATGAGCGGAGCCGGGCGGGTCCGGGCGGCGGCCCCGGGATACGGCGCGTTCCGGGGCGACGGAAGGGTGACGCTCTGCTAGATTGGTCTATACCACATGTGTCCCCCTTCGGATTCGGTCGCGTTCCCGAGTCCCCTCACCAGATCGGCAGGCCCAGCGTGGAAGTTGTCATCGTCCCGGACGCCAAGGCGGGCGGCGAGCTGATCGCCGAGGCCATGGCGGAACTGCTCAGGCACAAGCCCGACGCCCTGCTCGGCGTGGCCACCGGCTCGACGCCGCTGCCCATCTACGCGGCGCTGGCGGCCCGAGCGGGTTCCGGTGCCGTGGACGCCTCGGGTGCGCGCGTCGCGCAGCTCGACGAGTACGTGGGGCTGCCGGCCGAGCACCCCGAGTCCTACCGTTCCGTGCTGCGGCGCGAGGTGCTGGAGCCGCTGGGCCTCGGCATGGACGCGTTCATGGGGCCCGACGGCACCGCGGCGGACGTCCAGGCCGCGTGCGAGGCGTACGACAAGGCGCTGGCCGCGGCCGGCGGGGTCGACCTCCAGCTCCTGGGGATCGGGACGGACGGGCACATCGGGTTCAACGAGCCGTGCTCCTCGCTCGCCTCGCGGACCCGGATCAAGACGCTGACCGAGCAGACCCGGGTGGACAACGCGCGGTTCTTCGACGGCGACATCGGGCAGGTGCCGCACCACGTCATCACGCAGGGCATCGGCACGATCCTGGAGGCGCGGCACCTGGTGCTGCTCGCGACCGGCGAGGGGAAGGCGGACGCCGTGGCGGCGACGGTCGAGGGACCGGTCGCGGCGGTCTGCCCGGCGTCGGCGCTCCAGCTCCACCCGCACGCGACGGTGGTCGTGGACGACGCCGCCGCGTCCAAGCTGAAGCTCGCGGACTACTTCCGGCACACGTTCGCCGCCAAGCCGGACTGGCAGGGCATCTAGCGGCGGCCCGGGGCCGGCGCGGCGAACGCGCGCCGCCCGGCGGCGGCAGACGCACAGGTGCCGGGCGCTCCCTCGGGAGGGCCCGGCACCTGTGCGTTGTGGCCCGGGGGCCGGTCCGCTACTCCCCCGCGATGACCTCCGCCGCCGCCTGGCCGCACACCCGCGCCGCGCCGTGGGTGGCGATGTGCAGGGCGCCCCGGGGCGCCGACTGGGGGACGCCCATCTCGACCACGACGGTGTCCGGGCGCGAGGCGAGCAGCGCGTCGAGGGCGGCCGCCATCCAGGGGTGACGGTGTTCGTCGCGGACGACCGCCACGAGGGGCCGCGCGCCCGCGGCGGCGAGCGCCGAGGAACCCGCGTCCTCGCCGCTGAAACTGCCGGTCTCGGTGCCGGGAAGCAGCCGGGCCAGCTCCGCCGCCACGCCCCAGGGGGTCTCGTCACCGACGGCGATGTTCGCGACCGGGGTGAGCGCGGCGACGTAGGGAGCCTCGGTGAGAGGGGCGTACGACGCGGAGCGGGTCACGGTGAGCGCGCGCCGGGCGGCGATCAGGCCGACATCGGAGGCTCCGCCCGTACCGCCCGCCACACTCGTGCCGCCCGAGCTGTTCGAGCTGTTCGAGCTGTTCGAGCCGCTTGTACCGTCCGGGCTGCCCGTACCACCCGTACCGTTCACATCGTCCGTACCAGCCGTACCGCCCGCACCGTTCACGCCACCCGTACCGCTCGCACCCTCTGTACCGCCCGAGCTGTTCGAAGCGTTCGAGCCGTTCAAGCCATTCGTGCGGGAGATGACGGCCGGGGCGGAGCCGGCCGGGGAGGTCTTCGGGGTGGCGGAGGCCGCGGTCGTCCACTCGGCCAGTGCCCGCACCCGGTTCGCCGCGTCCGCGAGGCGTTCCTCGGGGAGTTCGCCGGCGCGGACGGCGGAGACCAGGGCGTCGCGGAGGCGGCGCACGGTGTCGTCGTCCGCCAGTCCGCCGCCGACGCAGATGGCGTCCGCGCCGGCCGCGATGGCCAGCACGCTGCCCCGCTCGATGCCGTACGTGGCCGCGATGGCCCGCATCTCCATGCCGTCGGTGACGATCAGGCCGTCGTAGCCGAGTTCCTCGCGCAGCAGGCCGGTGAGGATGCGGCGGGAGAGGGTGGCCGGGCGGTCCGGGTCCAGCGCCGGGACGAGGATGTGCGCGCTCATCACGGCACGGCTGCCCGCGGCGATCGCGGCCCGGAAGGGGACGAGTTCGCGGGACTGGAGGACCGACAGGTCCGCGTCGATGCGGGGCAGGGCGTGGTGGGAGTCCACCGCGGTGTCCCCGTGGCCCGGGAAGTGCTTGGTGCAGGCGGCGACGCCGGCGGCCTGGAGGCCGGTGACGTAGGCGGCCGTGTGCCGGGCCACCAGGCCGGTGTCGGCACCGAAGGACCGTACGCCGATGACCGGGTTGGCCGGGTTGGAGTTCACGTCGGCGGACGGCGCCCAGTTGAGGTTCACTCCGCACGCGGCCAGCCGGCGGCCGAGTTCGAGGGCGACGGCCTCGGTGAGCGCCACGTCGTCGACGGCGCCCAGCGCGTGGTTGCCCGGGAAGGACGACCCGGTGCGCACCTCAAGGCGGGTGACGTCACCGCCCTCCTCGTCGATGGCGACGAGGACGTCGTCACGTTCGACACGCAACTGGGCGGTCAGGGCGGCCAGTTGATCGGGCGAGGCGATGTTGCGGCCGAACAGGCCGACGGAGGCGAGCCCTTCACCGAGACGGCGCAGCAGCCAGTCCGGAGCCGTGGTCCCGGTGAAGCCGGGCTGGAGCACGGTCAGGGCGTCGCGCGTCAGGCCATCCTTTGAATTGGACGCAGTGGTACCACTGGCGAATGTCGTCATCGGGAGGCGTTATCCCTTCACGGCGCCCGCGGTCAGACCCGCGGCCATCTTGCGCTGGACGAGGAGGAACAGGACGACGATCGGCACGGCCATCATGGTGGATCCGGCCATCATCGGGGCGTACTCGGTGCCGTGCTTGGTGGTGAAGTTGCCGAGCCAGACGGTGGCGGTCTGATTCTGCTGGCTCAGCAGCATGAGGGCGTAGAGGTATTCGTTCCACGCCTGGATGAAGGCGTAGACGGACGTCGCGACCATGCCGGGGGCCAGCAGCGGGAAGACCACGCGGATGAAGGCGCCCGTGCGGCTGCATCCGTCGACCATCGCCGCCTCCTCCAGCTCCTTCGGGATGTTGACGATGAAGCCGCGCAGCGTCCACACCGTGAAGGGGAGGATGAACGTCAGATACGTGAGGACCAGACCGGAGAGCTTGTCGTACTGCCCGAGGTCGTTCAGCAGCAGGAAGACCGGGATGATCATGGCGACCAGCGGGACCATCTGGACCGCGAGGATGCCGACGATCACGGCCTTGCGGCCGCGGAAGGCGAAGCGGGAGATGGCCAGCGCGGCCAGCATCCCCACCACGATGCCGATCACGACCACCGAGAGCGACACGATCAGGCTGCGGCCGACCGGGCCCCAGAAGTCGGCGATGTCCAGCGCGCGGCGGAAGTTGTCGAGCGTGAACCCCGTGGGGAACAGGCTCGGATCGCTGTCGATGGCGTCCTTGGCCGGCTTGATGGCCGTGTTGAGCATCCAGTAGACGGGGAAGCCCGCGACGACGAAGACGAGCAGGCCGAGGACGTTCCAGCCGAGCTTGGACTTGCGGGGCCCTGAGGACTTCCGCGCCGTGGCGGACGTACGCCCGGACGTGGCGACGGCACTCATTCGACCTCTCCGATCTGCAGCATCTGACGCATGTACACGGCCACCACGCCCAGCAGGAGCAGCACGGTCAGCACGGCGATCGCCGACCCCTGCGCGTAGTCGTTGACGACGAAGGCGCGGTCGTACGAGTACGTGGTGAGCAGCTGGAACTCCGCCTCCGGGTGCCCGCCCCGCATGACGAAGACCTGCGGGAAGACGCCCATGTCCCAGATGACGGAGAGGGTCGTGAGCATCACGATGATCGGCTTGAGGATCGGCAGCGTGACATGGCGGAAGACGCCCCAGGCGCCCGCGCCGTCGAGCCGCGCCGCCTCCTCCAGCTCGGCGGGCACCTGGGTGAGTCCCGCGCTGAGCGTGATGACGACGAACGGCACCGCGCCCCACACGACCAGGAGCATGATCACGCTCAGGCCCTGCGTACCGCTCGCGAACCAGTTGTGGCCGATCATGTCGACGCCGGGAAGCCTGCTGAGCAGCGCGTTGAAGACGCCGTAGTCGGAGTCGAAGAGCCACTTGAAGACCGTGGTGGCCACGATGATGGGCATGCCCCAGCTCGCCACCAGCACGATGTTGATGAGGGTCTTCACCCAGCCGGAGACCCGCTGGAGGAGCAGCGCGATCAGCATGCCGACGACCATCGTGAAGACGACGGCCCCGCCGGCGAAGAGGATCGTCCGGACGACCACCGCCCAGAACTCGCTGTCCGAGAACACGTTGGCGAAGTTGTCGAAGCCGACCGACTCGGCCGGCTGGAAGCCCCAGAGCTGGGACTGCCCGAACTTCTGGAAGGAGAGCGTGACCAGGCGCACCAGCGGATAGCCGAGGACCAGCGCGAGGATCAGCAGGCACGGGGCGAGCAGGGCCCAGGGGGTCGCCGCCGCGCCCGGGGTCCGCTTGGCGCGTGGCGCCTCGGCGACGGCCGGTGGCGGCGCCTGCCGCGGTGGCGGCACCTTGGCGGGGGTGGTCGTGTCTGCGGCACTCATCACGCGCTCCTCAGCGGTCCCTCAGGTCGTACGAAGGCGAAGCCCGCACGGCCGGGCACTGCGGGGGCGAGCCCCTGGCCGGGCCGTACGGGAGGCAGGGCCCCGCCCCTCCGTGAAGGAGGACCGACGGGGCCCTGCTCTCAGGTCACTTGACGTTGATGACCTTGTCGATCGCGGCGTCCGCTTCCTTCGCGGCGTCCGCCACCGACTTCTTGCCGGTGCCGATGTTCTGCAGCATGGTCTGCAGGACCTGGGCCTTCTCGACCTGGCCCCAGCCCGGCGCCATCGGGACGAACCAGTTGGACTCGGCCGCGGTGGCCGGGACGACCGTCGCCGGGTCGTTCTTCAGGGTGGCGAGGTCGGTCTTGTCGTTGGGCAGGTTGCCCTTGGCCATCAGGCCCTTCTGGCCCTTGGCGCCGGTGAAGGCGTTGATCCACTCGGCGGCGAGGGCCTGCGCCTTCGACTTCACCGGGACGGCGAGGTCGGAGCCGCCCAGGAAGACCGGGAGGTTCTTGCCGGACGGGCCGGGCATCACGAAGTTCTCGAGGTTGCCCTTGAGCTTGCCGGTCTTGTCGCTCTTCGGGTCCTCGGCGGTCGCGCCCTCCCAGGCGGCACCGAAGATCATGCCGGACTTGCCCTGGCCGTAGACGATGTAACGGTCGGACTCGTCCTTGGTCTTGTCGCCGTGCATGTACTTGTCGACGACGTTCTTGAACTCGGTGAGGCCCTTCTGCGACTCGGGCGAGGAGAGGTTGGCCTTCCACTGGCCGCCCTCCTCCTTCGCGATGGAGCCGCCGGCGTCGTAGACGAAGGACATGGCCGCGTACCAGTCACGGGTGGGCTGGTACCAGGCGCTGAACTTGCTGCCCTCCTTCTTCTGGATCTTGTCCAGAGCGGAGGTGAGCTCCTGGTACGTCTTCGGCGGGGTCTTCACGCCGACCGAGGCGGCGAGGTCCTTGCGCCAGTTGCCGACGCGGCCACCGGCGTAGTACGGCACGCCGTAGGTCTTGCCGTCGTAGGTCACGGAGGCCTTGAGGCCGTCCAGCCAGGCGTCCGAGTTCTCGAACTTGGAGGTGTCGAGGGGAGCGAAGGCACCCTTGACCATGTAGCCGAGCATCTCGGTGTTGCCCATCTCGACCACGTCCGGCGCCTTGTCGGTGGCGAGGACCGCGTCGAGCTTGGTGTTCTTGTCCGGCCAGCCGTAGTACTCGTGGTTGATCTTGACGCCGGGGTGCTTCGCCTTGATCGCCGCGTCGGCCGCCTTGACCAGCTCGGGCCAGTTGTTCTGCGCGTCGACCGTGAGCCAGACCGTCAGCTCCTTGGCGTCCGCACCCTTGTCCGACCCCCCGGACCCCTTGTCGTTCCCGCACGCCGCGATGGAGAACATCATGCCCGCGATACCGATCGCGGCTATCAGCTTGCGCTTCACGCCACCCTCCTCAGGGATGCCACAAACCCCCCTGCTCCCCGCGGTGACAAACGCCGTGTACCGCCCGTGGGGCCGGGACTGGACCAATGGTGTAGACCAGTACGGGGAGCTTGGCCTAGACCTAGGGGGGTGTCAAGGGTGCGTAAGCCCGTCCAGTCGTCCGTTATGGGACCTACATATGCAAGGACCTTTAAGTAGGCAAGCGGCATAAATGGCAGGCCCGTTCACCGCCTGCGGAGGGAACCATCCCTGGCCTGCGGACGAACCATCCCCGGCCCGTCCGCGCGACCGTCTCCGCCGCCGGTCGGTACCACCGCCTGCGCGTGATGGACTAGACCAACAGGTACGCCGACGGTATATAGAGGGGATCACGGAGCGTGCGGGGGACACTCGCGCGGAAAGCCGTGCCACGATGTGAGCCGTGACCGTCGATATGTCGGTCGCTTCGGCATCCGGAGCCGGGAAGGCAGAGCATGAGCACCGACGTCAGCAGTGCGGAGAACGAGGGTGGGGCGCCCATCCGTACCGCGCGCGTGCCCAAGTACTACCGCCTCAAGAAGCACCTGCTCGACATGACGGAGACACTGCCGCCCGGTACGCCGGTACCGCCGGAGCGGACCCTCGCCGCCGAGTTCGACACCTCGCGCACCACGGTGCGGCAGGCCCTTCAGGAGCTGGTCGTCGAGGGCCGTCTCGAACGCATCCAGGGCAAGGGCACCTTCGTCGCCAAGCCGAAGGTCTCCCAGGCGCTCCAACTGACCTCGTACACCGAGGACATGCGTGCCCAGGGCCTCGAACCCACCTCGCAGCTGCTGGACATCGGCTACATCACGGCGGACGAGACCCTCGCCGGCCTGCTCGACATCTCGGCCGGCGGCCGGGTGCTGCGCATCGAGCGGCTGCGCCTCGCGAGCGGCGAGCCGATGGCCATCGAGACGACCCACCTCTCCGCCAAGCGCTTCCCCGCCCTGCGCAGGTCGCTCGTCAAGTACACCTCTCTCTACACCGCGCTGGCCGAGGTGTACGACGTCCACCTCGGCGAGGCCGAGGAGACCATCGAGACCTCGCTGGCGACCCCGCGCGAGGCCGGACTGCTCGGCACCGACGTGGGCCTGCCCATGCTGATGCTCTCCCGCCACTCGATCGACCGGCAGGGCGAGCCGGTGGAATGGGTGCGCTCGGTGTACCGGGGCGACCGGTACAAGTTCGTCGCCCGCCTCAAGCGCCCGCAGGACTGACCCGTACGGAGTAACGCGTGGGTACGGGCACACTCCCCCGTACTCACGCGCCGCGCCGCTCCGCCGGACGGGCCCGGACGCCCCGTCAGGCGCCGTACCGGCTCCGGGGGTTCCGCTCCTGCTGAGGGCGTCGTGCGCACCGACACGAACCCTCCACACCCGCCGTCCGGGATGGGGTGTTCCCTAAAGCGGAACCGTCCCCTAGATTGCCTGCGCGTTACCCAGGTGATCGATGAGGGGACGGAGTCGCCCTATGTCAGACCTGCCCGAAGTGAAACCACCGGTGGTGACACCGGTACGTGTGGTGATCGCCCTCTGCCTGCTCGCGCCCTTCGTGGCGATGCTGTGGGTCGGCTCCTACACGAAGACCGGCCCGGCGTTCATCGGCATCCCGTTCTTCTACTGGTACCAGTTGATGTGGGTGCCCCTGTCCACGGTGCTGACCGTGACCGCGTACCTGCTGTGGCGGCACGACCAGCGGGGCCGCACCTCCACCTCCGCTTCCGCCTCCGTCTCCGCGAAGGGAGGTGACGGCGCGTGAACAACGGTGTGAACGGCGTCGCCCTCGGCGTCTTCGTCTTCCTCTTCCTGGCCGTCACGGTCATGGGCTTCCTGGCGGCGCGCTGGCGCAGAGCGGCCGACGAGCACAGCCTCGACGAATGGGGCCTGGGCGGACGGTCCTTCGGCACCTGGGTGACCTGGTTCCTGCTCGGCGGCGACCTCTACACGGCGTACACCTTCGTCGCCGTACCCGCGGCGGTCTACGCGGCGGGCGCGGCCGGCTTCTTCGCCGTGCCGTACACGATCCTGGTCTACCCGCTGATCTTCACGTTCCTGCCCCGCCTGTGGTCGGTCTCCCACAAGCACGGCTATGTGACGACCTCGGACTTCGTGCGCGGCCGCTTCGGCTCCAAGAGCCTGTCCCTCGCCGTGGCCGTCACCGGCATCCTGGCCACCATGCCGTACATCGCGCTCCAACTGGTCGGCATCCAGGCCGTCCTCGACGTGATGGGGGTGGGCGGCGGCGACAGCACCAACTGGTTCGTCAAGGACCTGCCGCTCCTCATCGCCTTCGGCGTGCTGGCCGCGTACACCTACTCCTCGGGTCTGCGGGCCCCCGCCCTGATCGCGTTCGTGAAGGACACCCTGATCTACATCGTGATCGCGGTGGCCATCATCTACATCCCGATCAAGCTGGGCGGCTTCGACGAGATCTTCAAGGCGGCGGGCGCCAAGTACACGGCCGCGGGCGCCGGCGGACTCGTCCCCGCCGAGGCCGGCCAGTGGACGTACGCCACCCTCGCGCTCGGCTCGGCGCTGGCGCTGTTCATGTATCCGCACTCGGTCACCGCGACGCTGTCCGGCCGCAGCCGGGAGGTGATCCGCCGCAACACCACGATCCTGCCGCTGTACTCGCTGATGCTGGGCCTGCTCGCCCTGCTCGGGTTCATGGCGATCGCGGCCGGCGTGAAGGTAACCAACGGCCAGCTCGCCATCCCCCAGCTCTTCGAGAACATGTTCCCCGACTGGTTCGCGGGGGTGGCCTTCGCGGCCATCGGCATCGGCGCGCTCGTCCCGGCGGCCATCATGTCGATCGCGGCCGCGAATCTCTTCACCCGCAACATCTACAAGGACTTCATCAACCCGGCCGCGACCCCGCGGCAGGAGACCAGGGTCTCCAAGCTGGTCTCGCTGTTCGTGAAACTGGGCGCGCTGGTCTTCGTCCTGACCATGGACAAGACCGTCGCGATCAACTTCCAGCTGCTGGGCGGCATCTGGATCCTGCAGACCTTCCCGTCGCTGGTCGGCGGGCTGTTCACCCGCTGGTTCCACCGCTGGGCGCTGCTGGGCGGCTGGGCGGTCGGCATGCTCTACGGCACGATCGCCGCCTACGGGGTGGCCTCGCCGACCCAGAAGCACTTCGGCGGCAGCTCGAAGGACATCCCCGGCATCGGCGAGATCGGCTACCTCGGCCTGACGGCGTTCGTCCTGAACGTGGTGGTGGCCGTCGTCCTCACCTTCGCCCTCAGGGCGTTCAAGGCCCCCGACGGCATCGACGAGACCTCGCCCGCCGACTACACGGCCGACGCGGGAGACGCGGGGGTCGAGACGGAGCTCCCGCCGGCCACGGCGGACGCGAGCCACTAGGACCTGTCCTGGCTGTCGGGCACGACCGACACGACAGCGCCGTACGACGGGCCGCCGGACGAAACCCGGCGGCCCGTCGCCGTGCCGGTCGGGCACACTCGCCCGCATGGACATCGTCGTCAGGCCGGCGCGGCCCGAGGAGTACCCCACCGTCAGTGAGATCGCCGCGCGCGCCCGTCTCGGGGACGGGCCGCTCACCTACGAGTTGACGGTCCAACACGCTCCGTAGCGCTCGCGGACACCGACCCGACACAACATGTGGGGGCACTCCCGGAGCCCGGCACAAGATGTATGCTCATGGTCGCTGTCGCCGCAGGGGAATCCGGTGCGAATCCGGAACTGTCCCGCAACGGTGTACCTGTGCGTGTTCGCGTCTTCGCGTGCCCGCGCTCGCGTCAGTCCGAGGACCTGCCGACAGCGCGCCCCGGCCGTCCGGCCCGGGTGCCGACGACGTCCGGGCCTCGCGGAATGGGCCGGTGGACGCGGTGCGTGCTGCCCAGAAGCGCTCCCGTGTGCCCCGCTCCTCGCCGCCAGGCCCCGTGCCGAGCGAGGGAGATTCCCACGTGACCATCGCGCCAGCCGATCCGGCTCCAGTGACCGCGCAGCAGGCCCGGGTGGAGACCGACGGTCCCGGAACCGCGCTGCTGCGGACCCTGACCGATCTCACCGCCGACCTCACCGACGCCGACCCCGGCCGGGTCGCCGCCGCGGCGCTGCGCGGCCGGTCCGCCCGCGCCGACGAGGCCGAGCTGCGCGAACTGGCCACGGAGGCGGCCGCGGGGCTCATCTCCGAGGACCCCGCCTACTCCCGGCTGGCCGCCCGCCTGCTCACGATCAGCATCGCCGCGGAGGCCGCCTCCCAGGGCGTCACGACCTTCTCCGAGTCGGTCGCCGTCGGCCACCGCGAGGGCCTGATCGCCGACCGCACGGCCGCGTTCGTCCGGCTGCACACGGCCCGCCTCGACGCACTCATCGACACCGAAGGCGACGACCGCTTCGGCTACTTCGGGCTGCGCACGCTGCACAGCCGGTATCTGCTCCGGCACCCGATCACCCGCAAGGTCGTCGAGACGCCCCAGCACTTCATGCTCCGGGTGGCGTCCGGCCTCGCCGAGGACGACACGGCCCGCTCCGTGGACGAAGTCGCCGCGCTCTACCGGCTCATGAGCCGCCTCGACTACCTCCCCTCCTCCCCCACGCTCTTCAACTCCGGTACGCGGCACCCCCAGATGTCGTCCTGCTACCTCCTCGACTCCCCGCTGGACGAGCTGGACTCCATCTACGACCGCTACCACCAGGTGGCACGCCTGTCGAAGCACGCGGGCGGCATCGGCCTTTCGTACTCCCGTATCCGGTCGCGCGGTTCGCTGATCCGCGGCACCAACGGGCACTCCAACGGCATCGTCCCGTTCCTCAAGACGCTCGACGCCTCGGTCGCCGCGGTGAACCAGGGCGGCCGGCGCAAGGGCGCGGCGGCGGTCTATCTGGAGACCTGGCACTCCGACATCGAGGAGTTCCTGGAGCTGCGCGACAACACCGGTGAGGACGCCCGGCGTACGCACAACCTGAACCTCGCGCACTGGATCCCGGACGAGTTCATGCGCCGGGTGAACGAGGACGGCGTCTGGTCGCTCTTCTCCCCCTCCGACGTGCCCGAGCTGGTCGACCTGTGGGGCGACGCGTTCGACGCCGCGTACCGCAAGGCCGAGGAGGCGGGCCTCGCCAAGAAGACCATCCCGGCCCGCGACCTGTACGGCCGCATGATGCGCACCCTCGCGCAGACCGGCAACGGCTGGATGACCTTCAAGGACGCCGCCAACCGCACCGCCAACCAGACGGCGGAGCCGGGCCACACCGTCCACTCCTCGAACCTGTGCACCGAGATCCTGGAGGTCACGGACGACGGGGAGACGGCGGTCTGCAACCTGGGCTCGGTCAACCTGGGCGCGTTCGTGGTCGGTCAGGACATCGACTGGGAGCGGCTCGACGAGACCGTGCGCACCGCGGTGACCTTCCTCGACCGCGTCGTGGACATCAACTTCTACCCGACCGAGCAGGCGGGCCGCTCCAACGCCAAGTGGCGTCCGGTCGGCCTCGGCGCGATGGGCCTCCAGGACGTCTTCTTCAAGCTGCGCATCCCCTTCGACTCGCCCGAGGCCCGCGCGCTGTCCACCCGGATCGCCGAGCGCATCATGCTCGCCTCCTACGAGGCCTCCGCGGACCTCGCCGAGCGCAACGGCCCGCTCCCGGCCTGGGAGAAGACCCGTACCGCCCGTGGCGTGCTGCACCCGGACCACTTCGAGGTCGAGCTGAACTGGCCGGAGCGCTGGGCCGCCCTGCGGCAGCGGATCGCCGAGGTCGGCATGCGCAACTCGCTGCTCCTCGCCATCGCGCCCACCGCCACCATCGCGTCCATCGCGGGCGTGTACGAGTGCATCGAGCCGCAGGTGTCGAACCTGTTCAAGCGCGAGACGCTCTCCGGCGAGTTCCTCCAGGTCAACTCCTACCTGGTGGCCGAGCTGAAGAAGCTCGGCGTGTGGGACGCGCAGACCCGTGAGGCGCTGCGCGAGTCCAGCGGCTCGGTGCAGGGCTTCACCTGGGTGCCGCAGGACGTGCGCGACCTGTACCGCACGGCGTGGGAGATCCCGCAGCGCGGCCTGATCGACATGGCCGCCGCCCGGACCCCGTTCCTGGACCAGGCGCAGTCGCTGAACCTGTTCCTGGAGACGCCGACCATCGGCAAGCTCTCCTCGATGTACTCCTACGCCTGGAAGTCGGGTCTGAAGACGACGTACTACCTGCGTTCCCGTCCCGCGACGCGCATCGCCCGCGCGGCCCAGGCCCAGGCGCAGCCCGAGAAGACCATCCCCGTGCAGCAGGTGGCCGACCCCGACGCCGTCGCCTGCTCCCTTGAGAACCCCGAGTCCTGCGAGGCCTGCCAGTAATGAGCGACACCACCACCGAGAAGGCCGCGTCCGAGAAAAACCTCCTCGACCCGGGCTTCGAACTGACCCTGCGTCCCATGCGCTACCCGGACTTCTACGAGCGCTACCGGGACGCGATCAAGAACACGTGGACCGTCGAGGAGGTCGACCTCCACTCGGACGTCACCGACCTCGCGAAGCTGACGCCGGGTGAGCAGCACATGATCGGCCGGCTGGTCGCGTTCTTCGCGACGGGCGACTCGATCGTGTCGAACAACCTGGTGCTGACGCTGTACAAGCACATCAACTCCCCTGAGGCGCGGCTCTACTTGAGCCGTCAGCTCTTCGAGGAGGCCGTGCACGTCCAGTTCTATCTGACGCTGCTCGACACCTATCTGCCCGACCCGGAGGACCGCACGGCGGCCTTCGCGGCGGTCGAGAGCATCCCCTCCATCCGCGAGAAGGCGCAGTTCTGCTTCAAGTGGATGGACTCGGTCGAGAAGCTGGACCGGCTGGAGACCCAGGCCGACCGCCGCCGCTTCCTGCTGAACCTCATCTGCTTCGCGGCGTGCATCGAGGGGCTCTTCTTCTACGGGGCCTTCGCGTACGTCTACTGGTTCCGCAGCCGGGGCCTGCTGCACGGCCTGGCGACCGGCACCAACTGGGTGTTCCGCGACGAGACGATGCACATGAGCTTCGCCTTCGAGGTCGTCGACACCGTCCGCAAGGAGGAGCCGGAGCTCTTCGACGACCGGCTCCAGGAGCAGGTGACCGACATGCTGCGCGAGGCCGTCGAGGCCGAGCTTCAGTTCGGGCGCGACCTGTGCGGCGAGGGCCTGCCGGGCATGAACACCGACTCGATGCGGCAGTACCTGGAGTGTGTCGCCGATCAGCGCCTTCAGCGGCTGGGCTTCGCGCCGGTGTACGGCTCCGAAAACCCCTTCTCCTTCATGGAGTTGCAGGGGGTCCAGGAGCTGACCAACTTCTTCGAGCGCCGGCCGTCGGCGTACCAGGTGGCGGTGGAGGGCACGGTCGACTTCGACGAGGACTTCTGACCGGTCCGCATGATCTGACCGTTCGTCACCGACGAAAGCCGGGCCGCCCCTTGGGGCCCGGCTTTCGTCACGTACTGCCCCCGCGCCTCCAATCGCCGTGCCAATCCCCGTCCATGGAGCGGCAAAGTTCTTCCGGCACGCCTGTTCGCGCGTCGTTCACCCCGGCTAGGTTCTGGCCGTCCCGTCATGCCGCGCACCACGGCACGTCAGGACGACTGAATTGGCATGCCCATGACGTATTTCGTGCCACCTCCCCGTGGTCACGCTACGCGCGTCACGGGCCCGTCCCTTCAGAGCGCCGAGAACCCCCCACTTCCGGCTGTGGTGCCGCGAACGGCCCTACCCCGGCCCGAGCGGCACCGGCCTCGAACCGATGGAGGCGACACCCCCATGCGTTCCCAGCGCCCGATACCCTCCGGCAGACCCGTCCGGAGCCTGCGAAGACTCCTCACCGCCGCCCTCCCCGCCCTGGCCCTCGGCCTCGCCGGGTTCGCCGCGGCCCCTCCCGCCGACGCACAGCCCGCACCGACCCCCCACGTCTCCCGGGCCACCCAGAACGCCGGGGCCCTCACCGACCCCGCCCGGCAGACGGTCCACTCGACCGGCCGGGCCGGCCAGAAGGTCGCGACCAAGCACCTGTGCGCCGAGGCGGCGAAGCCCGGTCAGATGTCGTGTTTCGCGCAGCGCCGCACCGACATCGCGCAGAAGCTCGCGGCGAAGGTCTCTCCCGACGCCGCCGCCGCGGTGTCCGGCCTCAGCCCGGCCAACCTGCACAGCGCCTACAACCTGCCCTCGACCGGCGGTTCCGGTCTGACGGTCGCCGTGGTCGACGCCTACAACGACCCCAACGCCGCCGCCGACCTGGCCACCTACCGCTCGCAGTTCGGTCTGTCCGCCTGCACAGCGGCCAGCGGCTGCTTCAAGCAGGTCAGCCAGACCGGTTCGACCACCTCACTGCCGACGAACGACACCGGCTGGGCGGGTGAGGAGGCGCTCGACATCGACATGGTCAGCGCCGTCTGTCCCAACTGCAACATCATCCTCGTCGAGGCGAGCTCCGCGAACGACTCCGACCTCGGTATCGCCGAGAACGAAGCGGTCACGCTGGGCGCGAAGTTCGTCTCCAACAGCTGGGGCGGCTCCGAGTCCTCCTCGCAGACCAGCGAGGACACCTCGTACTTCAAGCACCCGGGTGTCGCCATCACGGTCTCCTCGGGTGACGAGGCCTACGGCGCCGAGTACCCGGCGACCTCCCAGTACGTGACCGCCGTCGGCGGCACCGCGCTGAGCACCTCCTCCAGCACCCGCGGCTGGACCGAGTCGGTCTGGAAGACCAGCAGCACCGAGGGCACCGGCTCCGGCTGCTCCGCCTACGACTCCAAGCCCACCTGGCAGACCGACACCGGCTGCACCAAGCGCATGGAGGCCGACGTCTCCGCGGTCGCCGACCCCGCCACCGGCGTGGCCGTCTACGACACCTACGGCGGCTCCGGCTGGGCGGTCTACGGCGGCACCAGCGCCTCCTCGCCCATCATCGCGGGCGTGTACGCGCTGGCCGGCACCCCGGGTTCCAGTGACTACCCGGCGAAGTACCCCTACTCCCACACCTCGAACCTGTACGACGTGACCAGCGGCAGCAACGGCTCCTGCTCCCCGTCGTACTTCTGCACCGCGGCCACCGGCTACGACGGCCCGACCGGCTGGGGCACCCCCAACGGCACGGCCGCCTTCACCTCGGGCACCAGCACCGGCAACACCGTGACCGTCACCAACCCGGGCAGCCAGTCCACGGCCACCGGCGGCTCGGCGAGCCTCCAGATCTCGGCGAGCGACAGCGCGGGCGCGACCCTCACGTACAGCGCGACCGGGCTGCCGACCGGGCTGTCGATCAGCAGCTCGACCGGGCTGATCTCCGGCACCGCGAGCACCGCCGGCACCTACTCGGTCACCGTCACGGCGAAGGACAGCACGGCCGCCTCCGGTTCGGCCTCCTTCACCTGGACCGTCAGCACCTCGGGCGGCGGCACCTGCACCTCGGCGCAGCTCCTCGGCAACCAGGGCTTCGAGTCGGGCGCCACCGTGTGGAGCGAGACGAGCGGTGTCATCACCAATGACACCGGCGAGGCGACGCACGGCGGCTCGTACGACGCCTGGCTCGACGGCTACGGCTCGACCCACACCGACACGCTGTCCCAGTCGGTGACGATCCCGTCCGGCTGCAAGGCCTCCTTCACCTTCTACCTCCACGTCGACACGGCCGAGACCAGCACCACCTCGGCCTACGACAAGCTCACCGTCACCGCGGGCTCCACCACGCTGGCGACCTACTCCAACCTCAACAAGGCCACCGGGTACGCCCAGAAGACCTTCGACCTGTCCTCCTTCGCCGGTTCGACCGTCACGCTGAAGTTCAGCGGCGTCGAGGACTCCTCGCTCCAGACCAGCTTCGTCGTGGACGACACCGCCCTGACGACCAGCTGATCCGCGTCTGGGTCCGGCCGCCGCGGCGGCCGGACCCGGGGGGGGGGGGGGGGGGGGGGGGGGGGGGGGGGGGGGGGGGGGGGGGGGGGGGGGGGGGGGGGGGGGGGGGGGGGTGGTGGTGAGCAAGGAGGCAAAGAAACCACCCACCCCCCCCCCCCCCTCCCCCCCCCCCCCCCCCCCCCCCCCCCCCCCCCCCCCCCCCACCCCACCCCCCCTCCCCCCCCCCCCCCCCCCCCCCCCCCCCCGCGCGGGGATGGATCCTGATCCACCGGTGGCACGTCCAACCCGCAAGGAGGCCACCCCATGCGTCGAACGACTCACACCCGGACCATCGCCCTCGCCGCTCTGACCCTGCTCCTCGCGGGCTGCGGTACGCGGAGCGGAGGTGACGCGGGCGGCAGCGGCACCGTGTCGCCGTCCCCCACCCCGTCCCACCCGAACTGCGCCACGGCGAAGGGGGAACTGGGCGCCGCCGACACCGGCCACACGTACTGCCTGGCGCCGGGCGAGACGATCCGTGTCTCCCTGGACGGCACGAGCCGCCGGCCCTGGGCACCCGTGAAGACCGCCGGAAGCGGGCTGGAGGCCACCAACAGCGGGATCGTCCTCCAGCCGGGCGACGCGTCCGCCGTCTACCGGGCGGTCTCGGCGGGAACGGTCCGGCTGACCTCGTCCCGCCCGCTGTGTCCGAGCGATCCGGCCCGGGTCTCCTGCGACGGCCTTCAGGAGTGGACGGTCACCGTGGTCGTGCCGAAGGCGTGAGACCGCGGCGCACGTTCAGGGGCCCGAGGGCGGCCTGAACCGTGCGCCGGTGCACGTACGGGCCGGACACCGGCCGGGCGGCGGATGCCCGGCCGGTGTCCGGCCCGTACGAGAGCCCTACCGCGGACGGGCCTTCAGCCTCAGTTCGTGGGGCCGCAGGGTGATGCCGACGCGGGTCGCGTCGTTGGACCCGGACACCTGGTCGAAGTGCCACCGGGACGCCACGGTCGCGGTGATCAGGGAGAGCAGCGCCATCGAGAAGTGGTCACTCGGGCACTTGCGGTTGCCCACGCTGAAGGGGCGCATCGCGTACTTCGGGATGTCCTTGGAGCGTTCCGGAAGCCAGCGGTCGGGATCGAAATCCAGGTACTCCTGGTACGACCGGGGGTCGCGCTGGATCGCGTACGGGCTGTAGACGATGTCGGCTCCGGCCGGAATGCGATAGCCGCCCAGCTCGGTTTCGGCCACCGCGCGCCGCGTCAATATCCATACGGCGGGGCGTAAACGCATCGCCTCGACGACGACATTGTTCGTGTGCGACAGCTTCCGGACGTCGCCGAATCCGACGGGTCGGTCTCCTGCGACGGATCGGACCTCCGCGGCCACTTTGTCCGCCTGTTCCGGATGTTCGGTCAGCACGTGGAGCAACCACATGATCGTGGACGCGATGGTTTCGCTGCCGGGAGTGAGTATCGCGACGACTTGGTCGTGGATCTCCTGTTCGTCTATGGGGTCGCCGTCGTCGTTCTTCGCTTCCAGCAATGCCGTCAGCAAATCGTCCGGCTTTTGACCAGATGCCCGTCGCTCGTCGATGATCTCGTCGACGAGCGCGTGCAAATCGGCCAATGCGCGGTCGAATGCGCGTATCGAAGGAAGCGGGAGCCTGTAGAGCGGCCCGGCGGGTATGACCATGCGCCGGTACATGCCGCGGAACACGGTGGCGAGCGCGAGGCTCAGCCGCTCGGCCCGCTCGTCCATGAACCGGCCGCGCAGCAGACAACGGGCGGCGACACGGACGGCGACACGGAACGACTCGGAGGTGCAGTCGACGGACGCGCCCTCCTCCCAGCGCGCCGCGAAGGCCCGCGACTCCTCCTCCATGATCGGGCCGTACTCGGGGATGATGTCGGCCCGGAACGCGGGCTGGATGGTCCGCCGCTGGCGCCGGTGCTGCGGCCCGTTGGCCGTGGCGACACCCTGCTTGCCCAGCAGCCCTTCGAGCGACTCCCACAGGGGGCCGCCGATCTCGAAGTCGGGGTTGAGCGCCAGTGCCCCGGTGAGCGCGGGGGTGGTGACGGCGTACACCGTCTTGGGGCCCATCCTGAGCCGGACGACATCGCCGTGGTCGCGCAGCTGGGCGAGGAAGCCCAGCGGGTCGCGGACCAGTTTCCAGCCGTGCCCGAGAACGGGCACCCCGCCTCCGGCGAGGGGCGGGACGGACAGCTCGCCCGCCTTGGACACCTCGGGTCGTACGGAGTCGACGGTCATTTCTCACCTGCCGCTTCATTGTTGACGTACGGGGGCGTGGAGCGGTCGTCCCAGCTGTCGACCATGTACCGGCCCGACTCGTGGTGGAACCAGTACACGGAGCTGAACCAGTTCCGCATGTTCCCGAGGCACGCCCTTACGGCGGCGCTCGTCGCTTTTCCACGGCCCGTGCCGTCGTCGAGTAATTCGGCGAGTCGCGACACATCCTTCTCGGCGATGAGGAATTGCTCGATGCATTCCTCCACCCGCCGCCTCACTTCGGTGACGGCTTCTTCGAGTGTCAGCCCCTGATGGTGAATGAGACTGATTCCGAGATTGTGGACCTCGTCGCCCGCTATTTCTTTGGGAAGCGAACAGAGGTCGTTGTACCAGGCGGCGAATTCCTGGCTGAACAGTGCCGCCCGCCGAAATGCCGGATGCAGCCGTACGGTGGCGGGGATTTCCTGCCCCGCACTCGGTTCCAGAAGGTCGGTCCAGATCCAGTGCGCAAAAGTGAGCCGACGGAGTTCGAGGTATTCCGCGACCGTGGGAACGGTGCCGGAGGTGCGGTTCCGGAACTCCCGGTCGTACGCCTCGATCACGGCGTGGAAGTGAAGTGCGAACCGTTTGTTCCAGTTCTCGCCGAGGAACGAGTACAGCCGCACCATGCTGTCCGCGAAGCCCGCGACCAGGGGATCCCGGTGGTGCAGATGGTCCCTGGGGGCGTCGAGTGCCGCGTGGAGCCGGAACCTGAGCCTCCGCCAGGCGTCCGCCCGGCCGTGGATGACATCGCGGTCGTGTCGGTCGTCCCAGACGAAGAACCACGCGCTGTAGTCCGCTATCGCCTGCATGACCTCGTCGGGGGCGCCTATGTAGTAGCCCGCCATGAGGTCCGTGTAGCACAAGCCGTCGGCATACTCCTCGACCTTGTCCGCGGGCATCAGCCGTTTTTCGAGGAGCCAGGTCCTGGTGTTCTCCTGGAGCTTGGGCCAATACGGGTGCAGTTGACGGGGAAACTCGGACTCGATCACCGGAAGAGAGAGCGCCGGTGGTACCGCGAGCGCTGTCGATGAAGAGCCGTATGAGAAAGCATGCACGAACAAACCCCTCTCAGCCGCCTGTTGACGTCACACCCCTCCACCTGTGCCGGGCGCGCGCCGCTGCGTATCCCCGCACTTCCCATTCAGCACCACAACTGACCGTTCTGGGAACGGATTTGGCCCACTGACTACCCGACCATGCCGAGAATCTCCCCTTGTGTGACTGAATCTGGATCACCGAAGGAGCACAAGGGATCGAACGTGCGACGTACATGCGAACGGTGCCTGGTCAGGAGGATCACCTGCCCAGGCACCGTTCGAGTGGACCCACGAGAGACCCCGCGTCACGCCGGTCAATTTATGTCACAGGCGTGCGGGGCGCCCGGCGAAGCGACGGCTCAGCCGTTCGCCACGATCTCGTAGCGGGGCTCGTTCTCGGCCATCTGCCGCAGCGCGTCCTTGCGGTCGCGCTTGGAGAGCCGGTCGATGTACAGGTAGCCGTACAGGTGGTCCGTCTCGTGCTGGAGGCAGCGCGCGAAGTAGCCCGTACCGCGCACCCTGACCGGGTTGCCCTTCTCGTCCTGCCCGGTGACCTCGGCGTAGTCGGGGCGGGCGAGCGGCGCGTAGGCGGTCGGCACGGAGAGGCAGCCCTCGTTGCTCTCGTCCAGCTGGCGCCGGTCGGCGGGCAGGTCGACCAGCTTCGGGTTGCAGACCACACCGACGTGCCGGTCGCCCTGGTCGTCCTGGCAGTCGTAGACGAAGACCTTCAGGTCGACGCCGATCTGGTTGGCGGCCAGGCCCACGCCCTCGGCGGTGCGCTGGCTCGCGAACATGTCGGCGACCAGCCGGTCCAGCTCGTCCCCGAACTCGGTGACGTCCTTGCACTCCTTGTGCAGCACCGGGTTCCCGACCACCGTGATCGGCCGCGAGGTGCCACGCTCGCGGTAGGCCGCCTCGCGCTCCTCGGTGTCCTCGGTGTCGATGACGAAGCCGTCGTCGTCCACGGGGAGCACGCCCGCGTGCTGCTGATCGGTGTCCTGCTGCGCCATGACGACGTACGCCTTCCTCAGACCTTTGAAATTTCTGCGACTACAGCCTAAAGGGGCGCTCAGCAGACCTCTTCCAGATCCCGCCAGTCACGGGAGTCCGGGCTGTCCGCGACCCAGCCGTCGAGCAGACCGCGCACCAGCGAGGCGGGCGCAGCGAGCCCGCACTCCCGCTCGGGCACCCACAGCTGCCCGTCGGTGCGGTGGCCGAGCGGTCCCGGGTGCCCCGGCTCGCTGTGGTCGTGCGGGTCGAGGTGCTCCTCGTCGCCCTCGTCGGACGGCATCCGGGACTCGGAGCACATCCGGCACAGCAGCCGCACGGACGACGACCAGTCCTCCGCGGCGAACCCGGCGTCGGCGGCGAGCTGCTCCAGCGCGTCCCGGTCGCCCTCGGTGGCCGCCTCCAGCAGCACGACCCAGGTGGGCACCGGCGAGGGGGCCCACAGCTCGATCTCGTCGAAGACCGGGTAGGCGTGCCCCGCGGCGGTGGTCCGCTCACCGTGCGGAACGCCGTCGTGCAGGACGACCTCGCCCCAGCGGCGTCCGGAGGACGGCAGCGGGATCGACAGCACCTCGACGCGGGCGGGGTCCAGCCGGCGCCCCCACACCACTTCGGCCTCGCCCTCGGGCGACAGCCGGACGGCCGCGCTGCCGAGGTCCATGCCCACCGGCTCACCGGAGACGGCGGCACCACCGGGCACCCGCAGCCCGTACGCCTGCCAGGAACGGCGGGCCAGCGGCCAGTCCTGCAGGGCGGTGGCGGCGATTCCGACGTTCCACCAGTCGGGTGCGCCGGTCTCCCGGTCGAGGAGGGCGACGGCCCGCAGACCGGCGGCCCGCGCCTGCTCCCAGTCGTGCCGGAACTTGTGCAGCAGGGCCAGGTTGAACCAGGACTCGGACAGCCAGGGCTCCAGGTCCGCGGCACGCGTGAGCAGCGCTCCCGCGTCCTCGTACCGGCCGTCGCCGATCAGCGTGAACGCACGGTCGGTGGCCTGCCGCCATGAGGCGGAGGGCCGGTGTCGTCCCTTGCCGAAGATCCTCACGATTCCCGCCTGCCAGTTCCTTGCGTTTCCCGCCTGCCGGTCCTTTGAAGAGTCCCTTGAAGGCAGTGCGGCCCCGGGCCGGCCCGTGCCCCCTGGCACCCTCTTCCTCGCATCCAACCACGTACCTTCGGACGGCCGCTCATTACCCATGGGTTACCCAGCCCAGGGCAGGGTCAGACCGGGTCGTGACAGGACCCGGGCCAGCGACTCCACGACCTCCGGCTGATAGTCGCGGGCGGTGGCCAGCCGCAGCTTCTCCAGGGCGGTCAGCGGCCCTGTGGCCCCTGCTTCCCGGGCCATCTCCTCGTATGCGTTGACGGTCCGGACGATGCGCGCGCTGACGGGCTGTTCCCGGTAGGGGTCCGCCTGCCGCTCCACCACGACGGCGACCTCGGCGTCCACGCCGGTCTGCCGGACGACGGCGCCGCCGAGCAGCGCGATCCGCCGCTGCTCGTCCGCCGGGAGCGCGGCGGTGGCGCCGGCCGGTACCGGGTCGACCAGGCTGAGCTGTCCGATGTCGTGCATCAGCGCCGCGTACTCGAGGACGGTGAGGTCGGGCTCGGAGAGGCCCAGCTCACGGCCCACGGCCCGGCTGAGGGCGGCCACCCGGCGGGCGTGCCCGGCCGGTGTGTACCCGGCGATCTCGGTCGCGCGGGCGAGCGAGGCGATCGTCTGCCGGTAGGTGACCCGCACGGCCGCGTACCGCCCGAAGGACAGCTGGGTGAGCAGCAGCGGCAGCGAGAAGACGGGCAGCGCCCACAGTCCGGCCACCGCGACCGCCAGCGACATGACGGCCCCGGTCGCGCACACCGCCGAACCGATCCCGAGGGTGGCCCGCAGTTCGTCGCGCAGCAGCGGCCCGAACGGCCAGCGGGTCCGCGCGCGGGCCGTCGCCGCCGCGAGCACGGCGTCGCACAGGGTGGTGAGGACCAGCAGGGCGACGAGCAGCAGCGCCTGGGCCGGGCCGCCCCACTCCAGCAACCTGCCCCGGTCGTACAGGGGTTGGAAGCAGACGGCGGCGAAGGCGACGGTGAGGACACGGCGGGCGAGGTGGTCGGGCGTCGGCCCGTGTCCCTGCGCCACGTGCGGAACGCAGCCGATCAGCGCCGCCGCCACGACCACGGCGACGACCTGGAGGACGCCGTGGCCGGTGCGGTGCCCGGCGTTCTCGCCGAGCAGCGCGTACGCCAGGGCTCCGGCGGCTCCGAGGGGCGCGGACTCCCGCTCCTCGGCCCCGCTCCACCGGGCGAGTTCGCCGACGGCGATGAGAACGCCGAAGGCCAGCGCCGTACCGCGTTCGTCGATTCCGTCCCAGAGGGTGACGCCGAGGGCGAGGACTGCGACGAGCAGGGCGACGGCGCGCACCGCGGTGAGCGCGGCCGGGACTCTCCCGGCCGACGGGAGACGGGCGGAACGGGCGGGAACCCCGCGCCGTGGGGCGGCGGTGCTCATGGCGCCTTCCGCCCGACGGTGTCGGACGGGTGCGCCGGCGGCAGGCCCGGTACGGCGGCCGGAGCCAGGTCCGCGGTCACCGCGGGATGCCAGCCGTGCCGGTCGAGCGCCCGCGTCAGCGCCCGCACCATCCGGGGGTCGAACTGGGCCCCGGCGCACCGCGCCAGCTCCTCAAGGGCCGCCGGCACCGGGCGGGCCCTGCGGTAGGACCGGGTCGACGTCATGGCGTCGAACGCGTCGGCGACGGCCACCACCCGGGCGAACTCCGGGATCTGCGCCCCGGTCAGCCCGTACGGATATCCGCTCCCGTCCAGCCGCTCGTGGTGGTGCAGGATCGCCGAGCGGGCCTCGCCGAGGAAGCCGATGCCGCGGACCATCTCGTGCCCGTACTCGGGATGCAGTTCGATGATCCGCCGCTCCTCGGGGGTCAGCGGCCCGTCCTTGCGCAGCAGCCGCGTGGGGACACCGAGTTTGCCGACGTCGTGCAGGATGCCGGCGAACCGGAGCACCTCGACGCGCTCGTCGTGCATGCCCAGCTCACGGGCGATCATCACGGACGCCTGGCCGACCCGCTCGCTGTGCCCGCGGGTGTAGCCGTCCTTGATGTCGACGGCCTGGACGAGGGCGCGGATGGTGGCCTGGTGGGCGGCCCGTTCGCGGTGGTACTGGGCGAAGACCCAGCAGGACACGTACATCGGCAGCAGGACGAGGAGCGCGGCGACGGGCCCGTACGGGCTGCGCCACAGCACCGCCATCATCAGTCCGGCGAGGCCGTGCACGGCGACGGGCGCCAGCGAGCGCGCGAAGAGGCCGTGCCAGGCACCGCGCACCGGCGCGCGCTCGGCCAGCGCCAGGATCCCGCCGTCGAGGACGGTGAGCACGGCGCAGAAGGTGAGCACCGCGGCCCCGGCGGGCACCAGCGCGTACGGGAAGTCGGGCGTGACCAGCGCGTCCCGGCCGCCGAGCGCCCCGTACACCCGGGAGGCGGCCCAGACGGCGACGGCGAGCTGGGCGGCGCGCCAGATCCGGCGCGGGCCGCGGGGGCGCTGTTCGACCCGGGCGAGCAGCGCGCCGGGCAGCGCGACGAGGGCGGCGGCGGACGGCGGCAGCAGAAAGGCCCCGGCCAGCAGTACGGGGAGGAAGGTGCCCATCCCCTGGCTGGTCCCGCCGCCGGGCGCGCCGGCGGCGCGCGGCCGGAGCGGCAGTGTGACGCGCTCGCAGCCCGCGTACAGCACGGCGAGCAGCGCGACGATCCCCCAGGAGACCCGGAGGTGCGGCGGTGGGGCGAGACAGGCGACAGCCATGACGACGACACAGGCCACGTACGCGCGGGCCCACGCCGGAACCGAACCCATCCTCGTACCTCCCCCGTACCTCCCCTGATCTCAGGCTCGGAGCCTAGGACGGGAGGAAGGGGGCGGGGACGGGTATGAACGAATCCGCGGGCTCGGGGCCCGCGGATTAGCACGTTCGAGTGATGGACGGAGAGTCTTCGCCGGAGCCCGGCCCTCGCGCCGGAGGGCCGGGGAGTGCCCAGGATGCCGGGAGTCAGGACTCCTGAACCGTGGCGGTCACATCATGCTCGGGCACGGTCTGTCCGGAGCGGATCAGATCGATGCGGCCCATGACCTTGGCCCGCAGATCGGTGGGCACGTCGTCGTGGCCGCAGCAGCGCTTGACGAGCTTCTTGACGGCCTGTTCGAGGCCGTACTTCTCCAGGCACGGGGAGCACTCTTCGAAGTGGACCTCGAACTTGGTGCAGTCCGCGTCCGGCATCTCATGATCGAGGAACTCGTAGAGATGATCGAGTACCTCACTGCAATCCGTCTCGTGCGGCTCTCCGCAGCTCATGAGCCCGAGCCTTTCGCTTCGTTCGACTCGCCGGCGCCGGCGGGAACCAGCCCGCGGTCACGGGCGTAGTCCTCCAGCATGCCGCGCAGTTGGCGACGGCCCCGGTGCAGCCGGGACATCACCGTACCGATGGGTGTCCCCATGATGTCCGCGATCTCCTTGTACGCAAAGCCCTCTACGTCCGCGAGATAGACGGCGATGCGGAATTCCTCGGGGATCGCCTGCAGCGCTTCCTTGACGTCCGAGTCGGGCAGGTGGTCGAGCGCCTGCGACTCGGCGGAACGCAGTCCTGTCGACATGTGCGACTCGGCGCGCGCCAGCTGCCAGTCCTCGATCTCCTCGGCCGCGCTGCGCTGGGGTTCGCGCTGCTTCTTGCGGTACGAGTTGATGAAGGTGTTGGTGAGAATGCGGTACAGCCACGCCTTGAGGTTGGTGCCCTCGCGGAACTGGTGGAAGGACGCGTACGCCTTGGCGTACGTCTCCTGCACCAGGTCCTCGGCGTCGGCCGGGTTGCGCGTCATGCGCAGGGCGGCCGAGTACATCTGGTCGAGGAATTCGAGCGCGTCCCGCTCGAAGCGCGCGGTGCGATCGGCGGGCGTTTCCGCCGTCGCGTCGCTCGTGCCCTGGCCCTCGGGCTGCTCCGCCTGGCCGTTTTCGGTCCCTGCGTCGGTCCCAGTGACCGGACCCACCTCCTCCAGCGACGTAGCGAGACCGAGACCGGTCCCACTGGAATCGGAGGATAGACGACCTTCGGTCGGGGAGGGATGTACATCTTGTCCGCCCGCCGCCCGAATCGGGGCGTTCTTGCCCGCGTGCAGCACCGTCCAGTCCAGGTCAGCGCGGCTGCTGCGGCTCGGGCAGAAGATCGAACCCATGCGGCGGACTTCCTCTCGTACGAACGGTGCAGCACTCTCCGTGCTGTCTGCTCGGCACAACAGAAGTCCGTCACTCCGCATTCCCGGGTGTCACCCGAGTGACGCGGCCCACCGTACGACGCCGTCCGTGACGACCTCCAGCGCCTCCTCCTGGCCGAGCGGGGCCCGCTTCGGGACGGCGAAGCCGTGATCTCCGTAGGGCACTTCGACCAGTTCGTACGAGCCCGGCGGGAACTCCTCCGGCTTCCCGAACGGGTCGTTGCCGCCCTGGACGACGAGCGTGGGCACCCCCGCGCCGAGCAGTTCGGCGGCGCGGGACTTCTCCGGCTTTCCCGGCGGGTGCAGCGGGAAGCTCAGCGCGAGGACGGCAACGGCCCCGAGCTCGGTCGCGGTCCGGCACGCGACACGGGCGCCGGCGCTGCGGCCACCGGAGACCACGGGCAGTCCGGGCCCGGCCAGCGCCGGCCACACCCCCCGCCAGCCGACGTCCAGCGTCTTCGGCGCCGGGGCGACCTTCCTCCCGGCGACCCGCCAGGGCTGTTCGACGAGCGCGACGCTCACCCCGTGCGGGGGCAGTGCCTCGGCGAGCGCCCTCAGGTCCCGGGCCTCGATGCCGCCGCCCGCGCCATGGCTCACGGCGAGGACGAGCCGCGCCTTCGCCGCCCGGTGCCAGGTGACACGGGCCGTACCGGCGTCGGTCTCGACGGTCTCGCTCGCGCTGCTGATCTCGGTCACGTCAGAAGAGTGTGCCCTCCTCGGGCCCCTCCAGTTCCCTCAGCAGTTCCGCTCCGTTGTTGCGGACATTGCTGACCATGGTGGAGACGGGGTACGCGCGCATGAGTCCGGTCGGCGGGGGCGCGAGCAGGTCACGGAGTTCGCCGGGGTCCGTGCGGGACGGGTCGAGCCAGCTGTCCCAGCGGTCGGGGGTGAGCATCAGGGGCATCCGGGGGTGGATGTCGGCCAGCGCCTGCGGGCCCTCGGCGGGGGCCGCCGCGAGCGGCGCCGTCTCCGCCTCGGTCGTGATGACCGAGCAGGTCGCCCACCAGGCCAGCGGATGCTCGTCCGGCAGCGTCCGGTCCCGCCAGAACTCGTACAGTCCCGCCATCGCGAAGACCGAGCCGTCCGCCGGCGTCACGAAGTACGGCTGCTTGCGCGGCCGCTTCTTCCTGCCCTCGACCTCCAGATCGCGTTCGGCGCTGCCGGTGACCCACTCGTAGTAGCCGTCGGCGGGGACGATGCAGCGCCGGGTGGCGAAGGCGCGGCGGTACGAGGGCTTCTCGTGGACCGTCTCCGCGCGCGCGTTGATCATCCGGGCGGCGCCCTCGGGCGTCTTGGCCCAGGACGGGACGAGTCCCCACTTGAGTCTGCGGAGCTGGCGAACCGGCCTCGGGCTGTCCGCGTCCTTCACAGGGCGGTCGAGGACGACGTAGACCTCCTTGGTCGGGGCCACGTTGTAGTCCGGGGCCAGGGTCTCCTCGGGATCCCGGTCCCACTTCTCGATCTCAAAGACTCCTGCGAGATCCTCGGGTCCACGACTGGCCGCATACCGTCCGCACATACGTGCAACACTGCCAGATTCCGCGTCACAAAAGGGAGCCACCGCCGACAATGGACAGCACCGCATCCTCTTCGCTGGCCTCGCTCACCTCCCTCTGGGACCAGGTCTTCGGCACACAGCCGGACCCCGACCTGTGGGTGGTGATCGCCACCATGGTCGCGGCGCTCGCGGCGATCGTCCCGCACGGCGTCTGGCGCGTCTCCCGCAACACCATCACCATCGCGCACGAGGGTGGCCACGGCCTGGTCGCCCTGCTCACCGGGCGCAGCCTCAGCGGCATCCGGCTGCACTCCGACACCAGCGGCCTCACGGTCAGCCGCGGCAAGCCGACCGGCCTCGGCATGATCCTGACGGCGGCGGCGGGCTACACCGCTCCGCCGCTGCTCGGCCTCGGCGGCGCCGCGCTGCTCGGCGCGGGCCACATCACCCTGCTGCTGTGGGTGGCCACGGCCCTGCTGATAGCCATGCTGGTGATGATCCGCAACGCGTACGGCGCGCTCACCGTGATCCTCACCGGCGGCACCTTCCTGGTGGTGTCCTGGCTCGCCGGACCCCAGGTGCAGGCCGCGTTCGCGTACGCCGTGGTGTGGTTCCTGCTCCTCGGCGGCGTCCGCCCGGCGTTCGAACTCCAGGCAAAGCGGATGCGGGGCGGCGCGGGCGACTCGGACGCGGACCAGCTCTCGCGGCTGACGCACGTACCGGCCGGGCTGTGGCTGTTCCTCTTCCACGCCGTGTCGCTGTGCTCGCTGATGGGCGGCGGGCGCTGGCTGCTGGGGCTGTGAGCGGCGGGCGCCTCCCGGAGAACCCCTGAGCTGTGCCGCGACCGTCCGGCCGGCGCCCGGAGCACGCGAGGCCCGGCTCCCCGGTCCGGGTGCCACCGGCGGTGACGGACCCGCGGCTGTCCGGCGCCCTGCCACTAAAGTGGGGCGCATGACCGTGAACCCCGCCCACACCGCCCTCTGGCCAGCCCCGCACGCAAGCGGAGCCGTCGACGCGACGGTTCACGTGCCGGGGTCCAAGTCGGTCACCAACCGCGCCCTCGTCCTGGCCGCGCTGGCCTCCGAGCCGGGCTGGCTGCGCCGCCCGCTGCGCTCCCGCGACACCCTGCTGATGGCCGGCGCGCTCCGCGCGATGGGCGTGGGCATCGAGGAGACGGTCGCCTCCAGCTCGACGGTCGCGGGCGGCCCGGATGCCTCCGGCGAGGCCTGGCGGATCATCCCCTCGGGCCTGCGCGGCCCGGCCACGGTCGACGTCGGCAACGCGGGCACCGTGATGCGCTTCCTGCCCCCGGTCGCCGCGCTCGCGGACGGCCCCATCCGTTTCGACGGCGACCCGCGGTCGTACGAGCGTCCGCTGCACGGTGTGATCGACGCGCTGCGCCTGCTCGGCGCCCGGATCGACGACGACGCCCGCGGCGCGCTGCCGCTGACGGTGCACGGCGGCGGCGCCCTGGACGGCGGCCCGGTGGAGATCGACGCCTCGTCGTCCTCCCAGTTCGTGTCCGCCCTGCTGCTCTCCGCCCCGCGCTTCAACCAGGGCGTCGAGGTCCGGCACACCGGCTCGACGCTCCCGTCCATGCCGCACATCCGGATGACCGTGGACATGCTCCGCGCGGTCGGCGCCCAGGTGGACACCCCGGAGTCGGGCGGCGAACCGAACGTCTGGCGGGTGACACCGGGCGCGCTGCTCGGCCGGGACCTGATCATCGAGCCGGACCTCTCGAACGCCCAGCCGTTCCTGGCGGCGGCGCTGGTGACCGGCGGCACGGTCGTCGTCCCCGACTGGCCGGCGCACACCACCCAGCCCGGCGACAGGCTGCGGGAGATCTTCACCGAGATGGGTGGTTCCTGCGAACTGACCGAGAGCGGCCTTGAGTTCACCGGTTCGGGTGCCATTCACGGTATCGATGTGGACCTGGGCGAGGTCGGGGAGCTGACTCCCGGCATCGCGGCGGTCGCGGCGCTCGCCGACTCCCCCTCCACGCTCCGGGGCGTGGCCCATCTGCGGCTGCACGAGACGGACCGGCTGGCCGCGCTCACCAAGGAGATCAACGAACTCGGCGGCGATGTCACCGAGACGGCCGACGGCCTGCACATCCGGCCGCGCCGGCTGCACGGCGGCATCTTCCACACGTACGACGACCACCGCATGGCGACGGCCGGCGCGATCATCGGGCTGGCGGTGGAGGGCGTCCAGATCGAGAACGTGGCGACGACGGCGAAGACCCTGCCCGACTTCCCCGACCTGTGGACCGGAATGCTCGGGAACTGACGGGCGGACCTGGATCATGCGCCGATACAGCAAGAACACCGACGAGGACGACATCCGCCAGCGCCCGAACCGCAAGGGCAACCGTCCGCGTACGAACATCCGCCCCAAGCACGAGGAGGCCGTCTCGGGCATGGTCCTCACGGTCGACCGCGGCCGGCTGACCTGCCTCGTCGAGGACCGCGTCGTGATGGCGATGAAGGCCCGCGAACTGGGCCGCAAGGCCGCCGTGGTGGGCGACCGGGTCGCCATCGTCGGCGACCTGTCCGGCGAGAAGGAC
The DNA here is from genome assembly GCF_055588305.1 of Streptomyces sp. NPDC042002. NCBI lineage: Bacteria > Bacillati > Actinomycetota > Actinomycetes > Kitasatosporales > Streptomycetaceae > Streptomyces > Streptomyces sp. NPDC042002. The sequence continues at coordinate 266,659 of NZ_JBVJCT010000003.1, read as the reverse complement.
ACCCTCGCCCGCATCGTCCGCATCGAGCCGCGCGGTTCGGTGCTGCGCCGTACGGCGGACGACGACGATCCGTACGAGCGCGTGGTCGTCGCCAACGCCGACCAGCTCGCCATCGTCACCGCCCTCGCCGACCCCGAGCCGCGCCCCCGCCTGATCGACCGCTGTCTGGTGGCGGCCTTCGACGGTGGCCTGACGCCGCTCCTCGTGCTCACGAAATCGGACCTGGCCCCGCCGGACAAGTTCCTGGAGCTGTACGGCGCGTTGGACATCCCGTACGTGGTGACCAGCCGCGAGGAGCTGCGGAACGAAGCCGCCGCGGACCTGGTGCGGGAACAACTGGACGGCAGGATCACGGCTTTCGTCGGTCACTCGGGCGTCGGTAAGACGACCCTGGTGAACGCGCTGGTGCCGCCCGAGCAGCGCCGGACCACCGGACACGTCAACGCGGTCACGGGCCGCGGCCGGCACACGACCACCTCGGCGCTTGCCCTGCCGCTGGCCGGCAGCGCCGGAGGCTGGCTCGTCGACACCCCGGGCGTCCGTTCCTTCGGCCTGAACCACGTCGATCCGTCCCGGGTCATCAACGCCTTCCCCGATCTCCAACCCGGCACCGAGGGCTGCCCCCGCGCGTGCAGCCACGACGAACCGGACTGCGCGCTCGACCAGTGGGTGGCCGACGGCCACGCGGATCCGCAGCGGCTGTACTCGCTGCGCCGGCTGCTGGCCACGCGCGAGCGCCACGAGGGCGACTGACGTCCCCGTGTTTGCGTGCGCCCGCCGTCGGTAAGGGCTTCTCCGGGCCGGTGACTGCATAATCGCACCGAGCCGGATCGGGCCAGCCGAAGCAGTCGACGTGCGGATGTGGGAGGACAAGACATGGCGTGGCTGCTGGTCGTTGTGGCGGGACTGCTCGAAACCGGCTTCGCCGTCTGCCTGAAGCTCTCGCACGGCTTCACCAGACTCTGGCCCACCGTGGCCTTCTGCGTCTTCGCCCTCGGCAGCTTCGGTCTGCTGACCCTCTCCCTGAAGAAGCTCGACGTCGGTCCGGCCTACGCGGTGTGGACCGGCATCGGCGCGGCGGGCACCACCATCTACGGCATGATCTTCCTCGACGACCTGGTCTCCGTCCTGAAGATCGTCTCGATCAGCCTGGTCATCATCGGCGTCATCGGGCTCCAGCTGTCGGGGTCGGCACAGTAAGGACGTTCCTCGGAGCCTGCCCGCGTACGCGCCCCGGAGCCCTGCGGACCGCGCACCCGCGGGTCCTGCCGACCACTCACCCACGGGTCGTACCGCTTGTGCGACGGGGGCAGTTCAGACCCCGAGCCGTTGGGACGGTGCCAGCGCGGTCCTGACCAACTCCGTGACACCGCCCCGGGCGGGCGGCGCGACGACCCACGACAGCGCGAGCCGGGCCACCAGTTCGCAGGCCCGGGTGACCTCGGGGGTGTCCGCCCTGGACAGGGCGAGCGCGGCGACCGCGCGGTCGCGGACCAGCGCCACGAAGTCGACGGGCGAGGGCAACGGTCCGTCGGCCCGCCGCTGCGCGGGCACCGCCGACGAGGAGGGTACGGCGGACAGCGCGGGCGAGGGCAGCCGCTCGCTCCAGCATCCGGTCAGCATCGCCCGCACCAGCGCGTTGCTGCGCGCCGCCGAGGCGGTCCACTCGGCGGTCGCGACCAGCCGCTCCCGGGCGTCCGTGTGAGCGGCCAGGGCCCGGTCGACCCCGGCGAGATAGGCATCGGCCTCCCGCCGTACGAGGGCGCGCGCGAGTCCTTCCTTGCTCCCGAACTCGTTGTAGAGCGTCTGGCGTGACACTCCGGCCACGGCGGCCACATCGACCATCCGTACCGCGGACCACGCCCGGCGCGCGAGCGCCGTATAGGCAGCGTCCAAGAGGGACTCTCGCGCTGCGGGCATCATCGCCTCCCTGGGGCGAGCGGCTCTGCAGCCAGATTTGACGCGTGCGGAAGCACTGTCAAGGGGTCGCGGCGGCCCCGAAGGGCGCACGCCCGAACCCGCACGCGCCCGGGGCCGGGCACGAGCCCCCACGGCCGTCCCGGGAACGGCACCGGTGGGGCACCGTCCTGTGTAGCCCCGCCACGACACGGGCAGATACGGTTCACCCATGCCCGACTATCGCGATGACCTGCGCCTCGCCCATGTCCTGGCGGACGCCGCCGACGCCGCGACGATGGACCGGTTCAAGGCGCTCGACCTGAAGGTCGAGACCAAGCCGGACATGACGCCGGTGAGCGAGGCGGACAAGGCCGCCGAGGAACTCATCCGCGGCCACCTCCAGCGGGCCAGGCCGCGCGACGCGATCCTCGGTGAGGAGTACGGCATCGAGGGAACGGGCCCTCGCCGCTGGGTCGTCGACCCGATCGACGGCACCAAGAACTACGTCCGCGGTGTGCCCGTCTGGGCCACGCTGATCTCCCTGATGGAGGTGGGCGAGGGCGGCTACCAGCCGGTCGTCGGCGTCGTGTCCGCCCCCGCGCTCGGCCGTCGCTGGTGGGCGGCGAAGAGCCACGGCGCCTTCAGCGGCCGCAGCCTGTCCTCCGCGACCCGCCTGCGGGTGTCCAGCGTCCCGCGGATGGCCGACGCGTCCTTCGCGTACTCGTCGCTGTCCGGCTGGGAGGACCAGGGCCGCCTCGACGGTTTCCTCGACCTCACGAAGGCGGTCTGGCGCACCCGCGGTTACGGCGACTTCTGGCCGTACATGATGGTCGCCGAGGGGTCGGTGGACATCTGCGCCGAACCCGAGCTGTCGCTCTGGGACATGGCGGCGAACGCGATCATCGTGACCGAGGCGGGCGGTTCCTTCACCGGCCTCGACGGGCGCCCCGGCCCGCACAGCGGCAACGCGGCCGCGTCGAACGGCCTCCTCCACGACGAGATGCTTGGCTACCTCAATCAGCGTTACTGAGAGCGATTCCTGAGCAGCCCCGGCCGGTCCGGGGCTGCTGAGCAACCCCCGGGCGCCCCCGAACTCGCCGCACGCGCCCCCTTGTTGACCCTCCCTTTAACTGCGACTCTGAGAGCTCCCCCACTTGTGAACTTGTGAACCGCTTCTCTTTGCGCTCCTCCTGGAGCCGGGAGGCCCGCGGCTCACCAAGGAGGTGGCTCCAGCCCATGCTCGTCCGCGACGCCATGAGCACGGTGGTCCTCACCATCGGCCCGGCACACACCCTCCGGCAGGCGGCCCGCCTGATGTCCGCGCGCCACGTCGGCGCGGCGGTGGTCCTCGACGAGGACTCCTCCGGCCTCGGCATCCTCACCGAACGCGACATCCTCAACTCACTCGCCCTCGGCCAGAACCCGGACCACGAGACCGCCTGCACCCACACCACCACCGACGTCGTCTTCGCGGCACCCACCTGGACCTTGGAGGAGGCCGCCTCCGCGATGTCGCACGGCGGCTTCCGGCACCTGATCGTGCTCGACGGCAACGGCCCGGTCGGCATCGTCTCGGTCCGCGACATCATCCGCTGCTGGGCACCCGTGCGGCAGCGCGTACCTGCCTGAGCGAACGGGTGGCCGGAGTTCCCAGGGGCATCCCCGGGGGCTTCGGCCACCCGGTCCACCCCGGTCCACCGGGCCGGCCCTTCGGCCAGTACCGCATCCGATCCCGTCGTAGATGATGTCTAAACCGAGGCATCTTCTAAAGTCACACCCATTCGGAAACTGGTCCAGTGGCTGTTACGCTGACCTGTATGAGTGACCTGTTGGAACGACTGCGCGGACGTGGCTGGCGGCTGACCGCACAGCGACGCGTCGTGGCCGAGGTCCTCGACGGCGACCACGTCCATCTGACGGCCGACGAGGTGCACGCCCGAGCCGTGGCCAAGCTGCCCGAGATCTCCCGGGCGACCGTCTACAACACCCTGGGTGAACTGGTCTCGCTCGGCGAGGTGCTGGAAGTCGCCACGGACAAGCGCGCCAAGCGGTACGACCCGAACGCGCACCGGCCGCACCACCACCTGGTCTGCGCCCGCTGCGGCGCGATCCGCGACGTCCACCCGCTCGGCAACCCGCTCACCGACCTCCCCGACTCGGAGCGCTTCGGCTTCACGGTCTCGGACGTCGAGGTGACCTACCGGGGCGTCTGCCCGAACTGCGCGGTCGTACAGGCCTAGCAGGCCGCCGCCACACCGCCGTAGAAGCACGTACAGGAAGGCCCCGGCACGCGACGCGCGCCGGGGCCTTCCGCACACCACTCGCCTGTTCGCTGTTCGCTGTTCGCTGTTCGCTGTTCGCTGTTCGCTGTTCGCAGCAGCGTTCTCGGACCCGGATTCGGGAACGACCGAGGGCCGGAACCCTTTCGGATTCCGGCCCTCGGCCTTCAGTAGCGGGGACAGGATTTGAACCTGCGACCTCTGGGTTATGAGCCCAGCGAGCTACCGAGCTGCTCCACCCCGCGTCGATGAACTGAACAGTACGTCAACTCCGCGGCCCGCGCAAATCCCTTGATCCAGCGCTCCGGGCGGGCCGGCCGAGTCGGGAGCGGGCCGCCCCTCACGCGGCCGGCTCCTCACGGGCACGGCTCCTCACGCGGACAGTTCCTCGCGCAGGGCGTCCCGCAGCCGCGCCGCCCGCTCGGAGACCTCCGCCGGTCCCAGCGACACGGCCCGGTCGGCCCACCGCTGCCCCTCCGCCAGCTCCCCGCGCCGCGCGTACACGAGCGCCAGCCGAAGCGCCGCCCGCCCGTGTCCCGCGTCGGCCGCGCGGGTCCACCACAGCGCCGCCTCCGGCTCGCTCCCCTCGCGGGCCAGCAGCAGCCCGAGATTGAACGCGCCGTTGCGCGACCCGGCCTCGGCGGCCTCGCGGTACCAGCGGGCCGCCTCCACCACGTCACCCCGCGCCGCGGCCAGCATCCCGACCCGCACCTGCGCGCGCCGGTGCCCCTGGGACGCCGCCCGCTCGTACCACTCCTCGCACTCGCTCTTCTCCTGGGCGGGCTCGCCGAGTTCGTGCGCGGGCGCCGGTGGCCGCCGGGCGTCGAGCACGGCGGCGAGCCGGTAGGCGGCCTCGGCGCTGCCCCCTCCCGCGGCGCACCGCAGATGCCGCTCGGCGGCCGGCTCGTCGCCCTCCCGCAGTCGCGCGATGCCCACCTGGAGGGCCGCCTCGGTGTGTCCGGCGGCGGCCGCCCGCTCGTACCACCGCAGCGCGGCGGCGTCCTCGCTGTCCGTGGCGCGCCCGGCGTGCAGGATGCCGAGGTTGAACGCGGCGTCCACGCTCCCGGCCTCCGCGGCCTTGGAGAACCACGGCTCGGCTCCGGCCGCGTCGCCGACCTGGAGCAGCAGGATCGCCAGGGCGTTGGCCGCCTCCCGGTGACCGGCGTACGCGGCCCTGCGGTACCACTGCTCGGCCTGCGCGGTACGCCCTTGTTCGGCACAGAGCAGTCCGAGGTTGTACGCGCCGTTCACGTCGCCCGCGTCCATCGCGGCCCGGTACCACCGCTCGGCGGTCTGCGTCTCACCGCGCTCGGCGTGCAGTGCGCCCAGCGCGTTGGCGGCGTTCCCGTCCCCGTCCTGTGCGGCCCGCAGCCACCAGACGGCGGCGCTCTCGGGGTCCCCGGCGTCGCGCAGCAGGAAGCCGAGGGCGCACGCGGCACGCGCCTCCCCGTCCTTGGCGGACGTCAGATACCAGCGCCCGGCCTCCTTGAGGTCGCCCCGCTTCTCCAGGATCGCCCCGAGATGCAGCGCGGCCCGGCGGTGCCCGCGCGCGGCGGCCTGCCGGTACCACTGCTCGGCGGCCTGCCCGGCGGCACCGATGACACCGTTGTCGCCCACGGCCTCGCCCGAGTCCAGGGCCTTGCGGTCCAGCGTGCGCGCCAGTCGGTACGCGGCCTCGCGGTGCCCTCGCTCCGCGGCGGCCCGCATCCACTGTTCGGCACCCACGTCGCCGCGATGCTCCAGCAGGTCGGCGAGGGCGTACGCGCCCAGGGCGTGACCCTGCTCGGCGGACTGGCGCAGCCAGTACTCGGCGGCGGGCTCGTCGCCTCGCTCGCGGTGGTGCCGGCCGAGGGCGTGAGCGGCGGCCGCGCTGCCGGCGACGGCGGCGATCCGCCACCATCCGGCGGCCTCGTCGGCGTATCCGCGCTGGTAGAGGAGGACACCCAGGTTGTTGGCGGCCGCACGGTCACCGGCGGCGGTGGCCGCGCGCAACTGGGGCTCGGCCGCGGCGAGATCGCCGCGGCGCAGCAGCATGGCCCCGAGGACGCTCATCGCCTCGACGTCGCCGGCTTCGGCGGCCGACCACTGGCGCGCCTCCTCGGCAGCCTCGCCGGTTTCGTCCCGGTCGGAAGGCTGCGTGAGATCCGCAGGCTGCTCAAAGTCGGCATGCCGCGCAAACCGCCCTGTATCCAACAGAGTTGCCTTGTCCCCCATAACGTCCATCGTCGCACCACCTGCAAACTGGGTACACCTGGTATACCGCAGCCAGTTAGGTCACTTCAGCGTTTTGTCGACATGCCCACAGAGAGACAAGTCAAACACAGATCGCCCAACTGCCCCCGCATGTCGCGGCACTTCACACGAGTCGCCAGGTCACCGGGTACGCCCCGGCGTGGCGCCACACACGTCGAAGGCCCGGATCCATGAACTGGATCCGGGCCTTCGATTTCAGTAGCGGGGACAGGATTTGAACCTGCGACCTCTGGGTTATGAGCCCAGCGAGCTACCGAGCTGCTCCACCCCGCGCCGTTGTGTTGCAACCGTACCACGGCGCGGGGTGGGCTCCTGATCAGCCGCTTCCGGGGCTCTTTTCGCTGGTCGGGCTGCTGCTGGGACTACTGCTCGGGCTGCCGCTGGGACCGCCGCTCTTGTCGGCGCCCTTGTCGGCCGTCTTGCCTGCGCCGGAGCTGCCGCCGGTCTTGTCCGCCTTGGCCTGCGCGTCCTCGGCCCGCTGCAGCGCGTCCTGGAGGTTCTTCTGCGCGTCGCCGTACGCCTTCCAGTCGCCCTTCTTGAGGGCTTCCTGCCCCTGGTCGAAGGCCTTCTGGGCGTCGCCGAGCGCGGCCTGGACCGTCGGGTTGCTCGACGTGGGCGGATTCGTGGTGCTCTGGTCCGGCGGCGCGGTCGAACTCTCCGCTCCGAAGAGCTTGTTGAGCGCCTCCCCGAGCGTGGGCTCGAAGGCGGTGCTGCCTCCGTAGGTCACCAACACCTTGCGCAGCAGCGGGTACTTGAGGTCGCCACCGCGGACGTAGACCGGTTCCACGTAGAGCAGCCCGCCGTCGAGCGGCACGGTGAGCAGGTTGCCGTACTCGACCTCCGAGTCGCCGCCTTTGAGGAGCCTGATGGACTCGGCGATGGACGGCTCGGAGTTGAACTGGCTCTGCACCCGCTTGGGTCCGTCGACCGTTCTGCCGGTCGGCAGTTTCAGAATGCTGATCTTGCCGTAACCGGGCGTCCCCGCCTCGGCGTCGACCGACATGAAGGCGCTCAGGTTGTCGCGGCCGTTCGGTGTCATCGTCGTCGTCAGCGAGAACGCCTGCGACGTGTCCCCCGGCAGCTTCATGCTCAGGTAGTACGGCGGCACCGCACTGCCCGAGTTGTTGGTCGGGTCGTCCGGGACCTGCCACACCTCGCTGCCGCTCAGGAACGTCTGGGCGTCCTTCACGTGGTAGCGGGTGAGCAGTTCGCGCTGGACCTTGAACAGGTCCTGCGGATAGCGCAGATGAGCCATCAGCTCGGGCGAGATCGACTTCTTCGCCTGCACCGTGTTCGGGAACGCCTTCATCCAGGTCTTCAGGACCGGGTCCTCGGTGTCCCACTGGTAGAGCTTGACCGCGCCGGTGTACGCGTCGACGGTCGCCTTCACCGAGTTGCGGATGTAGTTGACCTGGTTCTGCTGGGCCACCACCGCGCGCTGGTTGTTGGCCGCCGTCAGCGAGTCCGCCGTGGTGTCGCCGAGGGTGGTGCGCGAGGCGTACGGATAACCGTTGGTGGTGGTGTACGCGTCGACGATCCACTGGATCTTCCCGTCGACGACCGCCGGATAGGCGTCACCGTCGATGGTCAGCCAGGGGGCCACCGCCTCGACCCGCTCCTTGGGCGTGCGGTTGTAGAGAATCCGCGAACCCTCGCCGATCGCACCGGAGTACAGGATCTGCGGCTCGCCGAACGCCACGGCGTACGCGGCCCGGTTGACCGGACTGGCGAGGCTGACCCCGCTCTTGCCCTGGTAACTGGTGGTCCGCTCACCGCTGTCGTCGGAGTAGTCGATCTCCTTCTGGGGACCGCCGACGATCGAGTACTGGGTGGTCTTCTCGCCGTAGTAGATCTGCTGCTGGTACGAGCCCAGGCCGCCCGTGGACGGCAGGTTGTACTCGGTGAAGACCGGGCGGCCCTCGCTGTCCGCCGTGGTGCCCTTGGCCGCGACGACGCCGTATCCGTGGGTGTAACGGAAGTGGTCGTTGATCCAGTTGTTCTTCGGGATGCCCGCGAGGTTCAGCTCGCGCAGACCGAGGACGGTGTCCTGTTCCTTGCCGTTCTTGCTGTACCGGTCGACGTCCAGGTTCGACGGGAAGCCGTAGTAGTTCCGCACCTGCTGGAGCTGCTGGAAGGTCGGCGACACGACGTTCGGGTCCATCAGCCGGATGCTCGCGACGGTGTCGGCGTCGTCGCGGAGCTTGGTCTTGTCCTTGGTGTCGCTCGCCCCCGGATAGTCCTGCACATCGGTGCCGGCGATCCCGTACGCCTCGCGGGTCGCCTTGAGGTTCTTCTCGACGTACGGAGCTTCCTTGGCCTGCTCGTTGGGCTCGACCTGGAACTTCTGGACGATCGCCGGGTACAGCCCGCCGATGAGGATCGCCGAGAGCACCATCAGGCCGAAGCCGATCACGGGCAGCTGCCAGGTGCGCCGCCACAGCGTCGCGAAGAAGAGCAGCGCGCAGATGACGGCGATGCAGAACAGGATCGTCTTGGCGGGCAGATAGGCGTTCGCGTCGACGTACCTGAGGCCCGTCCAGTTGCCGGTCGCCTTGAAGTCACTGGACTTCACCGCGAGCCCGTACCGGTCGAGCCAGTAGGCGACCGCCTTCAGCGCGACGAACACGCCGAGGAGCACCGAGAGATGGCCGGTGGCCGCGGCCGTGGCACGCGCTCCCGGGCTGGTGACCCGCAGACCGCCGTACAGGTAGTGCGTGAGCGCGGCGGCGATCAGCGAGAGCACGGCCGCGGCGAAGCCGAAGCCGAGCAGGAAGCGGTACCAGGGCAGGTCGAAGGCGTAGAAGGAGACGTCGAGATGGAACTGGGGGTCCTTCTGGTGGAAGGGCACTCCGTTCACCCACATCAGCCACGTGCGCCACTGGCCCGAGGCGGACGCGCCGGCGATCAGCCCCACCAGGGAGGTGATCGCGAGCAGCAGCCACCGCTTGTAGGGCGCGATGCCCATGCGGTACCGGTCGAGGCTCTGCTGCTCCATCGACATGGCGCTCAGTGGCGGGCGCAGCCGGTGTGCCAGCCAGATGTTGAAGCCCACCGCGGCCGCCATCAGCAGACCGAAGACGAAGAAGAGCCCGATCTTGGTCCACAGTGTGGTGGTGAAGACCGACGAGTAGTGGACCGAGCGGTACCAGAGCCAGTCCGTCCAGAACCCCGCGAACATGACGAACGCCATGGCCAGCACGGCCAGGACGCCCAGTGTCATGAGCAGGGTCCGGACACGCCGGGACGGCCGGCCCACTGTGATCCGTGGCCCCGTCGGGCCTCCGCCGCGGTCCGGCATCTGGAAAGCCAAGGTGCGCACCTCGAAGTCGCTGTTGATCCGTCAGGCCCCCGTGTCGGTGGACCGTCCGCAAGGCTCCGTGATCGAGGAGCCTCATCTATGCAACTTACTCACGCTTTACTCGGTTCCCGATTCCGGTTACGAACGAGGCAGGATTGTGACCATGTCCAACACTCCCATGGCAGCGAGCCCACTCACCCGGGCCGTACTCGAGATCGACGAGTACACCTCCGGCCTCGGCTGGGACCAGCCCGCCCGCCTCTTCGCCCTCGTAGACACCGCACGGCTGCGTGCTCAGGAACCCGGCCTCGCCGCTCAGCTCGGCCTGGAGAACGACCAGGAGACCATCGGTCTCACCCCCATCGAGCAGGACGAGATCCCGGCCGGCAAGCCGCTGGACGAGTTCCTCGGCACCATCGCCTGGCCGGACGCCGTCGTCGGCTGCGCGCTCACCGTGGAGCGGCTGATGCTGCCTCCCTCCGCGGAGGCGTCGGTCCCGGAGGGTCTCAGCGGCAAGAAGCTCACCCAGTGGGTGGCCGCGCACCCGGACCGCCAGGAGGTGCGCATGACGGTCGGCGTCCTGCGCGACGGCACCCGCGACTCGGCGCTGCGGCTGCGCGAGAAGGACGCGGCGACGGAGGTGCTCACGGGGGCGGGCCTGGTGCCGGGCCTCGCGGAGGCGCTGTCGGCGACCTTCGCGGACTGATCCGCGCACGGACGTGGGGGGGGGGGGGGGGGGGGGGGGGGGGGGGGGGGGGGGAGGGGGGGGGGGGGGGGAGGGGGAGGGGGTGGGGGGGGGAGGGGGTGGGGGGGGGGGGGAGGAG